>JAFBAK010000087.1 GCA_019247795.1 Hyphomicrobiales bacterium | reverse complement strand
GCGCGCCCTGGCCGCGGGTCGAGGCGAGCCTCCTCACCGACGCGACCGTCACGCTGCCGGTTCAGGTCAACGGCAAGAAGCGCGCCGACATCACCGTCCCGCGCGAGGCGGACGGTGCCGCGATCGAGGCGGCGGTGCTTGCGCTCGACGCGGTGAAGCGTGCCATGGAAGGTCGGGCTCTGCGCAAATTCATCCTGGTGCCGGGAAGGATCGTCAATGTGGTCATTTGATCGGCTTCGGTTGCTGGGCTTGAGGCCGCTGATCGCGAGCGCCACAGCGCTTTCGCTCGCCGGCTGCATCCACCCGCTCTACGGAACGAATGGTGTCGCTTCCCGTCTTGCGGAGGTCGAGGTCGCACCGATTCCGGATCGCGTCGGCCACTACTTGGCCGAGGAGCTCAAATTCGAGACGAACGGCAGCGGCATTACGCCCCCGCCGAGGTACCGCCTCACCATCAGCACCCAGGAAACCCTCGGCGGGCTGATCGTCAATTTGCACAGCCTGACTTCCGACGCGGCCTCGCTCACGCTCACCGCGAATTACTCGCTCACCGAGATCGAAGGCGGCAAGGAAATTACCAAAGGCACCGCGAGCGCAAACGCGTCCTATGACCGCTCGCAACAGCGCTTCGCCAATGTGCGGGCTGCGCGTGACGCCGAGATCAGGGCCGCGACCGTCCTCGCCGACCAGATCCGGACGCGCGTCGGGATAGCTCTGCTCGAACAGAAATAGGATGGTCGCTGTCAAGCCGGCGGAGGCGGAGAGCTTTCTTCGGCGGTTGCCGAAGACCGTCGAGGTGCTGCTTTTTTATGGTCCGGATGCGGGGCTCGTCGACGAGCGCTGTCGCGCCGCGCTGGCGAGCGCGGTGCCCGATCCGGGCGACCCTTTCCAGCTCGTGCGGATCATGGGCGACCAGCTTTCCGCCAATCCCGAGCGGCTTCTCGAAGAGGCGAGCGCCATCGGCCTCTTCGGGCCGCGCAAGGCGATCTGGGTGCAGGCGCTGGACAAGGCAGTCGACCGCAGCGTGAAACTCCTTCTCGAAGGTCCGCCTTTCGACAATCTCGTTGTTGTCCAGGCGGGGGATCTCGGCAAGCAATCGGCGTTGCGGATTTCGTGCGAGCGCTCGTCGCGCGCCGCAGCGCTCGCCTGCTACGCCGGTGGAGAGCGGGAGAATGCGGCTCTCGTCGATGAAATGCTTGCCCAATCGGGGCTCACCATCGAGGCGGGCGCCCGTCGCGATCTCGTGGCCGCGCTCGGTCCCGACCGGCGTCAATCGCGCTCCGAGATCGAGAAGCTCGTGCTTTACAAGCTCGGCGAAAAGAATGTGACGAGCGAGGACGTGGCGACCGTGATGGTCGATGCCAATGCGGTGGCGATGAATGCCGTGATCGATGCGGCCTTCGGCGGCGATTACGCGGCGCTCGATCGGGAATTGTCGCGCGCCTTTGCCGAGAGGCTCGGAGCAGATCCGATTCTTGGCGCCGCGATACGGCATGTCTTTTCCCTGGCGGAGGCTCGCAGCAAGATCGATGCGGGCCTGAGCGCGGCCGAGGCGGCGAAGGAAATGTATCTCTTCTGGAAGCGGGAAGCAGCCGTCGCTCGCCAATTGACGAAGTGGAGCTCGGCCGCGCTTCACGGCGCGCTCGGCGATCTGCAATCGGCTGTCAGGCGCATTCGGCGCTCGCCGCTCGCGGCCGAATCGGTCGCACGCATGGCATTCTGGCGGATCGCGCGCCATGCGAGATCCCCCGCACAGCGATAGGATAGGTTCCTCGTTCTTAAGGCAGCGCGCTCGCAGAGAGGCACTGAAATGCACCGTTCCCGTCTATGTGCCCTATTGATCGATTGTCGAACGTCCGATGTGGAGGCGGCTGCCCGCTTCTGGGCAAAAGCGCTGGGCCGCCCGGTCGACACCGATCATCCAGGAACCCGCGGCAATTATCGCATGCTGGAAACTCCGCCCGATGAACCCATCGTGCAGATCCAGCGCGTGGATCACGAGAGTCGCGTGCACCTGGACATCGAGACTGACGACATCCCTGCCGAGGTGGCGCGCCTGAGCAGATTGGGGGCGAGGGTCGTCAATCGTCTGGAACGCTGGGTGGTGATGGAGGCGCCGACGGGTCAGCGGTTCTGCGTCGTCCGCGTGCAGCGACCCGGCTTCCCCAAGAATGCCAATGTCTGGGATGAGGAGTGACGTCGAGCTCGCCGAGTGGAGCGCCTACTCGGAGTTTCGTGCGGCGCGAATCCGGGAGCTCACCAGCGGTCATCGATCGGGCGGTGCCGCGCTGATTTCCCCGCCGAGAAGTGTCTCGCGCCCCGATTGCCGCAGCCGATGCGGACGGGTCGCGGCGACGTTTTTTCGCCGTCGATCAATTCCGCCAGGCCGGCTCGAGCGAGTTGTCCTACTGCCCGGTCAGGCTCCTGCACAATGAATCGAGCTGCTCGAGGCTTTGATAGCGGATGCGCAATTCTCCGCCGCGAGCGCCATGCCGAATGGCGACAGGCAGGCCCAGGTTCTCTTCCAGGCTGTGCTCCAGTGCGGCGACATCGGCGTCAGCCGGCGATGCCGGGCGCGTCGCTTTCCCCTCTCGGCCGCGACGGACCTTTGCCTCCTTCTGCGCCATCGCTTCCGCGTCGCGGACACTCAGTCCATGCGCCATCACCTCTCTGGCGGCCGCCGATGGATCGTCGACGTTCAGAAGGGCACGCCCATGCCCCGCTGAAAGGCGACCTTCACTCAGGCTTTTCTTTACATCATCGGGAAGGTTCAGTAATCGTAAAGTGTTCGTAATATGACTTCTGCTCTTTCCTAAGGATTTTGCAAGTTCTGCTTGCGTATAATTGTATTCATCAATGAGATTTTGATAGCCGTTTGCTTCTTCTATTGCGTTCAAATCTTCTCTTTGGACGTTCTCGATGATCGCCAGCTCGAGGGAGGCTCGGTCATCCACCTCGATCAAGACGATCGGTATCTCGGAAAGCCCGGCCCGCTGCGCCGCGCGCCACCTTCGCTCGCCCGCCACGATCTCATAGGGCGCCCCCTTGTCGGCGCCGCGGCGGACGACGACAGGCTGGATCAGGCCTTTGCTGCGAATCGAGGCGGCCAACTCATCGAGCTCGGCGTCGGCAAAATTGCGCCGGGGATTACGGGGATTCGGCCTCAGATGCTCGACGGGAGCACGGCGCGGCACGAACTCGCTTTTAGCGGGGGCCGCCTCCATTCCGACATCGCCGATAAGGGTCGCTAAACCGCGTCCCAATCGCGAGCGCTGTGGTTCCTCAGCCATTCTTCACCATTTCCTTATCATTATCCGGCTGCTAATTTTATATAGCCAAGTATAAATACTGAGCGTCCAACTATTTATCTTGCTCAACTCAGGGCGGCGAAATCGCGCGCGTGATCTGTGCGTTCCCGCTGAATGAGCTCGGAAGCGAGCTTGAGATAGGCTTGGCTCCCGGTGCATTTGAGATCGTAGAGCAGGGCTGGCTTGCCGTAGGACGGGGCCTCCGAGAGCCTCACATTGCGAGGAATGATCGTCTCGTAGACCTTGGTGCCCATGAACTCTCGCACATCCGCGACGACCTGACCGGACAACTTGTTGCGGGGGTCGAACATAGTAAGCACGATGCCCTGAATTACGAGGCTTGGGTTGAGGGTGGAGCGCACTTGCTCGACGGTCCTGAGCAATTGGCTCAATCCCTCGAGCGCAAAAAACTCGCATTGCAAGGGAACCACGACGGCGTTCGCCGCGGTCAGCGCGTTTATGGTGAGAAGATTGAGTGAAGGCGGGCAGTCGATGAGGACGTAGCTCAGCCGGCGCCCCTCTCCGCCCGCACCAAGTTCCCGGAGTGCCTTCTTCAGCTTGACGGCTCGCTCATGGTCTTGGGAAATTTCGAGCTCCACGCCCAGAAGATCGAGCGTGGACGGGGCGAGCGCCAAGCGGGGCACACTCGTGTCGATGATGGAATCCCGCAAGGACGCGCGTCCTGTCAGGACATCTGCAGTCGAGACGAGGCGGCTTCTATGCTCGATACCGAGTCCCGTCGAAGCATTTCCCTGTGGGTCGAGGTCGATGAGGAGGACCTGCTCGCCTATGGCAGCAAGCGCGGTGCCGAGATTGATCGCGGTGGTCGTCTTGCCGACACCGCCCTTTTGATTTGCCACCGTCAGGATTCGAGGAAAAGGAGGCGGTTCTTCAAGGCTCATCTTCCGTCCCCAACTTTGCCGAGAGGCCCGCGCCGCCTGAGGTCGCGGATGACGAGAATTCGCCCCTTCTCATCGCTTTGGCTTGGTACTGCCCGATAGTCGAAGGCGAAAAGCTCCGCCGCCTCTTGAATTTCAGATTCTATCGACAAGCCCTTCGGAAAGAAACCTTCAGCGCCGGTTGTCAACAAAGGTTCTGCAAGAGCGAGAAGCCGAGGAAGCGGCGCGAGAGCGCGCGCCGTCACGGCCGAGACCTTGCCCTGCAAGCGAGAGAGGACTTCCTCGGCGCGCTCGGCATGAATCACGACCGGAGCGCCGGTCAGGCGAGCCGCTTCGCGCAGGAAGCCGGCCTTTCGCTCGTCGCTCTCGACGAGATGAAAATGGCGGACGGCGGCCCCTTGCATCGAGAGGATTGCCAGGACAAGGCCTGGGAAACCAGCGCCCGAGCCAAGGTCCGCCCAGCTTTTGTGTGATGTCGCGAGACCAAGAATTTGACCCGAATCGAGGATATGGCGCGTCCACAGGTACCCAAGCGTCGAAGGCGACACGAGATTGATGACCGGCTGCCATTTAAGCAGGAGTGTTACATAGACATCGAGCCGTTCGCTGGTTTCACGTGAAACATCGAGGATCGCCAGCACCCGTTGCCGATCTCCGCTTAGCTGCTCGTCGAACCGCGCCTCTCCTTTTCGCCATTTCGCCCCCGATTGGGCCATCAGTCCCCCCGTTCCGAGCGCGTCGCAACCTCGGCAGCACGAGCGTTGATCGCCAAAATCGCCAGCCCTGAAGGGGTCATGCCCTCGATCCGGCTTGCTTGCCCGAGGGTTTCCGGCCGAATTTGCGCGAGCTTCTGGCGCAACTCATTCGAAAGCCCGGACATGGTCTCAAACGCGAGGTGCTCAGGTAGGCGACGCGCCTCCTCCCGCTCAAAGCTGGCTATGTCTTGTTGCTGTCGGTCCAGATAAACCGAGTAACGCGCATCCGTGGCAAGCCGATTTGCCAATGCGTCATTGAGCTGGTTCAGTTCCGGCCAAATTCGCCGAAGCGCGGCAGCATCGAGTCCCGGGTAGGACAGGAGCTCGAATGCGCTACGATATCCCCCGTCCTTTTTGAGCTTGATGCCGTATTTACCGGCCTTTGTCGGCGTTATGGTCAACGCGGCGAGTGTGTCGCGCCAACGGACCAGGTTTCGCATATGTGTTTCGTGACGCGCACGCCTTCCTTCCCCCACGCACCCGAGCTCGAGGCCCAGCGGCGTCAGTCGCTCATCCGCGTTGTCCACACGCAGGCTCAGTCGATATTCAGAGCGCGAAGTGAACATGCGGTAAGGTTCGGTCACGCCCTTCGTGACAAGGTCGTCGACCATCACGCCGATGAAGGCTCGGCTTCGGGACAGCCCGATCGGCTCTGATGAGGCGGCCCGGAGCGCCGCATTGATCCCCGCGAGGATACCTTGACCAGCTGCTTCCTCGTAACCCGTCGTCCCGTTGATCTGCCCGGCGAGGAAAAGCCCTTCGACCTTTTTTACCTCGAGGCTTGGCCGAAGGGCCCGTGGGTCCACATAATCGTACTCGATGGCGTATGCCGGGCGCAGCATACGCGCTTTCTCGAGGCCAGGAATGGTGGCGAGAAACTGCCGCTGGATCGCCTCCGGCAGAGAGGATGAGATGCCGTTCGGATAAACCGAATTCGTGTCCAGGCCCTCGGGCTCAAGAAAAATCTGATGCGCCCCGCGATCGGGAAAACGCACCACCTTGTCCTCGATGGAGGGACAATAGCGCGGGCCACGCCCCTCGATCTCGCCCGAGAAGACCGGCGCTTGCTCAAGATTGGCTCGGATTACCGAATGGGTGTCACAGGTCGTATGCGTGATGTGACAGGCGATTTGGCGATTGACGGGCCCGCGCGAATCCACGGAGAACATTTCGGGAGCTTCGTCGCCCAGCTGAATATCCAACTCACGATAGTCGATCGATTCCCCATCGAGTCGAGGCGGCGTTCCGGTTTTGAGACGCCCGAGCGGCAACTGGAGCTCACGAAATCTTTCGGCGAGCGCAACCGAGGGCGCCTCGCCAAAGCGACCCGCCTCGACCTTCAGCGGGCCGATATGAATGAGCCCGCGAAGGAAAGTGCCCGTCGTCACCACGACAGCCCCGCAAGCAAGCCTGCGCCTGTCCGCGGTCAGGACCGCCTGAATCCTTCCGTTGCGGATCTCGATATCGACCGCTTCGCCCTGCTCGACGCTCAGGCCAGCGACCTGCGCGAGGAGGCCTTGCACGGCCTCGCGATAGAGCGCGCGATCACATTGCGCCCTCGGACCTCTGACGGCGGCACCCTTTCGACGGTTGAGGACCCGAAATTGGATGCCGGCCAGATCCGCCGCACGCCCCATGATGCCGTCCAGGGCATCAACCTCCCGCACCAAATGGCCTTTGCCGATCCCACCGATTGCCGGGTTGCACGACATCTCACCCAACGCTTCGGGTTTCAATGTCAATAAAAGGGTGCGCGCACCCATCCGGGCGGCCGCCGCCGCGGCTTCGGTGCCGGCGTGTCCCCCGCCGATTACGATCACGTCAAATCTGGTCATTTTGGCGCTTTAGCAGAAATCCGGGCGCTTTGCAGGCTCAAGGACGTTGAGGTTTCACGTGAAACACGGCTCACTCACTTTCCGATGCAGAAGGAAGCGAAAATTTCGTCCAACACCTCTTCAACATCGACACTGCCGACCAGCCGTCCCAGGGCACCAAGCGCCCGACGAAGATGTTCCGCTTGCAATTCCGCGGCGGCCTCCTCGCCGTCGTCAGCAATTCCAGAGGAAACTCGCCGCAACTCCTCTGCGCAATCCCGCAGTGCAATGCGCTGACGGGCTCTCGTGATCAATATGTTTTCCTCAGCGCCCGCGAGCTTCCGGACCTCTTCGACGAGGCGCTCCAGGAGTTCCGGAAGCCCCTCTCCGGTCAGGGCGCTGATCGCGATTTCTCTGTCATTTCGCTTCGCTTCAAGGTCGACCTTTGTCGCTACCCGCAACACTTTCTGGCCCGGAACAGCCTGAGACTGGTCGCACATCGCAGGTTCGAGCCAAAGCACGAGATCACTTCGCGCCATTCTCTCGCGTGCCCGCGCCACGCCGATCGCCTCGATCTCATCCGCCGCTTCGCGTAGGCCCGCCATGTCCACGAGCGTTACCGGAACACCGCCGAGATCGAGCTGCACCTCGATGAGGTCGCGGGTCGTCCCGGGCAAAGGAGACACGATCGCAGCATCCCGTCGTGCCAACAAATTGAGCAAGGTGGATTTGCCCGCATTCGGCGGTCCCGCGATGGCGACCGTCACGCCGTCGCGAAGGCGCTCGCCCCGCCCCCGGTCATCGAGGACCGCCTCAATTTCCGACGCCACCGACATCACCTGCGACCTGATGCCCAGGCTGCCGTCGGTCATAACATCGGCCTCGTCGGAAAAGTCGATCGCAGCCTCCAGAAGGGACATCGCGGCAACGAGCTCCTTGCGCCACCGCCCGGCGCGATCTGACAGGCTCCCGGTGGCGAGCCGCTGGGCCAGTTTGAGCTGTGCCTGCGTGTCGGCCTCGATCACGTCACCAAGCGCTTCCACTTCGACGAGATCGAGCTTGCCGTTGAGGAAGGCGCGCCTCGTGAAATCACCGGCCTCGGCAGGCCTCAGGCCCTTGATACGGCTCAACACGTCGAGCAATCGCGCCAGCACGGCGCGGCCGCCATGGACCTGCAATTCGCCCATATCCTCCCCGGTGAAGCTGCGGGGAGCCGCAAAATAAAGACACAAGCCCTTGTCGATCAGGCTGCCATCGTCCGGATCGCGAAGCGGCAACAATGTGGCGCGACGATCAGCCGGCAGCTTGCCACACAATTGCGCAAAGACATCGCACACTGCCTCGCCGCTCAGGCGCACGACGGCAACGCCGGCGCGCCCCTGGCCGGAAGAGAGCGCGAAGATCGTGTCGCTCACGGCCGCTCCTCATCGAGTGAACGCGCTTTGCACGATCATATCGGAGCGAAAAATGCAAACGGTCGGAAACCGTCAACGACCGCGCTCACGGCGAAGAAAGCCGGCCGAGAGCGTGAATTCAATACGAGCCTTCGCTACCACCGGCGGGTCTTTCCGCGTCGGATTACGCTGAGTGTCGTGTCCCGTGAAGCCCCGCATGCGAGGCGGTCCATGCTCTCCGTCACGTGTTCATGGACTCGAAGAAGTCGGCATTGGTCTTGGTCTGGCGAAGCTTGTCCAGGAGGAATTCGATCGCGTCGACCGTTCCCATCGGGTTGAGGATACGCCGCAGAACATACATCTTCTTGAGCACTTCCGGTGGAACGAGCAGCTCTTCCTTGCGCGTCCCTGAGCGCGTGATGTCGAGCGCCGGGAAGGTCCGCTTGTCCGACACTTTGCGATCGAGAATGATTTCCGAATTGCCCGTGCCTTTGAACTCTTCGAAGATCACTTCGTCCATGCGGCTTCCGGTGTCGATCAGCGCCGTCGCGATGATCGTCAGCGATCCACCCTCCTCGATGTTGCGCGCCGCCCCAAAGAACCGCTTTGGGCGTTGCAACGCGTTCGCGTCCACGCCGCCCGTCAACACCTTTCCTGAGGACGGAACGACCGTATTGTAAGCCCGGCCAAGACGCGTGATCGAATCGAGCAGGATCACGACGTCGCGTCCGTGCTCCACGAGGCGCTTGGCCTTTTCGATCACCATCTCGGCGACCTGGACGTGACGAGAGGCCGGCTCGTCGAAGGTCGAGGAGACAACTTCGCCGCGCACCGAGCGCTGCATGTCGGTCACTTCTTCGGGCCGCTCGTCGATGAGGAGGACGATCAGGTAGCTTTCGGGATGGTTGCTGGTGATCGATTGAGCGATGTTCTGCAGAAGAACCGTCTTGCCGGTGCGCGGGGGCGAAACGATCAGCGCGCGCTGCCCCTTCCCGATCGGCGACACGATATCGATCAGGCGCGCCGAGAAATCCTTTTTCGTCGGATCCTCGATCTCGAGGCGAAGGCGCGTGTCTGGATAGAGTGGCGTCAGATTGTCGAAATGAACCTTATGCCGGACCTTCTCCGGATCTTCGAAATTGATCGAGTTCACTTTGAGGAGAGCGAAGTAGCGCTCGCCCTCTTTCGGGCTTCGTATCATTCCCTCGACGGTATCGCCGGTCCTCAGCCCGAATCGGCGGATCTGGGACGGCGAAACATAGATGTCGTCTGGCCCCGCGAGGTAATTTGCTTCGGGAGAGCGCAGGAAGCCGAAACCATCCTGGAGCACCTCGACAACGCCTTCGCCGATGATCTCGACCTGATTGGCCGCCTGTTGCTTGAGAATTGCGAATAGCAACTCCTGCTTGCGCATGGAATTTGCATTTTCGACCTTCAGCTCTTCGGCAAATGCCAAAAGCTCGGTCGGGGTCCTACCCTTCAAATCATGAAGTTTAATTTCTGCCATTGGTTAACCTTGGACGCTTCGTCGGAGACGAGCTGGCGAAACGCGAAGCCGGGAAGATCGGACGTAATGGAGCTCAGGAGCCTCGAGGCTGAATGCGGCGGGGCGCCGCCAAACTCCACCGATCGATGAGAAACACGACCGAAGAACCGATCGCGCTTTCTAGATATAAACGTTTTGGCCCGTCCACACAAGGAGCGCGTCGGCGGGGTCCCATGATTTCAAGCTTTTTAGCGTGGGCCAAGCGGCGGAAATTCACGCCATGCACATTCGGCTCCCGCTCAAAACGGCTTTAGCACCACGAGGAAAACGATGAGGACCAGGATAACCGCCGGCACCTCGTTGATGATCCGATAAAAGCGCGTCGTTCGAGGCTCACCCCCTCGTGCCAGCCGACGGGCCTCGCTCGCGAAAAATCCATGCAGCCCTGAAAGCACCAGCACCAGCATGACTTTCGCGTGTAGCCAGCCTTGCGTCCAGGCTCCGCCGAGAATCACGAGCCAAACGCCGAAGGC
>JAFBAK010000104.1 GCA_019247795.1 Hyphomicrobiales bacterium | reverse complement strand
TCGAGCCCCTTGATGGCCTCGACGCAAACGACGCCTTCGTGCTCGGCCTTGTGCGCGAGCATGGGAGGGCCCGCGACATCGCCGATGGCGTAGATGCCCTTCACATTCGTGCGGCCGAAATCATCGATGACGATCGAGCCCCGCTCGATCTTCACGCCGAGCTTCTCGAGGCCGAGATTCTGGACATTGCCGATGACGCCTATGGCGGAGATGAGGCGTTCGGCCGTGATGGTGACGCGCCCGCCCTTGGCGTCCTCCACATGGGCGGTGACCGCATCCTTCCCCTTCTCGACCTTTGTCACCTTGGCGCCGGTGAAAATCTTGATGCCGGCCTTCTCGAAACGCTTGCGTGCCAGCGCCGCAATCTCGGCATCCTCGACGGGAAGGATCTGGGGCAAAAGCTCGACGACCGTCACCTCCGCGCCCATGTCGCGGTAGAAGGACGCGAACTCGATGCCGATCGCACCCGACCCCACGACGAGAAGCGATTTCGGGATCGAGGGCGGCACCATTGCCTCGAAATAGGTCCAGATGAGCTTTCCGTCGGGCTCGATCCCCGGAAGCACGCGCGGTCTTGCGCCGGTCGCGACGATGATGTGCTTCCCTTCGTAGGTCCCTGTGCCCAAAGTCCCCTTCGGCGTCGGATGGGCAGGCTGCATCGGAGGTTTCTTCGAGGCGCCGACCGTGATCTTGCCCGGCGCGTCGATCGTGGCCTCGCCCCAGATCACATCGATTTTGTTCTTCTTCATCAGGAAGCCGACGCCGTCATTGAGGCGCTTCGAAACGCCGCGCGAACGCTGCACGACCGATGCGGCATCCGGGCCGATCTTGCCCTCGAAGAGAAGCCCGTAATCCTTGGCGTGGCGTGCGTAGTGCAGGATCTCGGCGGAGCGCAGCAGCGCCTTCGTGGGGATGCATCCCCAGTTGAGGCAAATGCCGCCGAGATGCTCACGCTCGACGATTGCCGTCTTGAAGCCGAGCTGCGCTGCCCTGATCGCCGTGACATAGCCGCCGGGTCCCGAACCGATCACGATGATCTCGTAAGGGTTTGCCATGATCGTCTCGCCTTCCTTCTGAGCTGCCGCTCGCCGTCTTAAATCGACAGAAGAGTGAAGTGTGAAAAGGGAAGAGGCGCTTTCTCAGCGACCCGCAGCTACCCTCATCACAAGAGAGGCGAGAGGGAAAGAGGGAAACGGCAGGCCCGCGCCCCGCAGAGGAAAACCTCTCCTGCGGGAGAGGTGCGCAGCCGCCCCCCTTGCCTCTTCGTCACGAAGCTGTCATGCGCCGCGACGAGGAACGAGCGACGAGACGAGGGAGCCTCATCGATGAAGACCGCGCATTTTCTATTGGCGGCCGCATTGGCCTTGGGTTCGGCGCTTACGGCGAGCGCACAGGTTGTGGCGGCCGACCAGCCGCGCAATGTCGTGCTCTTCGTCGCGGACGGCTTGCGCGCCCGCATCGTCAACAACCAGACCGCTCCGGTGATGGCCTCGGTGCGCGACAAGGGCGTGCGTTTCGCCAACAGCCACTCGATCTTCCCGACCTTCACGACGGCGAACGCCTCGTCCATGGCGACCGGTCATTTCCTCGGTGACACGGGCGATTTCTCGAACACGATCTACACGGCCTTTCCGGTTCCGGGCGCCGGCAATTCGCTCACCCCGTTTCTCGAAAGCGATCCCGTTCTCGGTGATGTCGACGAGCATTTCTCGGGCGATTACCTCGACGAGATCACCATTTTGCGCGCGGCCCGAGAGGCCGGCTTCCAGACCGCCGCGATCGGCAAGCTTGGTCCGACCTTGATCTTCGACCACACGGAACGCACCGGCCAGAAAACGGTGATCATCGACGATTCGACCGGCACGAAGAACGGCATCCCGCTCGCCGGATGGGTGACGGACGGGCTTGCGGCTGCGAAGCTGCCCCTCGCCTCCCCGACCCGTGGCGACAACGGCAAACCGGGCAACGCGAAGACCGCAGGCACGCTCGCTCCCAATGCCGAGCAGCAAGGCTGGATGATCGAGGCCACGACCAAGGTGGTGCTCCCCGAGTTCAAGAAGCAGGGGAAGCCTTTCGTGCTCGTCTTCTGGTCTCGCGACCCCGACGGCACGCAGCACAATCAAGGCGACAGCCTCAACACGCTCGTGCCCGGCATCAACGGGCCGACCTCGCTCGCCGGCATCAAGAACGCCGATGACGATCTCGGCAAATTGCGCCAGACGCTCGTAGATCTCGGCCTCGACCAGACGACGGACGTGATCGTCACGGCCGACCATGGCTTCTCGGTGATCTCGAAACAGAGCGCGACCAGCACCTCGGCCAAGGCGACTTATGCCGATGTGCCCGAAGGCTTCGTGCCACCCGGCGTCGTCGCCATCGACATCGCGGCGGGCTTGAGCCTGCCGCTCTGGGATCCGGACAGCACCGCGGCACGCATCACGGAGGGCGCCCACCCGAAACTGGGAAACGGCCTCATCGGTGAGGATCCGAACCGGCCGCAGGTCGTGGTCGCCGCGAATGGCGGCTCCGACCTCGTCTACTTCCCGGAACCCGTCGATCGCGAGCTCGTCCGCAAGGTGGTGGAAGGCCTCATGGCGCAAGATTATGTCAGCGGCCTTTTCGTCGATGATGCGCTCGGCATTTTTCCGGGCACGATGACGACGAAGGACATCAATCTCAAAGGCACGGCCCTCACCCCGATGCCGGCAATCGCCGTCAACTTCGCATCGAAATGGACAGGTTGCGACGAACCGACGAATTGCACCGCCGAATTCGCCGATACCATCCTCCAGCAAGGGCAAGGCATGCACGGGTCGTTCAGCCGCGCGGACACGTTCAACTTCATGGCGGCGATCGGTCCCGACTTCAAAGCGGGCTTC
>JAFBAK010000223.1 GCA_019247795.1 Hyphomicrobiales bacterium | reverse complement strand
TGGACCCCCTTCCCGAGGCTCGCGTTGCGAGCCTCGCCGGGGGTGACACGAAGGGAGGGGTCGCGTGTCATTCCCGGCCGAGCGGCCGAAGGCCGCGAGGGGAAGGGAACCCATAACGGCGCCGCGCCGGCCAGCCTTCCCGAGGCTCGCGTTGCGAGCCTCGCCGGGGGTGACAGGAACGGGAGCCCTCCAAAAAGCTCCCTTGCATGATCAACCTCGAGCGGAACCGTTTCCACGCTTTCGGCGTCAGACCAATGACGACGGGAAGAGGCAAGCCATGGGGCAACATTCGAAAAGGGAGTTCCACGAGATCCTGACGGCGGCTTTGAGGGCGCGATATCCCGGGATCGGGGATGGCGTGCCACGGAGCGCAGAGCCTTTGCGAGTGCACGACCTGCGAGGGCCCGTAGGCAACGAGCGGGACCAGACCGATATCGTGGAAGCGTTCTGTGATTGTCGTCGAGGCGTCGCAAATACGGAATTTCGGCAAAAGCAGTGAAGAGACGTTCGCGTGTGAAGGTCGCGCGAGGGTGAACTGTCCTTATTGGCGGAGTTGATGGAAGCGCCACATCTGAAGCGCAAGCTGGTTGCCATCCTCGCGGCCGACGTCGCGGGTTTCAGTCGCCACATGGAGCGAAATGAATCCGAGACGCTTGCCGTACTTTCAAATCACAGGTCGATCATCGACGCCTCCATTGCGGAGTACGGCGGCCGGATCACCGGCACGGCGGGGGATTCGGTCCTTGCGGAATTCGGCAGTGTCGTCGCAGCCGTGAACTGCGCGGTGCAAATCCAGCAATTGCTCGTCGAGGAAAATAGCAAGCTCGAAGAAGCATCGCGATTATTCCTGCGCATCGGCATCAATGTCGGTGACGTGATGGTGAAGGACGGCGACATCTTCGGCGATGGCGTCAACATAGCGGCGCGGCTTGAAACCTTGGCTGAGCCCGGAGGCATATGCGTCTCTCGCGGCGTTCGCGACCATCTTCGCAAGCACCGGATCGTGGTCTTCGATGATCTCGGCGAACAGAAGGTCAAGAACATCGCTCAGCCCATCCGCGCCTTTCGGGTCAGAATGGGCGAAGCGCCGGGCGCCGGTGATGCGGACGGAGATTCGGAAGCCGGAGAGGAGTTCGCGGAGGATTTGGGTCCTTCGCTTCCTCCTTCCACCATCGAGGATCCCGAGGTGGAGATCGCCTTTTGGGATTCGATCAAGGACAGCGACAACGTTGCTGAGTTCGAGGTTTATCTCGACCGCTATCCCGATGGAGCCTTTTCGGCACTCGCCAAAACGCGACGCGATGCGCTTTTGGAAGAGCCGCCTGCGCAAGTCGCTCAACGCGAGGGTGAAGAGGCCGTGGCGGTTGAGCTCGCATTCTGGGAATCGGCGCGCGACAGTGGTGACTGCGCGGAGCTCGAAGCCTATCTGGAGCGCTATCCGTCTGGCGAGTTTGTCGCCCTTGCCAGGGCTCGGCTCGAACGCCTGCGCTCGGAAGAAAAAAACGCGGAACGGAACGGCAGTTCATCGGCTGAAGGACCGGAGGTCGAACTGGCATTCTGGGACAGCATCAAGGACAGCGGTAACCCGGAAATGTTCCGTGCGTATCTCGAGAAATACCCGAACGGCAATTTCGCGGCCTTGGCTCGGATCAATATCGACGCTTCCAGCCAATGACTGGGATCGCCAAAAGGGCAAGTGAGTCGTGGGGCGCGCTTCGTCCCGACGCTGCCCACGAGCTTGGCCGCTCCGTCCGCTGGCTTCCTATGACATTGCACCGGGCAGCGATCCCGTCACCGCTCCGGGTCGCGCACCTCCTCGGTCATGTCGGAGGGCCCGCTCGATGCGGCTTTGCACGGCCATGAACAAGGTGGTGAGAACGAGGTAGTAGATGCCCGCTGCGGTCAGCGCCTCGAAATAACGGAAATTCGACGAGGCTGCCTGATCCGCGATCAGCAGCAATTCGCGCACGCCGATCACCGACACGAGCGCCGACAGCTTGAGCATGGAGATGAACTGGTTGCCGATCGCGGGGACCACAATGCGGATGGCCTGGGGAAGGACGACGAGGCGCATGATCCGCCATTCATCAAGGCCGAGCGAGCGGGCCGCCTCACGTTGCCCGACACCGATTCCCCGAATGCCGGCGCGGATAATCTCGGCCATGTAGGCGCCTTCATTCAGTCCGAGCGCCAGGACCGCGCAGACATAGCCTGGCAGCACGACCCCGAACGATGGCAGAACGTTGAAGGCGAACACGATCTGCAAGAGAACCGGCGTTCCGCGAAACAGCCAAAGATAGGAAAGGACAATCGCGCGCAAGGGCGCAACCTTGGCATCGTAACATACGGCAAGCAGCAGCCCGACGGTTAGACCAAGCAGCAGCGAGGCAAGGCTGATCCAAAGCGTATTGATGGCTGCGGCGAAGTAGTCGAAGCTCAGGAGGTAGTGGATGAATATCGCGGGTTCGAAGAGAGCCATGGAGCGCTCTCAGAAGGCCGAGGCCTTCGGCGGCAGATTCCATTTCTTGAGCAGGGCAGCATAACTGCCGTCCTTCACCATGGCCTGCAACGCCTGATCGAGTTGCGCCTTGAGCGCCTGCGAATCCTTGCGCAGCGCAATGCCCACTTTCGTATTGGAGTCGAAGGGTTCGCCGGCGAGCTCGTAAGCGTCAGGGTTTTCACTCATCATGGCAGCTATCGTGGCGGTTGAGTTCAGCGCCGCGTCGACGCGTCCCTGCGACAGGGCGAGCGCAACGTTGTTGCTGCCGGGCAGTGACAGAAGGTCGATTTCGGGCTTGCCCGCGGCTTTGCAGGTCTCATTGGCTTGCTTGGCCGATGCCTCGAACGCGGTGCTCACGGGTACGGCGACTTTGAACCCGCATAGCGAGTCGCGGCCGGATATTTTCTTGGGATTACCCTTCTGCACCGCAATCTGGTTGCCGACGATGATGTAGGGGATGAAATCGGCGACCTGCAGGCGCTCGTTCGTGATGTAAAGGCCACTCGCTCCTGCGTCGATGCGGTTGCCGAGCAGAGCCGGGATGACGCCCTTGAATTCCATGCCGACCATGTTGGAGGCAAGCCCGATACGCTTTGCGAGATCCTCCATGAGGTCGATGTCGAATCCCGTCGGCTTGCCGTCGCGCATAAACTCGAAAGGCACAAAGGTCGGCGAACTTCCCCAGGTGAGTTTGCCCGTTTCGACAAGCTGCAAGTCGTCGGCAAAGGCCGTCATCGACAGCAATGCGACGGCAATGGTGATCAAGCTACGTCGAAACATTTCCAGATCTCCTTGTCTTCACGAAAAGGGTCGAAGTCTTCACGAAACGGTCAAGCCTTGGCGGGGCCGGTGCCACGCAGCTTTGCATGTCATCCCCAGGTCGGACGAAGCGCAAGCAAATTGCGACGCCGCGTTGCGGCGCTGCTGAATAGAGGATGGTGCCCGACCTCAGCTGTTGAGAGCCGTTCATAAGAATGGAGACGTTACTTATTTCACCTGGCCCGCGTCCACATCCCGCGGCACGTCCAAAGGCACCCCTTGCCTTCGACGAACGATGCATCTGAGATGCAACGGAACATGCAGCCGGGCTACTATGCACCGCTCGTTATATTAATGAGATGCGATGTCGATCGAGCAGCGTCGGAGCAGAGGGCTTTCACCCCCTCGACAAGCTCGTTCGGCCCGAGGTTGTCACCCATGTCTTAGGAACGAATTGTCACCTATGTGTCCGGTCCGGACAAGAAAGACACTGGCTCCCCGAGTAGGACTCGAACCTACGACCTAGCGGTTAACAGCCGCGTGCTCTACCAGCTGAGCTATCGGGGAATGCCTTCGCCCCCTATACCATGATGGTCCGCTGCTGCAAGATGGGCAAGAGGCACGTATTCGGCACGTACTCGGCGCGTGCTGGTCGCGTATGGCGAGACATATCGAGGGCAGGGAAGAGAGCGCATGAGTTCTGAATTGATCGGCGAGACGGCGACACGACTCGTCTCGCGGCTACGGCGTGGCGAAGTATCGCCCCATGACCTGCTCGACGCGCTCGAGGCGCGCATCAAGGAAGTCGATGGCGTCGTGAACGCGCTTCCCACCTTGTGCCTGGATCGGGCGCGCGAGCGCGCCGATGCCTTGCTTCGGCTTCCCCCTGAGAGGCGGGGCACCCTCGCGGGCCTGCCGGTGCCGATCAAGGACTTGTCGAATGTCGCGGGCGTGCGCGCGACGCAAGGCTCCCCGATCTTCGCGAATTTCGTGCCCGAGCGCTCGGATATCGTGGTCGAGATGATCGAGGTGCAAGGCGGCATCGTTTACGCCAAATCGAACACGCCTGAATTCGGCGCTGGCGCGAACACCTTCAACGAGGTGTTTGGCGCCACCAAGAACCCGCATGACGTGACGCGCTCCGCCGCAGGCTCCTCCGGCGGGGCGGCGGCCGCATTGGCTTCGGGCATGGCTTGGCTCGCGCATGGGTCCGACATGGGCGGCAGCTTGCGCAACCCAGCGAGCTTCTGCGGCGTCGTCGGCATGCGCCCGAGCGTCGGGCGTTGCGCAAGCGAGGCCAAGACCAAGATCGACCAGAATCTCGGCGTGCAAGGGCCGATGGCGCGCACGGTCGAGGATCTCGCGCTTTTCCTCGATGCGATGTCGGGCTTCCACCCGCGCGCGCCCTTGTCGCTGCCGCGCGAGGCGCAAAGCTTCGTCTCGCTCGCGCGTTCCGGCTGGAGGCCGAAGCGCATCGCCTATTCGGCCGATCTCGGCATCACGCCCGTGGAGCCGGAAGTCGCGGCGCTGACGCGAGAGGCCGCTTTCCGGCTTGCGGAGGAAGGGATCATCGTCGAGGAGGCCCATCCCGACTTCACGCAAGCCCATGAATGCTTCCAGATCCTGCGCGCGCAGTCCTTCGCGGTCTCGTACGGGGGTTACCTCACCAAACATGGCGAGCTTCTCAAGCCCGAGGTGATCTGGAACGTCGAGAAGGGACTGAAGCTCACTTGCGCCGAGATCGCCGAGGCCGAGCATCAGCGGGTGATGCTCTTCCAGCGCACGGCGCGGTTTTTCGAGAACTATGACCTCCTCTTGACGCCGGCGACAATCTGCGCGGCCTTCCCGGTCGGGGAACGCTACCTTGCCGAATGCGCCGGCCACCACTTCGAGACTTATATCGATTGGCTCGCCATCGCTTATGCGATCACGCTCGTCTTCTGTCCCGCGCTCTCGCTTCCTTGCGGCTTCACGAAAAGCGGGCTGCCGGTCGGCCTGCAGATCTGCGCTCCGGCGCGCCAGGAGGGGCACGTCCTCGCGGCGGCGAAACTCCTCGAGGACAAGCTCGGTCTCGACACGGCAAGGCCGATCGATCCGCGTCTGCCGAAGGCCGCGTGAGGCCGCATCGATGCAACGTAGAACGCGCGAAACGCAAACCCATGCGCTCGAGGGATTGAGGAAGCCGGCCGAGATCGCGATCGACCGCTGGGGCATTCCGCACATCTCGGCAGAGAGCCTTCCCGACCTCTTCTTCGCGCAGGGCTTCAACGCCGCGCGCGACCGCTTATGGCAGATCGATCTTTGGCGAAAGCGCGGGCTTGGTCTGCTGGCGGCGGAATTCGGGCCAGGCTTCCTGGCGCAGGATCACGCCGCGCGGCTCTTTCTTTATCGCGGCGACATGGATCGCGAATGGGCGGCCTACGGCTCGCCCGACATGCGCGACATCTGCGAAGCGTTCACCGGCGGCATCAACGCCTATGTGGCGCTCACCGAGCGAGACGCTCAGCTTCTGCCGCCCGAATTCGCCGTCCTCGGCACGCGTCCTTCACGCTGGTTGCCGGAAGATGTCGTGCGCATCCGAAGCCATGGCCTCACGCGCAACGCGATCTCCGAAGTGATGCGCGCCAATGTGCTCGCGCAGGCGGATGAGAAGACGGACCTGTTGCGCGCCAATCTCGATCCGCCGACGAAGGCGAAGCGTGCGGAGGGCGTCGATCTTTCCGCGCTCGAGCTCGAGGCGCTCGATGTCTTCAGGCTCGCCTTGGCGGGGGTGACCTTCACCAAGGAACGCCTCGCGGCGACGCTTGCCGAGGCGGCGCGCTGGAGCAAGGTCAATGAGCTCGGCGAAGTGATCGAGGATGTCGCAGCGACCGGATCGAACAACTGGGCGATCCATGGAAACCGGACGGCAACGGGCCGGCCGATCGTCGCCAATGATCCGCACCGCGCCCACGCGGTGCCTTCGCTTCGCTATCTCGCCCATCTCAAATGCCCGGGCTTTGACGGTATCGGAGCCGGCGAGCCGGCCGTTCCCGGCATCTCGATCGGCCACAACGGCACGATCGCGTTTGGTCTTACTATCTTCTGCGCCGATCAAGAGGATGTCTACGTCTACGAGACCGAGAAAAGTGCACCGCACCGCTACCGCCTGCGTGACGGTGGATTCGAGAGGATGCGCGTCATCGAGGAAACGGTGAAGGTCAAGGGTGCGCCGGATCAGCGGCTCGAGTTGAAGTTCACGCGTCACGGCCCGGTGATCTACGAGGACGCCGAGCGTCACCTGGCGGTTTCGGTGCGTTCCGTCTGGGGAGAGCCAGGCGCAGGCGCCTATCTCGCAAGCCTCGCCGTGATGCGGGCGAAGAATTTCGACGAATTCCGCGAGGCGCTGAAGTTCTGGGGCGCGCCTTCGGTCAACATGGTCTATGGCGATGTCGACGGCAATATCGCTTGGCTTCCGGCCGGAAAAATGCCGAGGCGACCCAACTGGAATGGGCTGCTTCCCATGCCCGGCGACGGCCGCCACGAATGGAAGGACTTCATTTCGCCGGACGAATTGCCGGTGCGTTTCAATCCAAAGGCTGGCTTTGTCGCGACGGCGAACCAGATGAACCTCCCGCCCGATTGGCCGCATGCCGAGCTTCCCGTCGGGCATGAATGGTCGGAGCGCTCGCGCGCGACGCGCATTCATGAGGTTCTCCAGGCGACGAGCGGCGACAGCATCGCGTCCTCTTGCGCCCTGCAGACCGATGTGACCTCGGTTCCGGCCCGGCGTCTCGTGCGGCTTCTCGCGGGCCTCCGCGGTGGAGGAAAGGGCGAGGCGAAAGTCGCGCTGTCGCTCCTCGAAGGCTGGGATTGCGCCCTCGGCGCCGAAAGCGCTGCCGCAGCCTTGTTCGAGATCTGGTGGATGCGCCATTTGCGCCCCCGCCTTTTGGCCAAGCTCGCGAAGAGCGCGGTGCTCGGCAAGCTTCTCGCGCCCGGAGACATCGACGGCATGCTCGATGCCCTGGAAACCCCGGATGCCCGCTTCGGCGCAAATCCCGAGCGCGAACGTGACGCGCTTCTGGCCGAGACGCTCGCGCAAGCCGTCGAGGAATGTCGCTCGCGTCTCGGCGACGAACCCACGCACTGGCGCTGGGGCGCGCTGCACCACGGTTTCTTCGAGCATGCGCTCTCGAATCTCGGAACGGCGTCCGCGCGTCGTCTGGATGTCGGGCCTTTGCCGAAGGGCGGGAGCAGCTCGACCCCGATGCACACGGGCTATCGCCCGAGCGATTTCCGCATCACCCATGGGGCTTCCGTGCGCCTCGTCATGGATGTCGGGGAGTGGGACAACAGCGTGTGCGTCAACGCGCCCGGTCAGTCGGGTGACCCGCATTCGCCCCATTACGGCGATCTCGCGCCCATCTGGGCGAAGGGCGGATATGTGCCGATGCTCTACAGCGCCGCGCGCGTGGAGCCGGAGATCGTCGCGCGGATCAAGCTCGTGCCGAAAAGCTAGACCGGACGTTCCCGGTCGAGCCCTCCGCAGGAGCACGAGGGGAAGAAGTGCTCGCTGCGCGTCACTCCCCGGGCCACCGAGGCGGTGCGGTGCCTTTATCGCGTCCCGAACATGCGGTCGCCTGCGTCGCCGAGGCCCGGCAGGATATAGCCGTGATCGTTGAGCTTCGTGTCGATCGCCGCCGTCCAGATGCGGATGTCAGGATGGTCACCCCGCATTTTCGCGATGCCCTCGGGCGCCGCGAGCAGGCAGACGAATCGCACATCCTTCGCGCCTTGTTCCTTGACCCGCTCGGCGGCGGCGCTCGCCGAATTCCCGGTGGCAAGCATCGGATCCATGATGATGACTAGGCGGTCCGCGATGTCCTGGGGTGCTTTGAAGTAGTATTCGACGGCGGTGAGGGTCTGCGGGTCCCGGTAGAGGCCGATATGGGCGACGCGGGCCGAGGGGACGAGCTCGAGCATGCCGTCGAGGAAACCCACACCGGCGCGAAGGATCGGCGCGAAGACGAGCTTTTTGCCGGCGATCTGCGGGGCCAGCATGGACTCCATCGGCGTCTCGATCTCGATCATCTCGATCGGCAGATCGCGTGTCACCTCGTAGCACAGCAGGATGCCGATCTCGTTGAGAAGCTGGCGGAAGCCTTTGGTGGAGCGGCGTTTGTCCCGCATCAGGCTGAGCTTGTGGCCGACCAGCGGGTGATCGACGACCGTGACGCCTTCCATGCTTTTCCCTCGTTGCAACATGGTGGTCAGAATACCGTGCCGTCGCTGATGATCGTCAAGGGCGGCGAGCCATCGGCGCGCTTTTCCCGCGCGATGCGGCGACCGGCTGCCCAGGTGCCGCCCTCGAGCACCTTCGCCAAGGGCAGGGATCTCGCGTCGAGCCCGAGCGTCTTGCGTACGAGGGTTGCGATCTCGTCGAGGACCGCGACGGTGAGCGCGCGCCACTCGACGACCAGCTCCGAGCCGACTTCATGCAGCACTTTAAGTTCTTCTTCCCGCTTGAGAGAAACGACGCCTAAATCAATGAAAAGACCGCCGTTTCTATATTCAGGCAAACCTGTAAGCCCATCGATCTCGTCGACCGCGATCCCCGCCTTCTGAAGCGGCTCGATCAGCGAGTAGGAAAGCCATTGCGAGAGCTTGTGAAAGGGCACGAGGCCGTCCGTGGCATCCTGGCGTCGGAGCGCGGGATGTCGCCAGCAATCCCCGAGCGCCACACCGGCAAGTGAAAGCCGCGACGGCCAGATGGGGCCGAGATGGGTGAGCACAGCCTCGAGAAGGGTGGAGGCGGCGATGCGCGACAGCACGGCGGTGCGGCCAGCAAGATGGTCGAAGAGGCCGCCAGGACGAGCGCTGTCGCGCGCGGCGAAGATGGCCGGTGCGGCCGAGATCTCTCTCCCGAGCGCGCGCAGAAGCGAGGCGCGCCCTGCGAGCCCGATCAGCGGATTCGCTTGTGAGGCTTGAAAGCCCTCAGCGAGGTCGTCGGTCTCGATCGAAGCGAGGCGCGATGCGTCCGCTCGGAGCTTGTCCTTGGGATCGGCTGAGAACGCACCCCTTGCGAACATGTCCAGGGAAGCAATCGCAAGCCCTTCCGATCGCGAGAGAATCGATCCGTTTTCGGACCGGTAGCGCCAATCGAGTCCGGCGCCAGCGTCGAGAAGGACGCTCACGATGGCAAGGTCGAATTCCGCACGTGCACGGCTCTTCGGGTCCGCCCAGGCGTGGCTCGCGGCAAGCTCCGCCCAGCGGTCGCTCCCGCCCACCGAGAAATGACGCCAGCGGGCGTGGAACGGGATGGCAAGGCTCGGATAGTTCTGCCGGATAGTCTCGACCACATAGGCGGCGGCCGGCTCGAGTTTCATCCGATCGATGCGCCAATGGGAAAGCGCGTCGGCCTCGCCGAGCGCGAGCATCTCATGGGCACGTTCCCGCACGGCGTGTGCCGACAACAGGCTGCGCGCCAGCGAGATTTCGGACGGGCGTCCTTCCTTCATATGCGCGTTTCGGGGCGCGCCTCAGACGAGGCCGATGCGCACGCGCCGGTTCTGCTTGCCCTTTTTCTCGATTGCGGTGACCCTCACAGTGCCGATCTCCCCGGTTCGCCCCACATGCGTGCCGCCGCAAGGCTGAAGATCGATCCCCTCGATCTCGACGAGCCGCACCTTGCCGGAACCCATGGGCGGCTTCACGGACATCGTTTTGACGAGGCCCGGATTGGCGGTGAGCTCCTCATCGGTGATCCAGCGTTGGCCGACCTTGGCGTCCCGATCGACGAGGGCCTGAAGCTTCGCCGTGAGTTGCTCCTTGTCGAGCCCCGCGTCGGGAATGTCGAAGTCGAGCCGGCCCTCGCCATCCCCGATCGCACCACCCGTGACCGGAAAGGGGAGGACGCAAGAGAGCAGATGCAGCGCCGTGTGAATGCGCATCCGCTTGAAGCGCGTCTCCCAATCGAGCTTGGCGGTGGCCGCCGAGCCGGGTGGCGGCAGGGCTTGGCCTTCGGCGGGCACATGCACCACGACGCCTTTGTCCGCCTGGTCATAGACCGTGGTCGCAATGGCGATCGGTTGCATACCGACCTCGATGACGCCTTTGTCGCCCGGCTGGCCGCCGCCCTGGGCGTAGAACACGGTCCTGTCGAGGACGATGCCGCCGCGTTCATTCACGCCGATGACGGTCGCCGAGCACTCGCGGCCATAGGCATCGGCGCGGAACAACAATTCGGTCGGCATGTCATGTCCCTTCGCTTCATCGGGCGCGCGGCGTCAATCGAGCCGCATCCGGCCCCTTGTCTCACGATGCCGCCATAGCAGGAGCCACGAGGATGCGCGAGAAAAACCGCCGGGTCGCGACAACGATGTGCCGGTTGCCTTGACGCCGCCGGCATGTCATCGCCGAGGTTGCGCCTCGAGGGCATTGCCGCCAAGCTCGTGCGCCTCAGAAAGGCTCTCACGATCGCCATGACCTACCGAGCCAAGCCCGCCGACGGCGTCGCATGGGTGACGGGCGCAAGCTCCGGCATCGGCCGCGCGACGGCGCTCGAGCTCGCCCGGCGCGGCTTCACGGTCGCGGGGAGCGCGCGTTCCGCCGACGCGCTCGACGCGCTCGCCGGCGAGGCCAAGGCACTCGGCGGGCGCATCATCGGCCACCCTTGCGATGTAACGGATGAAGAGGCGATCGAGCGTGCAGTGGCGGCGATAGAGCTTGCCCACGGGCCGATCGCACTCGCCTTTCTCAACGCTGGCATCGCTGCCGATTGGCAGGGCGGACGCATCGATATCGGGGTATTCCGGGAAACATTCGAAGTGAACCTGTTCGGCATCCTCAACGGGCTCGCGGCGCTCTTGCCACGCATGCGGGAGCGCCGCCGCGGCCAGATCGCCGTGATGGCCTCGCTTGCCGGCTATCGGGGGTTGCCGATGGCCGCGCCCTACGGTGCCTCGAAAGCGGCGGCCATCCATCTTTGCGAGAGCCTGAAATTCGATTGCGACCGGTTGGGTGTGACCATCCAAGTCGTCAATCCGGGCTTTGTCGAAACGCCGATGACCGCAAATCAGAAATTTCCGATGCCATTCCTGATCGGCGTCGAGGAGGCAGCGCGACGCATCGTGGACGGCATGGCGACCGGAGGCTTCGAAATCGCCTTTCCGAGACGGCTGGCATGGCTTTCGAAATTCACCAGGGCACTTCCCTACGCGTTCTACTTTCCGACGCTCGTGCGGGCCACGTCACGAGACCGGGGCAAAGCCTGAGAAGCGACGTGAGAAGATGACGCTATTCGGGTCGCGCGAACACCATCTGGCGGACATCGATCGAGCCGCCCCGGAAGCCGCCTTCGCAATAGGAGAGGTAATACTCCCACATGCGGCGGAAGCGTTCGTCGAAACCGAGCGGCTTGAGCTTCGGCCAAGCTGCGAGAAAACGCTCGCGCCATTGCGCAAGGGTCGCCGCGTAATCGTGGCGGAAGGCCCATTCGTTGAGCATCGGCAAGCCGTATTTGTCGCCTAGGCCGCGCATGATGGTGACGGTCGGCAACATGCCGCCAGGGAAGATATAGCGGCGGATGAAGTCGACCTCGCGCCGGTAGCTTGGCCAGAGCCATTCGGCGATGGTGATGACCTGCAAGCCGGCGGTGCCGCCAGGGCGCAAGCGCTCGCGCATCTGGCGGAAAAAGCCGGGCCAAAAACCTTCGCCGACCGCTTCGAACATCTCGATCGACACGATGCGATCGAAGGTGCCGCGTTCGTCCCGATAGTCGCGCAACGCGATGGTCACGCGATCGGCAAGGCCTGCCTTTTGCATTCGTTCGGTCGCGAATTCAAACTGTTCCTTGGAGATCGTGAGTCCCGTGACCTTGCAGCCAAGCTCACGCGCGGCGAATTCAGCAAAGCCTCCCCAGCCGCAACCGATCTCGAGCACGCTCTCGCCCGGCCGCACGCCGGCACGTTCGGCAAGAAGGCGATATTTGCGCTCTTGCGCGGCAGCAAGATCATTGTCGCCCGGCGCGAAGACGGCCGAAGAATAGGTCATCGTCTGATCGAGCCATGTTTGGTAGAAAACATTGCCGAGATCGTAATGTGCTCGGATATTCTGTCTTGCGCCCGATCTTGTGTTGCGGTGGAGCATATGGGCGAGGAGCTGCAGCATACGCTGCGCGAAGCGCCCCGGCATGATCTCGTCGAGCACTCTGCGATTGACGCTCATGAGCTCGATGAGCGTCTCGAGATG
>JAFBAK010000428.1 GCA_019247795.1 Hyphomicrobiales bacterium | reverse complement strand
TCTCCGGGCAAATCCTCCAGATAGCTTGCGATCGCCTGAAGGTCCTCATCTTTCAACCGCAAGGTCGAACACGAGATCTCCTCGGCCATCGGCCCTGAAGCGGCGGCGAACCGATTGTGGCCGCTCTTGAGATCGTCGACGATGTCGGTTGTGATCAAGCGCCGAACCTCGGCGCGGAAATCATCGAAGGACCGGCGCATTGCGGCGTTTGCCACGCGCCGAAGACGTGGCAAGAGGCATCGCCGTCGACGCTAGAAGCTCACGTCGGCTGAGCTGCGCTTTTCCCCTGGTTCCTGCCATGCTTTGAACGCAGCTGCCGAAGAAAAAGTTCGTCTCCCGACGGCTAAGTGAGGCGTGCGAGGAAGCATGATGCCCCCTCGCGACGAAATAGTCTCAAGACTTTCCCGACGCGTAATGGAAATCGGGCGCCGCTTTGAGCTGGTCCTTGGTCAATGTCACAGAGCCATGATCGGGGTAATCGTAGACCGTTGTCCGAGGTGGGGTGACAGCCGAACTGCCGGGCAGGGCCGATGCGGCGGGCGAAGCGGCTTGGTTGGTCGATGCAATCGAAGAAGTGTTCGTCGGCGGGGTCGGCTGCGTGCCGCTCGCAGGCGCTGGCAAAGGTTCGACGACCGGCTCCTCACTCCACTTCACTTCCGAGAAGGGCAGGGCCACGTCTTTCTGCCCTACCCCGAGAAAACCGCCCACTCCCACCACTACGGCTTTGACGGATCCGGATCCATCGACGAGAACGTCACTCACTTTCCCGATCGACTGGTTGTCTGGCCCATAGATTGCGACGCCGACGAGTTTCGAACCTCGCCATTCTCCGGGATTGGCCTTGGAGATGAAGTGCTGATCGCCGGTGGAGTTTGTCTGCGCCTGTGCCGGAGAGCCGATAGCGGACATGGCAAACGTAAGCGCGAGCGCATGTACCGATGTTTTCATTGTTGATTCTCCATCCAATTCGCGAGCCCAAGGCTTGGTGAATTCTCGGCACGAAAACCAAGCCTGCACCAAAAAGTTCCGCCGAAATTAGATTGGGATGCCGACCAAAAATTACTTCCCCGATTAACCTATGTTAGTGCGACTTGATTGCATCCGAACATATCCTGCTGGGGACGAATTTTGACGGGAGTCGCGACGGGGAGGGCTCGACATGGCGACTCAATACAATCTCTTCAGACGGGTCACCCAGCCACAGATTTGTTGCGCCGTTCCCCAAACAGAACCTCTGCCGCTTTTCCTCAGCGGGCGCGCCTGGATCTTCGGTGGTGTGGCCGACGAGACCGATCTTCTGAACTGTGGAATCCGGGAGGACATCCCGGACTGGAATAATTATCGCTATGGATTCTACGTCTTCCATGACCGCAGGCATGAACCTGATGCGCGTTCTCGTTAGGCGCTGTTCGCCTTCGCCAAAAGCTGCGCAAAGGAAGATCGCATGAAGCGGCAATCGCAGTCGCTCGATAGGCATGAAGCGGCTATCATCGACATCGTGCCGATCCGCAGCCTCGTCAACAGGGAGCATGCCAGCGACTTCGCTACTCGGAAGGGCATCAGTCACCTCCAGGCGTGCCGTCTTCTCGCCCGATACGGTTCTGATCCCAATAAGCTCGAGGCGGCGCTTCAGCGCCTGAAAGACGACCGCTAGAGCGGCTCGATCGAAGCGTACGCGGTCATCGGGGTCGTCGGCCCGGCGATCCGGGCACTACACGTCACATGTCACTGCCCGAAAGGCGTGGATGCGCGGGTCGAGCGCGCCCATGATGTTGAGGGCTCTTCGAACTGTTTCGACCGCTCCAAGGTGGAAGTTTGCTCGAACACGCCGGAACTTCGCATCTTCATCTCGATTTCACAGTCGAGCCGCCGAGGTGGAAGGATGAGATGATGGGCCAGAATGTGCACATCCGTGCGACGGAAATTCTGGCTCGCGGTAAGGGCATCGCGAAGAAGGTGACCTTCGATTACGAGGCCCATGACGGACAAACTGTCGTCAATACGCGCGAGGTTTATGAAATCGACGATGCCGTTGCCGTTATTCCATTCGATCCGGAGCGCGGCACGGTCCTGTTGACGCGCCAGTTCCGCTTGCCGGCATGGCTCAGCGGATACCGCGGATCCTTGATAGAGGCATGCGCGGGGAAGCTCGAGGGAGAGGATCCTCAGACGCGGATCCTCCACGAAGCCGAGGAGGAGCTCGGCTATCGCCTGCACGACCTGCAAAAGGCTTTCGATCTCTTCAGCAGCCCCGGCAATACGACTGAGACGGTAAGCTGCTATGTTGCGCTGTATTCTCCCGCGAACAAAGTTTCAGAAGGTGGAGGGCTCCACGAGGAAGGCGAGCACATCGAGGTGCTCGAGCTCCCCTTGCACGCAGCCTTCAATATGGTCGAAACGGGAGCGATCCGCGACGCGAAAACGGTCGCGCTCCTGCAGCATACTCAATTGCGTTTTGCCAAGTCCGTGGCCGCGCCCGCCTTCACCTCCGGTCGCTGACCTTGCGCATGTTTTGCTCGGAACCCGCCATGTTGTTTTGCCAATGGATATTGGATGGGATTGGGCTTATGATTTCCGCGTATCACTGCTCAAGTGAAGGGATTGGCCTTATGACACGTCCAGTGTTGATTTGACCCAGTTTCTAATCCGCAAACTTGAGAATTTCGCTCAGCTTGGCGAGGCGGAAAAGCTTGCGCTTGAAATTCTTGGTCGGGATTGCAAATTCCACCCTGGGCATGTCGACATCATGTTCGACGGCGATAGTTTGGAAAGTGTGATCCTGATGCTCGACGGCTTTGCTTGCCGTTACAAGCATCTCGACGATGGACGCCGTCAGATCACCGGTTATCTCGTGCCGGGCGACCTCTGCGACCCTTATGTCTTCATGCTTCGAAAGATCGATTACTCGGTCGCGACTTTATGCCCCGCTCTCATTGCGAAGGTTCCAAGGTCGAAGCTGGTGAAGATTCTCGACGAATATCCTCGGATTGCGCGTGCCTTGTGGTGGAGCGCCTTGGTGGATGAGGGGATCTTGCGAGAATGGGTGGTGAGCATCGGCCGGCGCACGGCGCTCGAGCGGACGGCGCATCTCATCTGTGAGCTCTATCATCGGCTCCAGGCGGTTGGGCTTGCTCGCAACAATCGCTGCGAATTCCCGATAACTCAGCAGGATCTCGCAGATTCGCTCGGGTTGTCCGCAGTGCACGTCAATCGGACGCTGCAGGAATTGCGGAGCAAGAAGCTCATCGTCCAACGCAACCACTCTCTCGTCATGCTAGATCCGGAAAAGCTCCGCGATCTCGCCTTGTTCAAGCAAAGCTATTTGCATATGGCCGAGGACGGAAATAATTCTCGACATGAGTTTATGACGAGTCGCGCAAAGCACGCGCCCCCGCTTTCGCGGATGATCGATCAAAAGGGAGGCTAACATTCCCCGCTTTTTCTTTCACTTACGAAACCGCCGAGATCTCACGCGTGACGAGGATGGGCTGGAATATCCTGATCTTGACCAGGCTTACCTCGAAGCGTTTCGCGCTGCCCGTGATATTTGGCACGAGCTTTGGGTGGAGGGCGAGGATCCGCGGCTTTACGCCTTCGAGATCGCCAACGAGGCAGGGCAGGTGCTTCTTGAGCTGCCCTTCACCGAAGTTCTTGGACCGACGAATGGCGGAACGGCTATTTCGGCCATGAAAGGGCTGGCGGCGGCGAAGGAACGAGCCCAACGAATACAGGGTTTGGCTTCGTCCATTACACGTGAAGTTTTGGCCGCGCGACAGACCCTCAATGAATCGCGAAACGTGCTTAGTCGTGCGCAGCGTTGGGATAACGCATCCGAGGGCTGAACCAACCGGCGGCCGGGCATGCATCCGGTTCTGGGCCGTCACGGTCGCCGGGAAACGCTTCATCCTCCCGCAAGCCTTTCCTGCGCGTCCCCCGGACTTCCTGCTCGTCCCCCGGACCTTGTATTTCTCGTTTCATCTCGTGTGATTTAAACAGCGCGAGAAATATTCTTTTATCGCAATAGTTTGCGCTCTACGGAACCTCGCTCCGCGGCTGTCGTTTTCCTTGATCAAACACGAGGGGAGGACCAGATCCGGAAAAGGTGAACATTATGAGCAGCAAGCTTTTAGTTTCGATGCTGGCGCTCGGCTTGGCGGCGGGAGGCGGGACGGCGTGGGCCCAGGGAACGAGCGGAACGGGCAACACCCAGATGCAGTCGCAATCTTCGGGTGATGAAAGCACGCAGAGCGGACAAAAGGGGACCCAATCGCATCGGCCCGGCCGGCAAATGGGTCAGGCGGGACAAGAAAATACGCAGAGCGGTACGCAGATGCGTCGCTCCGGCGAGATGAAGCAAGGAGAAATGAAGCGGTCCGACGAAAAGCAAGGCCGGGGCACGATGCAGAGCGAGCGGTCGCCTTCCAAGACTTCGAGCCAGGGCTCGGCTCAGAATTCCGCGGATCAATCGACGCGGCCACAAGCTCAAGGGCAATCGACGTCCACGGGCGCGACAAGCACCCCGACCCAGGCTCAGGGACAATCCACGTCCACGGGGGCAACGAATACCAGGTCCGAAGGAACGTCCGAGACCGGCTCGCTGACTTCTCAACAAAGGACGCGCATCACCGACGTGTTCAAGAAAGAGAACATTCGGCCTGAGGAAAATGCGAATTTCTCAGTCTCGATTGGCACTGAAGTTCCAAAGACCATTCATCTGCACCGGTTGCCGCGCGAGATCGTCGAGGTCCAGCCTACATGGCGCGCCTTCGAATTCGTGCGCGTGGGTGACGACATCCTGATTGTGAACCCGCGCACATTCCAGATCGTCGCCGTGATGCCGGCCTGATCATCTGGTTTTTTGAACGATGGTCGACGCGCCGGGCACTCGCCCGGCGCGTTGCGCGTCAGGAGGGCTCGGGCGCGAAGGCAGCCTCTCTCCCTTCGGCGGCCAGCTCCTCGCTTGCCGAACCGCGGTCCCGAACCGCGTCGCTGATCAGATCGAATTTGGTGCGCGTGACCATGAGGTTCTGGTACCAGGTCACGAGGTCGCCCCAAGGGTCCTTAATGGTTTGCATTCCGGAGATGAAGGCCACGACCGTGCCGACCTCCGTCTTGCCAGCGACCACGAGCCAGCCACCAATGCCAAGAATCGCGGCGATCCCGACGTGATGGGAAAGGTTCATCAGGAAGTTCAGCGAGAATTTCAGCTTAAAGACGATCATGTTCAATCGAAACACGTGGAAAAACCGCGATTCTTGCCGACGAAGCGCCGCGCGTAAGTCGGACGGCTCTACGACCATTCCAGCGCTGGCCGCCCTCAAAGTGGAGATGCGCTTGGAGACCTTTCGGTTGATCGCCCGCTGAATGAGCGGGACGAAAATAAATTGGGGCGAGAGCACCACGAGAGCCACGAGCGCCATGAGCGGCCGCAGATAGGCGAGATATCCGAATACACAACAAAGAATGCCAATCTGCAGCAGCGGCTCCGAGACGCTTGCGCCCACGAAGGTGCCGACCGGATCGGTCTCCGCGAGGACGATGGAGATCTCCGTTCCCTGCGCGCGCACATCGTCCTTGTTCTCACGCGGTTTCTGCGCGCTTGGCAGACCACCAACGAATGAGCGAAGCGCACGGACTGAATTCTCGGCGATCCAGCTTCGATAGATGTTCAAGAGCAACTTGGTCAGGCCCTGGATAAGCACCAACCCGCCATAGATCAGAGTCAGTATCAGGACGGGGCTGAAATCATGGCCTTGCGTGATCGCGTTGACGATCCGCCGTTGCACCTCGATCGGAGCAGTATCGAGGAGGGCGACAGCAATCGAGAGACCGGCGGCCCAAATCTGATCGATTGCGCTGAGATGCCAAACCAGAGTCCAGAGGCTTTTCGGCATCTTGTCCGAGGCGAGCGAGGGCAAGCGCCTTGACCATAAAGGTGACGGCCATGGGTTCAAATCCGCCTCACATTGAAAGCTACCGGGTTCGGTCGAAGCCTCTCCCTTTCCGCCATGCAGCGGGGTTGCAAACGGGGATGAGCCGACGAAGTTCCCGTCCTGGCTCGAAGCGCATCACCAAGCCCGGCAGTGCAAGTAGAGGATCGCGCGGTGCGTTTAGCCGCCTTCGCGGAGAAATCCTTTCCCGACGACATTTCGTGGAACTCTGACTGTTTTAATGAGTTGCCGTGCTGAATTCGCAAGGCATCGGGGAGCTGTCTTTGAAGGAGCATGTGCTGATCACGGGTGGGGCCGGCTTCATCGGGCGTCACCTTGCGCGAGCGCTCTTGGGTAAGGGGCATGACGTGCGGGTCCTCGATTGTCTTTTGGAGCAGGTGCATGGACCCGATGCGCAACCACCTGCCGAGCTCGACGGGGCTGAGGTTGTGATCGGCGATGTGCGTGACGCCGAGAAGCTGGAGAAGACGCTGTCGGGAATTGATAGCGTGGTCCACCTCGCCGCTGAAGTCGGCGTCGGCCAAAGCATGTATGCGATCAACCGCTACGTGTCGGTGAATGATCTCGGGACGGCGTCGCTTCTCGAGGCTCTCGCCAAGAGGCCGGCGCGACGGGTGGTGGTCGCATCCTCAATGAGCATTTACGGCGAAGGCTTGTACCGCGATACTGATGGCAAGCTTGTCGAAGATGCAACGCGCAAGCAGGCCGTAAGCCTTTCGTGGGATCCCATCGATCACGTGGGACGACCGTTGCGCCCTGTCGCCACGCCCGAGTGGAAGCGGCCGAATCTCGCTTCCGTTTACGCACTGACGAAATATGTGCAGGAGCGCATGACGCTTGCCGTCGCGCCGGCCTACGGGATGGAAGCGGTCGCGCTCAGGCTGTTCAATGTCTTCGGCCCTGGTCAGGCGCTTTCCAATCCATACACAGGCGTGTTGGCGATCTTTGCCTCCCGTCTCGCGAACGGCAAGCCGCCCCTTGTCTTCGAAGACGGGCGTCAACGACGAGATTTCGTGCATGTCGGGGATGTGGCCGAAGCTTTTGCGCTCGCGCTGGAGCACTCGAATGCCAATGGTGAAGCGTACAACATCGGCAGCGGCCGGGATCGAAGCATCTCCGAGATCGCTGAAGCCCTTGCGATCGCCATGGACCGTCCGAGCATTGGACCCGAGATCATCGGAAAGGCGAGAACCGGCGACATTCGCCATTGCTTTGCGGATACTTCGAAAGCGCAGCGAGAGCTCGGCTTCGTCGCCCGGCAAAGCTTCACCGACGGGCTCGCGAAGCTCACCGAGTGGGTCGCCGGCCAGGAGGTACATGATCGGGTTCCCGAGGCTCGCCGCGAGCTCGAAATGCGGGGACTCGTGGCATGAACGGCGAAACGGCGCCAGCGGTGATCGGGTTAAGGCCCGTCCTGGTGACCGGCGGGGCGGGATTTATCGGTTCCAACTTGTCGGATCGCCTGGCGCGCGAAGGCCATCACGTTCTTGTCCTCGACTCCTTGGCGCGAAAAGGGACCGAGCTCAACGCAAATTGGCTAACCGAAACCCATCCTGACCGGATCACCCTTATCACTTCGGATATCCGGGACAGCACAGCGTTGCGCCAGGCCGTCGCAGAGGCGGGCGCCGTGTTTCATTTTGCCGCTCAAGTCGCTGTCACGACGAGCTTCGCGGATCCGAAAAACGATTTCAGCGTCAACCTTTCAGGGACGCTCGGGTTGCTCGAGGAAGTGAGGCGTCAGCAACGGCCCATACCTTTCGTCTTCGCTTCCACCAACAAGGTCTATGGCGAGCTCTCCAATATCGCACTTCATTGCGAGGACGATGCTTATCGGCCGCGTGACGCCGAGCTCGGCGCCTACGGGATTTCCGAATCGAGGCCACTCGAATTCCACACTCCCTATGGTTGCTCGAAAGGGGCTGCCGACCAATACGTTCTCGATTACGCCAGAAGCTTCGACATGCCCGCTTCAGTGCTGCGTATGAGCTGCATCTATGGTCCTCGCCAAATGGGAAATGAGGATCAGGGCTGGGTCGCGCATTTCCTCATCCAGGCGCTGAAGGGCGAGCCGATCAGCATATTCGGCGATGGCAGGCAAGTGCGCGACATCCTCTATGTCGAAGACGCCGTAGAGGCCTATCTGAAGGCTTGGCGGCGCATCAATTCGGTGAGGGGCAAGGCATTCAATCTCGGGGGAGGATGCGCCAATGCGGTGAGCCTACGCGCGCTGATTGCCTTCATCGAGGCATCGCTCGGTCGGGACGTGGAGAAACGCTTCGAGGCTTGGCGGTGCGGTGATCAGCGCTACTACGTCTCTGATCGGCGGCGCATCGACCGTGAGCTCGCCTTGCCCGCGCCGACACCGTGGCGTGAGGGAGTAGCCAAGCTTCTCGACTGGCTGCGCTCGGAGCATGGAATGCCGACGTCCGCGCACCGTTCCGCCCCGGAGCGAACGGAGGCGACGGGATGAAGATCGCCCTTGTGAATCCGTCATGGCGCTTCGACAACTCGATTTATTTCGGTTGTCGCGAACCTCATCTTCCTTTGGAGCTGGGCGCCAGCCAAGTGCTTTTGGAAGCCGCCGATCACGAAGGACGGATTTTCGACGGCCATCTTTTCCAAAAAACGAATGTGGAGCTCGCCAACGAGGTCGCCGCCTTTGCTCCGGATATGACCGTGGTGACGACCGCGCCGAGCTATCTTTTTTGGCGATGTGCGCCGCCCGAGCTTCGGATTCCGCGGGAATTCGTGATGGCACTCGGCAGGCGGGGAGGGCAGTTGGTGGCCGTTGGGCCGCATGGCTCCGTCACACCACAGACGACGCTAGCAAAACTCGGCGTCGATGTCGTGGTGCGTGGAGAATGCGAAGAGATCGTAGCGAAGCTCGCCGAAGGGCACGCGCTCGCCAAGGTTCCCTCGATTGCTTTCGAAGAGCGCGGCACCGTTCAGGTCACCGGCGAACCGGCAGCAACGCGGTTTGTCGATTTGCCTCCCCTCCGCTGGTCGAGAGATTGGATCACGCGTCACCACCATCATCACCACCGCTTCGAGTGCGCTCCGTCTGGTCCCGGCGCCGAGGTCGAAGCCTCGCGAGGTTGCCCCTATTCATGCAGTTTCTGCGCCAAGATCGACTACCGCGACAGATATCGTCGGCGTGAGCTCACCCCGTTGCTCCAGGAAATCGACGCGCTGATCGAGTCAGGGGCGACCTACATCTACTTCATCGATGAGATTTTCCTGCCGCAAAAGCCGCTTCTAGACGCTCTCATCGACCGACCGATACGCTTCGGGGTGCAGACGCGCATCGATCTGTGGAAGCCCGAAATGCTCGACCTTCTGGGTCGAGCCGGATGCGTCTCGGTTGAGGCCGGCGTCGAGAGCCTTACCGCCGAAGGCCGGGCGTATCTCGACAAGAATTGTCGGCTCTCGACCGATGAGCTCGCCGAGAGACTGGTCCACGCACGCAGATGCATTCCGTTCGTTCAGGCGAACCTCATCAAGATGGCGGAGGATGATCCCGAATTGATCCGTGCCTGGCGCTCGACTCTCGAGGCCCACAAAGTTTGGGCGAATGATCCCGTGCCCCTCTACCCCTATCCCAGCTCGCCCGATTATCGGCGCCTCTGGGGAAAGCCGGACGACAAGGCTTGGGAACGCGCGCACGACCATTACCTCAACCAGTTCCAGAACTTCAGCGATATTCAAGACGAGCGGCCTCTGCCGTTGAGCGAGCTGGAATGCCAATGTCTGCCGAGCTGAGGCTTGCCCGCTGCCATCTTTTGATGACGGTAGATGCAGTGGGCGGCGTGTGGAGTTACGCGCTCGACCTGGTGCGCGGTCTTTTGGATCGCGCCGTATTGGACCACGAGATCCGGGTGACGCTTGCGGTGCTTGGTCCGCGCGCCTCCGACGCGCAGAGGGTCGAGGCCAGCGGCATCGCCGGGCTCGATCTCATCGAGACTAACCTGCCGCTCGATTGGCTTTCGGACAGCGAAGCCGACGTGAAGAGGGCTGCAAACGGCATCGCGAAAATCGCCCGCGAGATCGGGGCGGATTTGGTTCAGCTGAACGGCTCGCCATTGTCGGGCGTGACGTCCTTTTCCATCCCTCTCATCGCGGTCCATCACTCGTGCCTCGCCACTTGGTGGGCAGCCGTGAAGAGGGAACCGCTTCGGCCGGATTGGGGCTGGCGCGTCGATCTTGTCGCGCGTCATTTGGCGACCTCGGATCGCGTCGTCGTTCCTAGCGCCGCGTTCGGCTTGTCGGTCACGCAGACTTACGGACTTTCCGAACGGCCGCTCGTGATCCACAACGGACGCTCGAACGGAGCCTCGATCGCCGGTGCGGATCGGCAAATCGAGGCGCTGTTCACGGCGGGGCGTCTTTGGGATGAAGGCAAGGGCATCGGCACACTCGATGAGGCGGCAGCATGTCTCGATGTGCCCGTTTTCGCCGCGGGACCGACGCAGGGCCCGAACGGGGCCCGCATCAAGTGTCGCCATCTGCGGCTCCTCGGCGAGCTTTCGAACGAGATCGTCCGAGCTTGGCTCGCGGGGCGCCCCATCTTCGTGTCGGCTTCCCTTTATGAACCCTTCGGGCTCTCCGTTCTCGAGGCGGCGCAGGCGGGTTGCGCGCTCCTGTTGTCGGATATTCCGACATTCCGCGAGCTTTGGGAGGGGGCTGCGATCTTGGTGCCCCCGCACGACCCGGTTGCGTTTGCCGACGCCGCCAAGCGGTTGCTTGCTGATCCCGCCTTACGCTCTTGCCTTGCCGATGCTGCTCAGCAGCGCGCGAAAAGCTTCAATCTCACCCGTCAGGCTCGTGCCATGGCCGAACTCTATGGTCGCGTGCTCAAGGAGAAACATGTCGCGCCCCTCCCCGTGTCGCGGCGCGGTGCTCGCGGGAAGCTGACGCAAAGCGCTGGAGCAGCAGCGTGAGGATCGCCTATTTCGCTCACTCGCTTCGATCCTGTTGGAACCACGGCAATGCGCATTTTTTGCGTGGCGTCCTGCGCGCTCTTCTGCGACAGGGGCACGAAGTCGCGGCTTTCGAATCCAAATCCGCCTGGAGTTTGGTCCATTTGCTTGCCGATCACGGCCAAGCGGGCTTGGCTCCTTACTTCGCCGCCTATCCCGAGCTTCGCTCGACCCAATATGGTCCGGAAATCGATCTGGAGGCGGAGATCGCTGACCGCGATCTGGTGATCGTTCACGAGTGGAATGACCCTTGGCTCGTCGCCGCGATCGGACGGCTGCGCAAACGGGGCGCGAGGTTCAAGCTTCTCTTCCACGACACCCATCATCGTGCTGTCAGTGATCCTGCGGCCATTCGCCATTTCGATCTCGACGGCTATGACGGCGTGCTCGCCTTTGGCGAGGCCTTGGCCCGAATCTACCGGGGTTGGGGTTGGGGAGATCGTGTCTTCGTCTGGCATGAAGCCGCAGATACGACGGTGTTCTGTCCTCCCGCCGAGCAGCAGGAGCGCGAAGGCCTCGTCTGGATCGGCAACTGGGGGGATGGTGAGCGGAGCGAGGAGATCGCGCAATTCTTGCTCAGCCCGGCGCGTGATGCGCGATTGTCCCTCGACGTTCACGGCGTGCGCTATCCGCAGGAAGCCCTCGACACCCTGTCGCGCTACGGAGCGAGATACCGCGACTGGTTGCCCAACGTGCTCGCGCCTTGCGTGTTTGCGGGTCGCATCGCGACCGTCCACGTGCCGCGCCGCTTCTATGTCGAAGCGTTGCCGGGCATCCCGACGATTCGCGTCTTCGAGGCTCTCGCTTGCGGCATCCCGCTTCTCTCGGCGCCTTGGGACGACACGGAAGGCCTGTTCCGCGAAGGCGAGGACTTCCTCCTCGCGAGGACGGGCGCCGAGATGGGCAAGCACATGCGCACGCTCGCGCAGGACGCTCAGCTCGCCACATTCCTGGCGACGAACGGGCTCGCCGCTATCCGCGAGCGTCACAGCTGCGCGCATCGAGCGGCCGAGCTGATCGACATCGTTTCCCGCTTCGAATCCCACGCCAAGTTGGAGGTCGTTCAGTGAAGATCGCCTTCTACGGCTCGAGCCTGCTTTCCTCTTATTGGAACGGCGCGGCCACCTATTATCGAGGATTGCTGGCCGATCTCGCGCGCCGCGGTCGTGCCATCACCTTCTACGAGCCCGATGCGTTCGAGCGACAAAAGCACAAGGATATGGAAGCACCCGATTGGGCGAGAGTATGTGTCTATGCGCCGATCGAGGCGGACCTGCAAAAGGTGATTGCCGAGGCCGCCGAGGCCGATGTGGTGGTGAAGGCAAGCGGGGTTGGCGTTTTCGATAACGAGCTGCTCGCGGGCGTGATGCAAGCGGCCAACCCTTTCGCAATCCGAATTTTCTGGGACGTGGATGCTCCAGCAACGCTCGCTCAAATGCGGAGCGATCCGGGTCATCCTGTCCGGCTGGCCTTGCCGTCGCTCGACCTCGTCTTCACCTATGGAGGGGGCCCTCCCGTGGTGAAGGCCTACAGCGAGTTCGGCGCGCGGCGTTGCGTGCCGATCTACAATGCGCTCGATCCCGCGACCCATCATCCGGTCCCCGCCGACCCCCGTTTCTCGTGTGATCTCGCCTTTCTCGGCAACCGACTTCCGGATCGCGAGGCTCGCGTTGAGCGTTTTTTTCTCGAGCCTGCGGCGCGCATGTTCGAGCGGAGCTTCATCATCGGCGGAAACGGCTGGGACACAAAGGGATTGCCGTCGAATATGCGCTCGATCGGTCATGTGTATACGCGTGATCACAACGCATTCAACGCGACGCCTCTCGCTGTGCTGAATGTCGCGCGCGACAGCATGGCGGATATCGGCTACTCGCCCGCGACCCGGATTTTCGAAGCCGCTGGAAGCGCCGCCTGTCTCATCACGGATGCGTGGAAGGGAATCGAGCTCTTTCTGACGCCCGGCAGCGAGGTGCTGGTTGCGCGAGACGGACAGGACGTGGTGGATCTCCTTCGGTCATTGACCTTGCCGGCCGCGCGTCAGGTCGGTGAGGCGGCCCTGCTGCGCATCAAGAGCGAGCACACATATGAGCGGCGGGGCGCCGAGGTCGACGCCGTCCTGAAGGAGACGGCGCGGATGAAAGCCGAAAGGAGAGCAGCGTGACCAGGCCGATGCGCATCGTGGTCATCGGGCTCAGCCTCTCTTCATCCTGGGGAAACGGGCACGCGACAACCTATCGAGCCCTGCTTCGCGCTCTTGCGAGGCTCGGGCACGAGATCACCTTCCTCGAGCGCGACCAGCTTTGGTATGCAGAGCATCGCGACTTGCCCCGGCCCGATTTTTGCGCGCTGCACTTTTATCGGGACATGCGCGAACTGAAACGCCACCGACTAGCACTTACGACTGCCGATGCCGTGATCCTTGGATCTTATGTCGCTGAAGGTGTCGCGATCGGTCGCTGGGTGCAATCCTTGCGCAAGGGCGTCACGGCCTTTTACGACATCGATACGCCGGTCACATTATCGAAGCTCGAAGAGGGAGATTACGAATATCTCTCGCCCGCGCTCATCCCAGGCTACGACCCTTATCTGTCCTTCACCGGCGGGCCGGCCCTTCGTGTTCTCGAGAGACGTTACGGCGCACCGGCGGCACGTGTCCTCTATTGCACGGTCGACGAGGCGCTTTATCCGCCGCTTCGAGTCTCTCCCGATTTCGATCTCGGCTATCTGGGAACTTACAGTCACGATCGGCAGCCTGCCTTGGAGCAGCTTCTATTCGAGCCGGCGCGGCAAGCCCCCGAGCTTCGTTTCGTCGTTGCCGGCGCGCAATTTCCAGATGGGCTGGAGTGGCCGGCCAACGTTACGCGTCTGGCGCATGTTGCGCCGCCCGACCATCCGCTCTTTTACGCAAGCTGCCGCTTCACGCTCAATGTGACCCGGGCCTGCATGGTGCGGGCGGGCTTCAGTCCGAGCGTGCGCCTGTTCGAGGCCGCCGCTTGCGCGCGGCCCATCATTTCGGATCGCTGGCCGGGACTCGAATCCCTCTTTCGGCCGAAAGAAGAAATCCTTCTCGCAGGCGGTGCAGCCGACGTGATCGGCTGGCTTCGAGGCATGAGCGATGGTGAGCGTCAAGCGATTGGCGATGCCGCGCGCAAACGCATTCTCGCGGCGCACAGCTCACAGCATCGTGCCCGCGAACTCGAGAGCCATCTCCTCGAAGCCATGGAACGTCGCCAACGAGGCGCGCGAGGCTTTCGACAGGGCTCTGCGGTTCTGGCTGGGGAACCACGCGAGCACCGCACGAAGATCGCCGCCCTGCCGAGCTAAGGGTTGCGGAGGGGTGGAGGCGAATACCCGCGTTTCACCGCGGACGGAACGCAAGGTTTCGCACCGCGTTCAGGAAACGCGGAGTTTGTCGTGGCGAATTCGGGGCGATGCGGATGATCGTTTATCGAGTTGAGGGCGCAGGCCAGAGCTGGAAGGTCACTCGCAACGGTGAGCCTGGCAGCTCCTACATATCGGAGGAAGGGGCCTTCGAGGCAGCGGTCCTCGGGGCGACAAATGATCTGCGCGCGGGTGACGAGGTCACGATCGAGGTGCGGCGTTCCGACAGACGCGGCGAGACTGCCACACCGACGTTCCATCGCGGATAGGCTCGCCATTTCGAGCCAACTACCGACGCTATTCTGCCCACTCCAAAACGGAACTTTTCTCATTCCGCTCTGTTGAGCTCTGGATTCGTCAAGCCTCGGTGAGGAGGAGCTCTTGGGCTCGAGACAGCTTCGCGTCGGCATAGTCGGCGTCGGAAATTGCGCTTCCTCTTTCGTTCAGGGACTCACCTATTACCGCGGCGCGGCGTCGAACGAGCCTATCCCCGGCCTTAGCAATCCCGTTCTTGGCGGGTATCACGTCGACGACATAAAGATATCCTCGGCATTCGACATCGCTGCTTCGAAGGTCGGAATCGATGTCGCGGAAGCCATCTACGCGCCTCCCAACAATACTCACCGCTTTGCAGAGGTCGCCAAAACCGGCGTTGTGGTGGACCGCGGTCGCACCCTCGACGGTTTGGGGATCTTTTTGCGTGAAGAGATAGCCGAATCCGAAAAGCCCGAATGCGATGTTGCGGAGAAGCTGCGCCGCAGCGGAACCGAGATCGTCGTCTGCTACTTGCCGGTGGGATCACAGCAAGCTGTGGAGTTCTACGCGGAGCAGGCGCTGCGGGGCGGTTGTGCCTTCGTCAACTGCGTGCCGGTCTTCATCGCCTCGAAGCCTTGCTGGCGTGAGCGTTTCGAGAAGGAAAAGCTTCCGCTCATCGGAGACGACATCAAGAGCCAGGTGGGCGCCACCATCGTGCATCGCGTGCTCACCAATCTATTTCGCGAGCGCGGCGTGCGGCTCGACAGGACATATCAGCTCAATTTCGGCGGGAACACTGATTTTCGCAACATGCTCGAGCGCTCCCGATTGGAATCGAAAAAGATCTCCAAGACGCAAGCTGTGATGAGTCAGCTTGATATTCCGCTGGCGCCTGAAAATGTCCATGTCGGGCCGAGCGATTTCGTGCCCTGGCTCACCGATCGCAAATTCTGCCACATCCGCATGGAAGGGACGACCTTCGGCGGCGTGCCGTTGACGGCGGAGGTCAAGCTCGAAGTGTGGGATTCACCGAATTCGGCGGGCATCGTCATCGATGCGGTCCGTTGCGCCAAGCTCGCGCTGGATCGGGGTGTCGGCGGTGCGCTGATCGGCCCATCGAGCTACTTCATGAAGTCGCCGCCCCGGCAATTCACCGACGCCGATGCGCGCGAACGCACCTTGCAATTCATCTCGGGCGAGGGCGCATCCGGGCGCCTCGCATGACCATGTTTTTTCTCATCCGTCATGCGTCGCATTTCGGGTTCGGCGAGTTCCTCACCGGACGATCAGGCGCACATCTCAACGAGAAGGGAACGGCGCAGGCTCGCAATCTTGCGCTCAAGCTCAAGGCCGAAAGACTTGCATGCGTTCAAGCGAGCCCTCGCGAGCGTGCGCGAGAGACCGCCGAGTACGTGGCGCAAACCTGCGGCCGCACGCCGGTCGAGATTTCCTCTGACTTGGATGAAGTCGACTTCGGCTCCTGGTCCGGTCAGGCATTTACGGCGCTCGCAAATGATCCAACCTGGCAACGCTGGAACGAGCAGCGGAGCGAGGCGCGGACGCCCGCTGGAGAATGCATGCTTGATGTGCAGAGGCGCGTCGTCGATCATATCGCGCGGCTTGCGTCGGAAATGAGAGGCGAAGCGGTCGCTCTCGTCACCCATGCGGAGGTGATCCGGGCCGCGCTTCTTCACGCCCTCGAGCTTTCCCTTGACCATTGGTCAAAGTTCGAGATTGGGCCCGCTTCGATCACCAAGGTCGCGCAGGAAAAATGGGGCCTGCGCGTCATCACCGTGAACGAAGGGGCGTCCTGAATGCGCGGCGCGGAGCGTCTCTCGTGAAGCTCGTAGTCTTCGGGCTGACGATCAGCTCCTCCTGGGGAAACGGACACGCGACGTTGTGGCGGGGCTTGCAGCGGGCTCTCGCCGACCGGGGTTGGCGCGTGACCTTCTTCGAACGCAATACGACGTTTTACGCGCAGAACCGGGACATCGATGAGATCCCATGCGGGGAGGTCATTTTTTACGAGAGTTGGCCGGAAATCGAGGCGCGCGCTCGCCGGGAGGTGGCCGAAGCAGATGTCGCGATGGTCACTTCGTACTGCCCGGATGGAATTGCCGCGACGGAGATCGTGCTCGGCGCCGCACGCGCCTTGCGGGTCTTCTATGACCTCGATACGCCCGTGACGCTCGAGCGTTTGCGGCGCGGTGAGGCGACCACCTATATCGGGCCGCGTGGGCTTGACGAATACGATCTCGTGCTGAGCTTCACAGGTGGCGTCGCACTCGAGGGGCTTGCGGAGCTGGCGGGCGCACGCCATCCGGTCCCCCTCTACGGACATGTCGATCCGCAGGTTCATCGGCCGGCGGCTTCGGCCGAACGCTATCGTGCCGACTTTTCCTATATCGGCACATACGCGCAGGATCGCCAATCTGCCCTGAACCGGCTCTTTATCGCACCGGCGGGCCGTCGCCCCGATCTCCGTTTCGTGCTTGCGGGCGCACAATATCCACCAAGTTTCCCTTGGACGCAAAATATCTTCTTCGTGCGTCACCTCCCACCGGCGCAGCATGCATCCTTTTATGCCTCCTCGCGTCTGACCCTGAACGTGACGCGCAGCGACATGGCGAAGGCGGGATGGTGTCCTTCAGGGCGTCTTTTTGAAGCTGCGGCCTGCGGCACGCCGATCCTCAGTGATTCCTGGGAAGGCCTCTCCTCGTTTTTCGAGCCGGGGCGCGAAATCTTGGTGGGCGAAGATTGCGGAGATGTAATCGCCGCGCTCGATCTTTCGACCGAGGAGCTCGCGCGCGTCGGTGCCAGCGCACGTGAGCGCGTGCTCGCGGAGCACACTTCAGCGCATCGTGCGGCGCAGTTCGAGGAAATGGTCGCCAAGGCGGCATCGTCTCGCGGGGAACTCGATATGGCCGTGTCCGAAGTGGAGGCATGACAGATGTGGGGAATTGTTCCGGCCGCGGGACGCGGTACGCGGATCCAGCCGCTTGCCTTCTCGAAGGAACTGCTTCCTGTCGGAAGCTGCCGCAAGGGAGATGGCGAGCGTCCTTGCGCCGTAAGCGAGTATCTCGTCGAGCGGATGATTCTTGCAGGCGTCGACAAACTCGCATTCGTGATCGGGGCGGGCAAATCGGACATCGTGAGCTATTATGGCGCCGGATACGAGCACGCCATGGTCGCTTATCTGGTGCAACCTGCACCTCTCGGCCTGTGCGATGCGATCTTTCGCGCCGCACCGCTCATTGGGGACGAGCCGGTGCTCGTCGGTCTTCCCGACACGATCTGGTTTCCCAAGGAAGGCTTCGTCGAGCTTCCCGACGACAAGCTCTCGTTTTTGCTCTTTCCGGTCGCCCGGCCGGAGCTTTTCGATGCGGTCTTGCTTCGCGATGATGGAAGTATCGCAGCGATCGAAGTCAAGGAGCCGGGGGAGGCTTCACGCCTGATCTGGGGATCTTTCAAGATGCCGGCGCGTGTCTTTCATGAGCTCCACGCCCTTTGGAAACGCCCCGAACGGCGCGATGAATATATCGGCACACTGGTCAACGCCTATCTCGCCGAAGGCGGCGAGGCCGTCGGCGTTCGAGCCGGCGAGGCGTATGTCGATGTGGGAACGGTGAACGGCTACGAGGCCGCACTCAAGCTCCTCGCGCGATCAGGCCAGGCCGATCGCGAAGCCGAGCGCGTACGGCTCTCCATCACCGAGCCGCTCGGGCGGGTTTCCGCTCCGGTGATGGCACAGTAGGAGAGCTGCGAATGCGCTTGACCGCCGAGGAGATCCGCGAACGTGCGCAGGCGCTTGGACCATGGTTCCACAACATCGAGCTTGGCGGCGTCGGCACGGCTCCTGACCATTTCTTAGGCGATTACCCCGCAGTCAAATGGAACAAATTCGCCCATGCCGTTCCCGCAGATCTCTCGGGCAAGCACGTTCTCGACATCGGCTGCAACGGCGGCTTCTACTCGATCGAGATGAAACGGCGCGGCGCCTCCTATGTGCTCGGCATCGACAGTGAAGTCGAATATCTCGAGCAAGCAAAGTTCGCGGCGGCGGTCGCCGATCTCGACATCAACTTCGAGCAGCTTTCCGTCTACGATGTGGGTGCGCTTGGACAACGCTTCGACGTGGTTCTCTTCATGGGGGTTCTCTACCACCTTCGTCATCCGCTTCTGGCACTCGATCTCATTCGCGAGCATGTGGCCGATGACATGTTGATCTTTCAATCGATGCAAAGGGGAAGCGGCGAAGCCGAGCCTCTCGCGGAAGATTACCAGTTCTGGGATGCTTCGCCGTTCGAACGTTCCGACTTCCCCAAGCTTCATTTCATCGAGGATCGGTTTGCGGGGGATCCAACCAATTGGTGGATTCCCAATCGGGCTTGCGTCGAGGCGATGCTCCGCAGTTCTGGATTTGAGATCGTCTCGCGGCCCGAGGAGGAGGTCTATGTCTGTCGCGCCGCCAAGGCAACCGGCGGAGAGGGTGCGGTTTATCCGGCGAAAGGTTCAAAGCAATGATCGAAGCCGCGATGATCTGGAATGAGCCCAACAACAAATCCCACTGGGACCCGGAAATCGATCCGGACTGGAAGCGGTTTGCCGAAATGGCCATCGGCGCGGCTGATGCGATCACGGCGGAGAACCCGCGCCTGCCGAAAGTGCTTGGCGGGATATCGCCGATCGACGCGCAATTCGTGATGAACATGAAGGGTCAAAGTGTCCTCGACCATGTCGATGCAGTGGCCGTTCACGGTTTCCCGCTCGACTGGAATCTCTGGCAGATCCACGAATGGCCGGCGAGGCTCGATGAGATCAGGGCCGTGACGGAGCTTCCCATATGGGTCAGCGAAGTGGGCGTGTCGACGTTCGGAGCGGACGAGGTGCAAGTTTGGGGGCTGCAAAGGACGGCGGAGCTCCTCATCGGCCGTTCACCACGCGTCCATTGGTACAGCCTTTATGATCTACCGAGGACATGGCAGGCGACGACTCGCCATCGCGAGGCGGAAGGCTCTTCTTACTACAGGCACTTCGCCATGGGCCTTCTGCGCGACGACGGGACGCCAAAACCTGCGCTCGAACGCTTCATCGATTTCACGCCGCAATTGGGGTTGTGCCAATGGTTTCATTTCGAGGATCACCGCCTCGATGACGCGGTCGCCTGGATGAAGCGCCTCGGCGTCACGTATCTGCGTACAGGATTGTCCTGGGCGGACAGTTTTCGCCCGAATGCCTTGGCGTGGTTCGACCGGCAGATGCAGGCGCTGGCTGATTTCAACGTGACGGTGACATTCTGCTTCACTCCGGAACATCGCGGCATCGCGCCTCATCATACGAGCGCTCCGCTCGACGGACGCGAATTCGCCGATTTCTGTGCCGCCATGGTGCGACGCTACGCACCTTCGACGAACAACGTGGTCGCTCCCGCGCTGTCGCTGGCGCAATGATGGGAGCTCGAGCGCGCAGCAAGCCTTGAGATCTCGCTTCTGAACGATGAGCTTGACGGTCCTCAACGTCGCCTACCCATTCGCCGCGGTGGGCCCAAATGCGGTTGGTGGCGCCGAGCAGGTGCTCAGCGCTCTCGACACCGCACTCGCGAAATCGGGCCATTGCTCGATCGTGGTGGCGCGCGAGGACTCGAGCATTGCCGGTATTCATTGGCGGATGCCGATGGGGACGGGCTCGATCGACGAAGATTTGAAATCGCGCACTTGGGCGCTTTACAGGGCGGCCATCGAGGAGGTCCGACGTCGCTTCGCCGTGGATCTCGTCCATCTGCATGGGATTGATTTTCACTCCTATTGTCCGTGCGATGGAGCGACCCTGGCCACACTGCACCTTCCGCTCAGCTGGTATCCGCAAAATGCACTGCGAGCTCGGCGTCCGGGTTTCTGGATGAATTGCGTCTCGAAGAGCCAAGAATCTTCGGCGCCGGCCGACGTTCGATTACTGCCGCCAATTGTCAATGGGATTGATGTCGACGCGCTTGCGTCCCGTCACGCAAAACGAAACTTTGCGCTTTTTCTCGGCCGCATCTGTCCGGAAAAAGGCGTCGACCTCGCCATCGAGGCAGCGCGGATTGCCGACATTGCGCTTCTGATCGCAGGCACGGTTTTCCCCTACGATGCCCACGAGCGCTATTTCAAGACTAAGATCGAACCTCGGCTGGGTCCGCGTTGCCGCTACGTAGGTGCGCTCGACTTTTCGCGCAAACGGCGGTTTCTCACGAGCGCCGTCTGTCTTCTTCTGCCGAGCCTCGCTGAGGAAACGAGCTCGCTCGTCGCGATGGAGGCCATGGCTTGCGGAACGCCCGTGATTGCTTTCCGGCGGGGAGCGCTCCCCGAAATCGTTTCGCATGGGCGAACCGGCTTTCTCGTGGAGGATGTGGAAAAGATGGCCGAAGCCATCCCCTTCGCGGGCGGGATAGATCCGCATTTGTGTCGCAGCGAGGCAAGAGCGTGTTTTCCCATGCAGGCAATGTGCAAAAAATATCTTGAGCGCTATCGCAAATTGGCCGGCCACGCGACGTTCGCGGCGTGAAGCCGTCGCAAAAGCTGTCGGCTGATTTAGCGGTCGACATGGCCACGCTCTCGCCGCTCGTTCCGCAATGGTGGGAGCTCTGGAAACGCTGCCCGTTGGCGACGCCCTTTCAATCTCCAGCCTGGCTATTGAGTTGGTGGGAGATCTTTGCTCCGGGAGAATTGTTTTGCGGCTTCGCGACGCACGAACAAAAATTGGAAGCGCTCTTTCCCTTCTACCTCGAAAAGACCGACCGGGGTCCGCGCCTTTTGCCGATCGGCATCTCGCTCAGCGATTACCTCGATGTCCTCGTCGATCCGCAATTACCGGCCATCGCGCGAGCCGTTGTCGAAAAAATGTGCGAAGCGCGATGGCTGAGCTGGAGCTTCGAGAACATGCCCCCCAAGGCTTTGGCGGAGGATCTGGCGACGCCCCTATGCTGTAAGGAAACGCTCTCTGCCCAGGAGGCCTGTCCGGTGCTCCTTTTGCGTGGCGGCCGTGATCTTGAAGACTGCGTGCCCGCCCGCCGGCGCAGGCAATTGAGACGTGCGTGGAGGATCGCGGCAACCGTGGGCGAAATCCGCGTTTTGCGTTACGAGAACGAGGGCGAACAATTCCTCGATCTGCTCTTTGCCTTGCACAGCGCGCGGTGGAGTGAGCGTGAACAAAACGGCGTGCTCGCCGACAGACGCGTGCAAAATTTCCACAGGTTGACACTGCCGAGACTCGCCGCGGTCGGCCTTGCCCGTTGCTACGTCCTCACGCTCGCCGGTCGGCCGGTGGGCGCCTATTACGGACTGCTGCATCGAGAGCGCGCCTACGCCTATCTAGGCGGCTTCGCTCCTGATGTCGCCGAGATTAGTCCGGGCGCAATTCTGATCGGCCAAGCCATCGCGGATGCGATCGATGAAGGTGCCACGGAGTTCCACTTCCTGCGCGGCCGCGAGGCTTACAAATACGGTTGGGGGGCGACCGATCGCTGGAATCGCCGTCGTCTCTGGGAAAAGGCACTCATCGATGCCTGACGCACGTTGCTTGCCGGGAGCACTCGAGCACCTCCTCAGATCCTATTGTGCCGGCGAGATGCCGATAGGGGTGGCTTTGATGCATCTTTCGATGGCGACGAGAAGCGTCGATGAGCTGTTGACCGCTCTCGACACGAGCAGCTTGCGCCGCGAAGATCAGACGACCTCGGCGTCCAATCGGCTCGACGAACTGAGAGAGCTCGCCTTTGGGTCACCGGATGCTTGGGAGACCGTGCGAAATATCGCTGCGACGCTGAGTCATGAGCCTGAGCAGCATCCGAACGCCGAGGCGGCGATCGGGAAAATTGCAGCGGCATTCGATCGGGCCGTCTCGGTTTCGCCGGAGGGGAGCGTCGCGCTCTACAGCTTGGGTCGACCGGACCTTCTCGGCGAGGCGACTTCAGAAATCGTCGAATTCATGAGGAGGCAAGGTCTCCTTAGACCCGATCGTGTGCTTTTGGATGTCGGGTGCGGCATCGGCAGGTTTGAGCTTGCGCTCGCGCCTTGGGTCGCTCGCATCATCGGCGTCGACATTTCCGCCAGGATGCTCGAGATCGCCCGCACGCGCTGCGCCGGATCCCAGAATGTGAGCTTCCGACTAAGTACAGGCGCGCACCTTCCGGATTTCCCGAAGGCAAGCTTCGACTGCATTTTCGCCGTGGATTCGTTCCCTTACATCGTGCAAGCAGATCCTTCGCTTCCCGGCCGATACGTTCGCGACGCGACGCATCTGCTCAAGGCGGGCGGCAATCTTCTGATCTTGAACTTTTCATATCGTTCTGACCTGACGGCCGATCCTCGCGAAGTCGAGCATCTTTCTTGCCGCAACGGTCTCGAAATCTTACGAATTGGTGAGCGTCCGTTCCATTTGTGGGACGGACGCGTTTTTCATCTTCGCAAGCCGCTCTGAGGTCCGTGCGGAGGTTTTTCGAGCCGCCGGCCGCCGATTGGGTCTTGATGGGAAGGAAGCGGCGGCCGCGGCATCCTCGGCGAAATAGGCAATGGTTCGCCGCAAGCCCTCGTCGAGCCTTACTTGCGGTGCCCAATTCAACAATCTCTTGGCCAGCGAGATGTCGGGACAACGTCTTTGCGGGTCATCGACAGGCAGTGGGCGGCGCACGATCCGGGATTCGGAAGAGGTGAGCCGCAGCACGCGCTCGACGAGCTCATGGATTGTCATTTCGGCGGGGTTGCCGAGATTTACGGCGCCCCCATAAGAACCGTCGTATTCCATAAGACGGATCAAGCCTTCGACCAGGTCCCCCACATAGCAGAATGAGCGGGTTTGCGTGCCCGCACCGTAAATCGTGATGTCATCTCCCGCGAGCGCTTGCGTCACTACGTTCGACACGACGCGCCCGTCATCGGCGCGCATTCGCGGACCATAAGTGTTGAAGATGCGCGCGACCCGGACTTCTCCGCGCTCGGCCCTCCCGTAATCGAAGACGAGAGTTTCGGCCGCGCGTTTGCCTTCGTCATAGCAGGCGCGCGGCCCCGTCGGGTTCACGTACCCCCAATAGCTCTCTGTTTGTGGATGGACCTGTGGATCGCCATAAATCTCGCTTGTCGAAGCGAGCAGAAAGCGGGCTCGGGCCTGTTCTGCGTAGGACAGCAGGTTCCGCGTTCCGATGACGCTTGTCAGCAGCGTGTGTTCGGGATCGGATTGGTAATGGGGTGGTGACGCCGCGCAGGCGAGATTGAACACCCAATCGACACGTCGCCGGCCAAGGCTCGCCGGCAAAGCTTCGATGATATCGGCTTCAATAAAAGAAAAGCGTGGCTCTCGCTTGAGATGATCGATGTTGGTGGTGCGGCCGGTCCGAAAATTGTCGACACATATAACCTCAAACCCGCCCGCAAGGAGGGCGTCGGAGAGATTCGAACCCACAAAACCCGCGCCGCCGGCGATGAGGCAAGTCTTCTTTCTCTTCATCAAAGTTCCGACCTTTCGTGTGATTTGCAATGAAGCGGGAAACTTTTCTGACAGCCGACATCGAGGTGCTTCTTTTTGGCGGCGCGTGAGGGCTCTGGATGTAATTACTTGTCTGGCCACGCTATGCAAAACAAGGAGGAGCTCGGGAACCGCCGGTGAGTTGCGGAAGACAACTTCAAACAAACCAAAAAGTTCGCAGAAAAAAGCCGAAAGTAATTTCCACAAATTCTGTCGTGTTGCTTGGCTCGATCGAGCGCGCGAACGTTCGCTGCGACTTTGATGACACAGCATTGTTCTGTCATTTCTACGATCACCGCGTTTTCGAGGAACCCGCAAATGCCCAGCCTGTTGTGATGTCGAATACGGCCTTGGGCCACGTGATTTGCTCAGTACGTAGGCTGGTCGCGGGCATCGCTTGTCAACTGGAGCTCTCTTCGATGACCCCTCCCCAAAACGACACTTCTCGCCGTGATGTCATCGCGGGCGTCGCGACCGGACTTGCCACCGCTTCGACACTTGCGGCTTCAGCCAATGCCGCTAATGCCGTGACGCCGCCGGCATCTCGGAACGCCGGCGCGCTCGAGAACCCCGTTGATGCATATCCGAGGCCCCCCTTTCCCCGCCAGGTGCAAGATCCGCCGGGGCTTGCTGGCCGGATGACACCCAAGCCTGATCATGGTGAGACCAGCTACAAGGGGTCGGGCAAGCTCGCGGGACGAAAGGCTCTGATAACCGGAGGCGATTCCGGCATGGGGCGGGCTGCCGCAATTGCCTTTGCTCGGGAAGGCGCTGACGTGGCGATCAACTATCTGCCAGTGGAAGAGCCTGATGCCAAAGAGGTCGTCGAGTTGATCCGCGCCGCCGGTAGGAAGGCTGTTCCGATCCCCGGCGATCTGCAGGATGAGGCCTTCTGCCGGAAGCTCGTCGCGGATGCCGCGCGCGAACTCGGAGGGCTCGACATTCTCGTCAACAACGCCGCGAAACAGCATGCGGTGGACTCGATCACGGACATCTCGAACGAGCAGTTCGACGCGACCTTCAAAACGAATGTCTATGCCATGTTCTGGATCACGAAAGCCGCGATGGCGCATCTCGGTCCGGGATCGGCGATTATTAATACGAGCTCGGTCAAACGCCTACGAACCTTCGGAGAATCTGCTCGACTACGCGTCCACGAAGGGCGCCATCATGATCTTCACCAAGGCTCTCGCCAAACAGCTTGCGCCCAAAGGCATCCGCGTCAACTCGGTCGCGCCCGGCCCGGTCTGGACACCCCTTCAACCCAGCGGCGGTCAGCCGCCGGACAAGCTACCCGACTTCGGCAAGGACACGCCGATGGGACGTCCAGGCCAGCCGGCCGAGCTTGCGCCGATCTACGTACTTCTCGCATCTGAGCAATCGAGCTTCGCTACGGGGCAGGTCTACAGTGCAACCGGCGGAAGGGGAGGAGCTTAAGTTCGGTGGCTTGCAGGATCACCCCAAAAAATTCTGGCAATTCACCGTTGCGCTCACCAGAACGGTCGAGTTTTCCTGAGTTTCAGCCAAGCCTTTCTGGCTCTGGGCGCGGCTCGGCGCCGTTCGGCGGTCTGCCATTTGCGAAGGACGCTTGCGGCATGGCGGAGCGAAGCGGGACCGTTCTCGGTAAGTTCGTCAAGAAGAGCGCTGGTGGTGATCGCGTCGCTATCCTTCCCCAAGAGCTTCTGCAATTTCGCAAGTTGCTTTGAGTAACTGGTTGCCCGTTGCTTGCAATAGAGAGGTTGGAAGAACTCGATCGCGTAGCGCAGCTTCTTGAATCCGACGCGCAGGCGATGGCGTTTGCGAAGGCTGAGCTCGTCGAACCTCTTCCCCTTCTTGCGCGCATTGCGGAGCAGAGCGTCGAGAGGAGAAGGCGCGAATTTCCCTACGGGCCCAGAGAGTTTTTTTCGCGAAGGGGCATCGGCGTCATCGCGCCAACCTTGCGCCTCGATCCAATGTCCGAGCGAGAGCTGAAACCTGTTGTATCGCTGTTCGGCGAAAGCCTTGCGCATCTCGGCGTAGCTTGCATCTCTGTGGGCCGTGGCGGCGCTTTTAAGGATTGTCTGCTCTTTGCCGATTTTCGCCTTTGCGAGCGTCTCCGTTTCAAACACATCCCAATTGCGGCAAGCGCCAAGCTTGTGAGCGACCCATTTCGCCTCACGGTCGAAACTATCCAATCCTTCCGACGCGAGCTCGTGCCGCAAGAGCGCGAAGGCAGCCCGCATTCTGCGCAGCGCCACGCGCATCTGGTGCACACCTTCGGGGTCGCGGCCATCCTCGGCGGCTGGCTGATTGGCCAAGAGATGACGCTGACACCCTGCCAGAATGGCGGCGATTGCGTCGTCAACTTTCGTGTCCTGGACCAACGAAGACGGAGGGGGTTTCGAGGTGGGGGGTGGCACGCCACGAGCCAAAGCGTAGCCTCGATCGAATTTGCTCTCGGTGCTCCAGCGAAGCGGCGCTATGGCGAGAAGCTGAAGGGCGAGTTCGTAAAGCCGCGCGGTCTCACCCTTCTTCAGCTCGATCTCAATTTCAGTCAAAGGCTCTTCGCGGTCTCCCGCCGAGATCACGCCTTCATCAAAGGCAAGCTCGAGCTTCGTTTCCTGGATCGACAAATTCACGGAGTGTCGTTGCACCGAGGTCGAGAAGACCGGCACAAGGGCCTTGCCGCGCAGCTGAGACAAAACCGGGCCGATCGCCGAAGCCGGAAAGCGCGAAAGGTCCGGCAGGCGTTCTTGAACGGGTGTTTCCCATTCATGGCGCGAGAAAGCCTTTTCCTCGGGCGGCGCAAATTTCAAGGTTTGAATCAAACCGGACCCGTCTTCCCGAACCCGAAGGGAAAAGCGTTTCTCGGCGAGGCTGTGCTCCACCGTGTCGTAGTAGACACTGTGCAAGTGCTTATCCTCGCCGCTTCCGTCGGCATGGCGTGCGACCAAAAGCGATTCTCGAAGCCGTTTTCGATCATCAGGCGAGGCCAGGAGCTTGAGCTCGAGCTCCTTGGCGATTGACTGTGGGGACAACGGACTCTCCCTTGATCCCTGTGAGCCGAAGGGCAGCCGATCATCGAGTTCGGGCGACTACGCTTCGCTGCGGGAGGCGTCACCAAGTGGCCCAAGCCTCAAGCGAGGCTCGCGCTCAGGCCCGCACTTTCCCCAACGCTTTACGTGGTGCGCGGTTCATAAACGTCGATGCCGGCCGTTCATGACGCTTCCGCTTCTTGGAACCGAGAACAGCCCAAGGGAGTTGCCGCTTTCGATCGGTCGGGCGGTGTGGCCGGTCGACGGCACCTGTCCCACCCTTCCACGGGTCCGAATTCGATCCCACAACAGTAATCGTTGAGAGGAACACAAGATGGCGTCGAAAAATCTGCAATCATTGTTCGAGGACACGCTGAAGGATATCTACTTCGCCGAAAAAGCGATCGTGAAAGCCTTGCCGAAAATGGCCAAGGCGAGCCAATCCGACGAACTCGAGCAAGCGTTTCAGACCCATCTCGAGCAGACCAAGGGTCATGTCGAGCGTTTGGAGCGCATCTTTGAGCTGATCGGCAAGAGAGCGTCGGCCAAGACGTGCGAGGCGATCAAGGGAATCATCACCGAAGGTGACGAGATCGCGTCAGAATACAAAGGCAGCGAAGCCATCGATGCTGGGTTGCTGGCAACGGCGCAAGCTGTCGAACACTATGAGATCGCTCGCTACGGGACACTTCGTACCTGGGCGCGCGATCTCGGCGTAGATGAAGCGGTCGAGCTCCTCGAGCAGACGCTGGATGAAGAGAAGGAGACGGATCAGCTTCTCACCAAGCTTGCTGATGCGACAATCAACGAGAGCGCGCAGGCGCAAGCCGAATAAG
>JAFBAK010000084.1 GCA_019247795.1 Hyphomicrobiales bacterium | reverse complement strand
CGCTTGGTGATCTCGCCGCCGAGTTGACAGAATTCGAGCGCCAGCCCGAACACTTGGGTGTAGGTGAAGGCGTAATCCTCGGCGACTGTCGCTATCTTCTTGTAATGCTTCGTATTGTAGATGTAGTCGCCGAGACCTGCATGCCATTGAGCGCCGTCCAAATTGAATCGGTAGAAGGTAGGCGACGGATCGACATAGGTGGTTTCCAGGGCGCCGGATGAGGCGTTGATGACGGTGATCTGCGGTTGCGTTTTCGAGTAGTCGCGAATCGCGATGCCCTCTGCTCCGGAAAGCGGAGAGATGAGAACATCGACCTTGTCCTGCTCGACGAGCTTCTTGGCGGCACGTACCGCCGAATCCGGACTGGCATCGGTGGATGCGACGATAGTCTCGATCTCCTTGCCGCCGGCCTTGCCGTCATGCGCCTTCACGGCAAGCTCGTAACCGCGCATCCCGTCCTCGCCAAGCACCGTGTAGGTGCCTTCGAGCGTCGCACTGACGCCGATCTTTATCTTGTCGGCTGCATGGGCCGACAGGCCGGCGAGAAGCGCAAACATAGATGCCGTCGAGGCGAGTAGAAGGCCCTTTCGCATTGGGTATTCCTCCTGTGTTCTTGCGCCATTTGACTTCACGCGCCACCAAGCGATGCCCTGCGCCAGCTGGTCCAGCGTGCGCGTCTTGTCGGGGCGTGATCGGCGCCATGTGGACAGCCGCTCGACGGTAACAGCGGCTGGCCGGACGCGACAAGCCCGCGTGGGACGTCGGAAGCGAAACCTCCGCGCCGCTCCCAATCCCCGCCGAGAGAGCTCATCTGGGGGCCGACCATGTCTGCGAGTCTGGTCGCCTATACTTGGGTCCTGCTCGACCTTGTCATTTTGCCTGCACCAGCGTTTAATCTTGCAAAAACACGACAATTACTTGGGAGGTGGTCGATGAGCATTGCCTTGGCGGTCTGTCACGGAGCGTTCGGCCGCGTCACGGTCTATCGGCTCGATCGACCCATGCGTACCCACGCCCATCGAGAAGGACACTTGACCTTTTTGCTGAGGGGCACTCCCGCCACCGTCACGATCTGCGATGTCCCGCATCTCGTCGACCAGTCCGAAGGAGTAGCCATCAATCCCTGGCAGCCCCATTCTTTTCAGCCTGGCATGGGCAGCGAGCCATCGATCTTCCTCGTGGCCTATATCTGCGATCGCTGGCTCGACCACGACCAACAGGGCAGAGACGGCCGCCGCTTCGGCGCCAACCGGATCGAGATGGGGACGACAATCCGCTCGATCGCCGCGAGCCTCGCCCATGTGCTCGTGACCAATGCCAGCTATCGCCTCGTCGAGCGCTATCTCAACCAGCTCTTCGACGCGAGCTTCGATGCCTCCTGGCGTAAGCGCGACTGCTCCCCCGCCCTCTCATCATCGCGCATGCTGATCGATTTCAGGGTCCGTAAGTCATTGCGGCTCATCGACGATGGTTGCGCCAAAGGCATCGAGTTCGATGCCTTGGCGCGCGATGTCGGCCTCTCGCGCCCGCATTTCTTCAAGCTCTTTCGCGAAAACACCGGCGTAACGCCCGGACTCTATGCGAATACCATGCGAATCGAGCGGGCACTGGAGCGTCTGACGGATTCGCGGGTCTCGGTTACCGATATCGGCTTCGAGCTCGGCTTTTCCTCGCAAAGTCATTTCACCCATTTTTTTGCTTCCCATGTCGGGATCCCCCCAACGCTCTACCGAAATGTTGCGCGCGTCATGAACGAATAGGTGGGTCTGGAAAAAATCAGACTGGCAATCACGTCGCCATTGCCAGCCTCGGCTAGTAATCATTGAGCAACGGAGGGCGGCGGATGGCAACAGCTCTTGGCGATGAGAGCACGGCCGGCGGCGGCACCCCGCGCGGGGATGCTCTGAGTCGCTGGATCAACCACCGTCCCCTCGCCGCGCTGTTGCTTGCAATCATCGTCATCTTCTGCCTTTGGCTCATCTTGGCACCTTGGCCTCAGGCTTTCGAGGAGTGGTTCGGCCGGAAACGTCTGTTCATCAACGCTTTGTTCAACGGCATTACGCTGGGTGGACTCTACTTCCTTGTCGCTGCCGGCTTCACCCTGATCTTCGGCCTCATGCGCAACGTCAATCTGGCGCATGGCTCACTTTATCTCTTCGGGGGCTATATGGGCTACGAGGCGGGGGTCTGGAGCAATTCTTGGCTCCTGAGCTACATCGTCGCATTCATTTGCTGCGCCCTCGTCGGCGCCGCCATGCAAATCCTGATTTTCCGCCGCATGGAAGGGCAGGATCTGCGCCAGACCCTGGTTACTCTCGGCCTTTCGATTGTGTTTGCCGACCTGATGGTCTGGGTGTGGGGCGGCAATGCCATTCAGATCGACACGCCGGACTATCTGACGGGACCGGTACCGACACCCATCATCGTCGCTCTTAAGCCGAGCGGCGATGCCATCTTCCTGCAATATCCGCGGGTGAGGCTCGTCATCTTCGCGGCTGCGGTGCTCATCGGCATCGGGATGTGGCTTGCCCTTCACCGCACGCGCATCGGGGTGATGATCCGCGCCGGCGTCGACGATCGCGACATGTTGTCGGTGCTCGGCTACCGGGTCCAGCTGCTGTTTGCGCTGGTCTTCGCGTTTGGCGCCGGACTCGCCGGAATGGCCGGTATCGTGGGCGGTACCTTCCAGTCGATCTCCCTCGGGGAGGATTCGCATTTCCTCCTGGCTTCGCTCGTGGTCGTCATCGTCGGTGGAATGGGATCCATTCCGGGCGCGGCGCTTGGCGCCCTTATCATCGGCCTGTCGGAGCAATTCGGCCTCGTCTATTTCCAGAACTACGCCACAGTCGCCACCTTCGTGATCATGGTGGTCGTGCTCGCGCTTCGCCCGCAGGGCCTCCTGGGGAGGCGCTGAGATGGCCCTCTCGGAAACCGGAACGGCGCGTCCAATCGGCGTTGGCGGGGACGCCCTGTCGCGCTGGTTCTCGGATCATGCACCGACACTGCTGTTAGGGCTGTTGCTGGTGCTGCTTCCGGCTGCAACCACCGATTTCGTGCTGGATCAGATCGTCGGTTGGACGCTGGTTCTCGGCATGATCGCACTGTCGCTGATGTTCCTCGCAGGGTATGGCGGAATGGTCAGCTTGGTGCAGATGACCGTCGCCGGTCTCGCGGGCTACTCGATCACGGTCCTCGGGGCGAGCTCGCTGCCTTCGATAAGCTTGTTCTGGCCGTGGTGGGTGGCAGCGCCTCTCGCGATCCTGATCGCCGTCGCCTTTGGAACTCTGGCCGGCGCCCTCTCGGCACGCACCGAGGGCATCTACACGATCATGATCACCCTCGCGCTTGCGAGCGCCTTCTTCTACCTGACCCTGCAGAACTGGTCGATCTTCAACGGCTTCAATGGCTTCACGTCGATCCCGGCGCCGATCTTCCTCGGAGTCAATTGGAAGTCCGCGCTCCCGCTCTACTATTTGATCCTGTTTTGCGCCGGGCTGAGCTACACCGCCGTTCTTTACGTCTCGCGGGCGCCCTTCGGAATCGCGCTGCAGGGCACACGCGACAACCCGCGTCGCATGGAGGCTATCGGCTTCAACGTCACGGCTCACCGCATCGCAGCCTATGCCTTCGCGGCAGTAATCGCGGCAATCGGCGGTATCCTGTTGGTTTGGCTCAACAACCAGATTTCTCCCGGTACTGCCGGCATCCAGGCGACGATCGATCTCCTCGTGATCGCGGTCGTCGGAGGCCTCGGCCACCCGATCGGCGCCTTCATCGGAGCCTTCATCTATGTCCTTCTCCGAACCTTTGCGCTCGATGCGCTTGTCGCCGTCGGACTTGATGGGCGGCGCTTCCAGACCATCATCGGGTTAGGTTTCCTCATCATCGTCCTGTTCTCGCCTGACGGCGTGATCGGCCTTTGGCGGCGGTGGCTGGCGCGCGCCGCAACCTCCCGAAGGGGAACAAGCCGTTGAGCACCGTCGCCGAACGGATCGCCGCGGCCGGGGCCGGCAACGCGATCGAATTGCGCGGCGTCTCCCGTCTGTTCGGCGCGCTCGCTGCGCTGAGCGACATCACGCTCAGTGTGCGGCCCGGAGAGCGACGCGCGGTGCTCGGATCGAATGGCGCCGGCAAGACGACGCTGCTCAATTGCGTGACTGGGGATTTCCCGCCCACGGCAGGGACCGTCCGCTTTTTCGGCGAGGACGTGACGACTTTGCCGCCACATGAGCGCACGCGGCGCGGGCTGCGCCGTACCTATCAGATCTCGCTGTTGTTCCAGCGGCTTTCGGTGCGCGACAATGTCTATCTCGCTTGCCGCGGCGCCTCGCGCGGCCGTTTCTCACTGATCCGCACGCGCGCGAGCGACGCGATCATGCAATCGGTCGCCGATCTCATCACGCTCGTTCATCTCGAGCAGGTCGCCGATCGTCTCGTCGGCGAATTGGCACATGGGCAGCAGCGTCAGCTCGAGATCGCGCTCGCACTGGCCGGCGCGCCGCGCTTCATCCTTTTCGACGAGCCGGCAGCTGGGCTTTCCCCCAATGAACGCGGCGATCTCGTTGCAATCCTCACCGCGCTTCCACCCCATATCGGCTACATTATCATCGAGCACGACATGGACGTCGCCCTGCGCGTCGTCGAGAGCGTGACCATGATGCACAACGGGCGCATCTTCAAGGAAGGCGCACCGCGCGCCATCGAGGCCGATCCGGAAGTGCAGCAGCTTTATCTCGGTGGCGGCCATGGCTGAGCCGCGCACGAACAACCTGCTCGAGATCAGGGGTCTCAACGTCCTCTATGGTCGCAGCCATGCGGTCCAAGGTGTGGACCTGACGCTCGCGCATGGTGTGCTCTCGCTCGTCGGACGCAACGGCATGGGGAAGACGACGCTTTGCAAGGCGATCGTGGGGTTGCTCCCGACTGCGAGCGGCTCCATCCGTTTCATGGACGAGGAGCTCGTTGGGCGCACACCGGCCGAGATCGCGCGCCTGGGACTTGGGTATGTTCCGCAGGGCCGACGTCTATGGCCCTCTCTCACCGTCGACGAACATTTGCGGCTCGCGGCCGGCAACGGACGCTCGCAATGGACGATGGCGCGCATCTACGACGTTTTCCCACGGCTGGCGGAGCGGCGCGGCCATCGGGGCAACCAGCTCTCTGGCGGCGAGCAGCAGATGCTTGCGATCTCGCGTGCGCTGCTCCTCAATCCGCGCCTCCTCATCATGGACGAGCCGACAGAGGGCTTGGCGCCGGTCATCGTGGAGCAGGTCGAGCAGATGCTCGTCAATCTCGGCGAGCAAGGGGATATCGGCGTGCTCGTGGTCGAGCAGAATATTGGCGTCGCCACGGCCATCGCCGAAAAGGTCGCGATCATGATCAACGGCCGGATCAACCGAATCATGGAGGCGGCGCGTCTCGAGGCGGACCGTGAGCTGCAGCAAAGGCTGCTCGGGGTCGGCCAGCACGGAGAGGCAGAGGTCGCTGAAGCGCTTGCAGCAACACCACATCGCGAAGATGGAGCTCGGCCTCCGAGGCAACGGGGTGCGGTTCGCGTCTATCTCTCGAACCCGTCGACGCCTACACGCTGGTCGCAGCCTGCATCCGTCACGCAGATCGAAGCGGCTGCGCGCACACGAACCGCCATGCCGAAAGCGTCCGTGGACGCCGCATCGCCTGCCGTCGATCTGCGTCCCATCCATCGCGGCGGCGTGGCCCCGGTCATCGTCGCCGGAACGCTCGACACCAAAGGCAACGAGCTTCGTTTCCTTCGCGATCAGATCGCCGGAGCGGGCGTCCGCGTGACGCTTGTCGACCTTTCGACGTCGGGGGCACCTTCACCGGCCGACGTGCCGCCGCATCACGTAGCGGCCTATTGCCGGCGCGGGCCCAGCGCCGTCTTCACGGGCGAGCGGGGCGCGGCAATTGGCGCGATGGCCGAAGCCTTCGAGACATGGATCCGCCAGCACGAGCCGATCGGCGGCCTGATTTCCGCGGGCGGATCGGGCGGCAGCTCGCTGGTCGCGCCGGCGATGCGGGCTTTGCCGATCGGAGTGCCCAAGGTTCTCATCTCCTCGGTCGCCTCGGGCAACGTCGCCCCCTATGTGGGACCATCGGACATCATGATGCTTTACTCCGTGACCGACATCGCGGGGCTCAACTCGGTCACGCGCCAAGTGCTCGCCAACGGGGCGGCAGCGCTCGTCGGCATGGTGAAGGCGCGGGCAGCGGAAACGGCGGAGCGCGATCGGGCATTGGTGCGGCGCAAGGGCAGGCCCGCGATCGGGCTGACCATGTTCGGCGTGACGACGCCTTGTGTCGATGCCGTCGCCCGAATGCTGAATGAGGAGTTCGAATGTCTTGTTTTCCACGCCACGGGCGTGGGCGGACAATCGATGGAGAAGCTCGTCGATTCGGGCGCGCTCGTCGGCGTGATCGACATCACGACGACGGAAGTCTGCGACCTCTTGCTGGGCGGCGTCTTGCCCGCCACGGAAGATCGCTTTGGAGCGATCGCACGCACCAGGATTCCCTATATCGGCTCGTGCGGCGCGCTCGACATGGTGAATTTTGGGCCGATGGACAGCGTGCCGGAACGCTATCGGGGCCGCACGCTGCATCGCCATAACCCGAGCGTGACGTTGATGCGCACGATGCCCGAGGAGAATGCCAGGATCGGGCGCTGGATCGGCGAGCGACTCAACTTGATGGAAGGTCCTGTGCGCTTCTTCCTGCCGGAGGGCGGCGTCTCGGCTTTGGACGCGCCAGGCGGAGCCTTCTCGGATCCGAATGCCGATGAGGCGCTGTTCCGTTCGCTTGAAGCGACCGTTCGGCAGACCGCTTCGCGCCGCCTCATCCGGTTGCGTGCGCACATCAACGACCCACAGTTTTCGACGGAAATCGCTGCTGAATTCCATCGGCTGATCGGCGGCCGCCACACCCGCCGGCGGGCAAAGGGGTAGCGCCATGCCCGGTATTCCGCGCTCCGACATACTTGAGCGGCTTCACGAGATGAAGGCGCGGGGCGAGCCGATAATCGGCGCGGGCGCAGGCACCGGCATCTCGGCAAAGGGCGAGGAGCAGGGCGGCGCCGATCTCATCGTCATCTACAATTCCGGGCGCTATCGCATGGCCGGCCGAGGATCGCTTGCCGGCATGATGCCCTACGGGGACGCGAACAGCATCGTTCTGGACATGGCGCGCGAGGTGCTCCCCCTCATTTCTCGCACACCAGTGCTCGCCGGCGTGTGCGGGACCGATCCGTTCCGCAACATGGATGTATTCCTCGATGAAGTCGCGAGGCTCGGCTTCAGCGGCGTGCAGAATTTCCCCACGGTCGGGCTTATCGACGGCCGCTTTCGCGCCGGACTCGAGGAGACCGGCATGGGCTATGCCTGCGAAGTCGAGATGATCGCCAAGGCACGCGAGCGCGGCCTGCTGACCACGCCCTACGTGTTCGAACCGTCGCAAGCTGCCGCCATGGCGCGAGCGGGCGCCGATATCGTGGTTTGCCATTTCGGCCTGACGGTGGGCGGCTCGATTGGCGCGACGACGTCAACGAAGTTGGAGGATTGTCCGGCCCTCATCGACGCGATGGCTGAGGCGGCACTCGCGATAAACCAAGACGTTCTGGTCCTTGCCCATGGTGGGCCGATCGCCGAGCCGGGCGATGCATCCCATGTCCTCGCGCGCGCTCGCCATTGCCACGGTTTCTATGGGGCATCGTCGATGGAACGCTTGCCCGTCGAGCGCGCCATTGTCGATCAAATCGGCAAGTTCAAGGCGATTACAATTGGAAGCAACGCCAAGAAGAAGCTCGCGTCGAAGCTAAAGTCGGCGGGCGGGAGGAAGTAGAATGTCTGTCGCCATCCTCGGTAATCTGATCATCTGGCTCATCGTTGCGATCGTCGCCATCGCAATCGTCGTCTACGTCGTCAATTGGCTCTATCACCGCTCCTCGAAGGAACTCTCCTTCGTGCGCACAGGCCTGTTCGGCGAAAAGGTGGTGATCAATAGCGGAGCCTTCGTGCTCCCGTTCATCCACGAGGTGACCCCGGTCAACATGAATGTCCTGCGCATGCGGGTCGTTCGCAACCAGGGTGACGCGCTGATCACGAAGGACCGCATGCGCGTCGATATCGACTCCGAGTTTTACGTTCGGGTGCCGCCGACGCGCGAGGCCGTGACCATAGCGGCGGCGACTCTCGGACGCCGCACCACCAATGTCGCCGAGCTCGACGCATTGTTGTCGGGGAAATTCGTTTCCGCCTTGCGCTCGGTCGCCTCGGAAATGACGATGGTGGAAATGCACGAACGGCGTGGCGAATACGTTGCCCGCGTCAAGGATTCGGCGCTCGAAGGCCTCGCGCAGAACGGCCTCGAACTCGAATCGGTGGCCATCACCGACCTCGATCAGACCGATCTCGAATTCTTCAACCCGTCGAACCGCTTCGATGCCGAAGGCCTGACCAAGCTCATCGAGGATATCGAGGCGCGCCGGAAGCTGCGCAACGACATCGAGCAGGACTCGATGATCTTGATCCGCAGCCGCAACCTCGAAGCCGAGAAACAGGCGCTCGAGATCGATCGCGAGAGCGAAACCGCACGCCTCAATCAGGAACGAGATATCGAGATGCGCCGCGCGGTGCAGCGCGCCGAGCTCACACGAGAGCGTTCGCTGCGCGACACCGAAGCGGAGCAGGCCCAGATTTCCGCCCGCGAGGAGGTCGAGAAGACCCGCATCGCCCATGAACGCGCCCTTGCCGAAGCGCGCATTGCTTCCGAGCGAGACGTAAGGCAGCGGGAGATCGAGCGTGGCCGCCTGATCGATGAAGCGGAGATTGCCGCGCGCGAACGCGTCGAACGGGCTCGCATCGCCCAGCAAGGGGTCATCACGGATGCGCGGATCGCCCGCCAGGAGGAGGACCAGCGGCGCGAGATCGAACGCGCGCGCAGTGTCGAGCAGGCCGAGATCGCAGCGCGCCAGGAGACCGAGAAAGCGCGCATCGCTCAGGAACTCGCGGTGACCACCGCCCGCATCGCGCGGGATGAGGACAACCGCCGCCTCGAGATCGAACGCACGCGCAACCTGGAGCAGGCCGAGATCGCGGCCCGCGAGATCACCGAGCGTGCGCGCATCGCGCAAGAAAGGGTCGTCACCGATGAGCGCATCGCCCTTGAAGAGGAGATCCGACGACGCGAGATCACCCGCTCGCGCGCAATCGACGAGGAAGAGATCGCCGCCGCCAAGGCAACCGAAGCCGCGCGCATTGCGCGCGAGAAGGCGCTGGCGTCCGAGCGCATCGCGTCCGAGCTCGCCGTAAGGACGCTCGAGATCGAACGCACGCGAGCTCTCGAGGAGACCGACATCGCGGCGCGGGAAGTGACCGCCACCGCGCGCATCCAGCATGAAGAGCGTGTCCGCGCTCTGGAGATTGGGCGCAATCGTTCGATCGAGGAAGCGGAGATCGCGGCGCACGAGGCCGTCGAGGCGTCACGCATCGCACGGGAAAAGAGGATCGCAGTCGAGCGCATTGTTTCGCAGGAAGAGACGCGTAATCGTGAAATCGCGCGCGAGGGAGCGATCGAGGACGCCGATATCAAGCGGCGCGAAGCCGTGGAGACGGCGCGCATCGCGAGCGAGCTGACGCTCGAGCGGGAACGCATCTCATCTTCGAAGACGCGCGAAACTCTCGACATAGAGCGCCGCAAGCTGCTGGAGATCGCCGATCACGATCGATCGATTGGCGTTGCCGCCAAGCTCGTGGAGCGATCCGACGCCGAGCGCCAGGTCAAGGAGGCGAATATTGCCGCGACCCAACAGGTAGAACGCGCCGATGTCACGCGCGAGCAGGTGCTCGAGCTCGCTCGGCTCGAACGCCGGCGCGCGGTGGAGCAATCCGAGATCTCTCGTGCCCAGGCACTGCAGGAAGCCGAGATTGCTTCCCGCGAGGAGATCGAGCGCGCCCGCATTGCCTCGGAACGAGGGCTCGACGAAGCGCGCATCATCCGAGACCGCGAGGTGCGCCAGCTCGAAATCGGTCGAGAGACCGCGGTGGAAACGGCGCGCATGGAAAGTGCCATCAAGGTCCATCGCAAGTCGCTCGAGCAGTCGGCGGCGCAGACCGAAGCCGAGACGGCGCGAGCCGCGGCCGTGCAAGCCGAAGAGCGGGTCAAGACGATCCGCGAGAGCGAGACCGCGGAACGTCGCCGCGCGGTCGAGGTCGTGATTGCCGAAAAGGAGGCGCAAGAGGTGCGGATCGCGGCGGATGCCGAAAAAGTTCGAGCCGCCGTCGAAGCCGAGGCCCAAAAGCTTCTCAATGAGGCGGAGAACGTGCTTTCCGACGCGGCGCGCGCCTCGCTTTTCCGCCGCAGGCTCCTCGAGCGCATCGAGGGTATCGTGCGCGAAAGCGTCAAGCCGATGGAGAAGATCGAGGGCATCCGCATCTTGCACGTCGACGGCCTCAATGGCGGGGGTGGGGGTGGCGGCGCCGGCGGCCGCAGCGCCACCGACGAGGTGATCGATTCGGCGCTGCGCTACCGTGTGCAGGCGCCGATGATCGACCAGATCCTCGCCGAAATCGGCATCGAGGGCGGGAGTCTCTCGCGACTGCCGGGTCTCATCCGCGAAGCACGTGACATGCAGGCCATCGGCAAAGACACGAAACCCAAGAAAGCGCCCACGGGCGGAAGGTCGCCGGGCGGCTAGTCGGCGCGCCCAGCAGCCGCGCAAGGGAGGAGCAGATGGCCCGCGTTTATATCTCGAGCGTCATCAACGGCCGCTCCGACCGCGTATGGGCACGGGTGCGCGACTTCAACGGCCTGCCTTCATGGCATCCGGGAATCGCGGAGAGCCGTATCGAGAATGGCGAGCCGGCGGACAGGGTCGGTTGCGTGCGCGATTTTCGCCTTCGCAACGGCGACCGTATCCGCGAGAGGCTCCTCGGTCTGTCGGACTTCGAGCTGTTTTGCACCTATTCGATCCTGGAATCGCCAATGGGGGTCGAGAACTACGTGGCGACGCTTCGTCTCACTCCGATCACCGATGGGGAACGGACCTTCGCCGAGTGGACGGCGGAGTTCGATTGTGCCGCGGAGCGCGAGGCCGAACTCATCTCGTCGATCGGAGGAGGCGTTTTCCAGGGCGGCTTCGACGCCCTCAAGCGCCAGTTCGGAGGTTGAGCCCGTGATTCGCATCGTGCGCTCGACGATCGTCCATACGCCGACCGACCGTGTCTGGGCGTTGCTGCGTGATTTCAACGGCCATGACCGCTGGCATCCCGCGGTCGCCAAAAGCAGCATCGAGCGCGGCCAAAGCGCCGACCGGCTCGGCTGCGTGAGGCGCTTCTTTTTGCGAGACGGCTCAGAGCTGCGCGAACGCCTGCTGACGCTCTCGGACCTCGAACAAGCCTTCTCCTATTGTCTGCTGGAGACACCCGTTCCCTTGTTCAACTATGTCGCGCATGTCCGCCTTGCGCCGGTCACTGACGGCGATTTGACCTTCTGGGAGTGGCGCTGCTCGTTTTCCACGCGCAAAGGCGAGGAAGCCGAGATGACGCGGATGGTTCGCGAGGACATCTACGATGCAGGTTTCGCTGCGGTCCGCACAAAGCTTGAGGCCTTGGCCATGGAAGAACCGGCATGACGGTCACGGTGAAAACCTTCGACCGTTTGGCGGATGCCGCGAGCGCGATCTCGACCGAACGAGGGGCGCACTTCCTGTCGGGCGGAACACTCCTCATGCGCGCCGTCAACGAGGCCGATCCGGCCATCAAGACGATCGTGCGGTCGACAGATCCAGCCTTCCGCCACATCGCGGTCTCTTCCGCTCGCGTCGAGCTCGGCGCCGGGGCGACCATGGCAGCGATTCTTGCCGAACGCGAGCTCGCGCTTCTCCACCAGGTGGCGCGCGCCGTTGGGGGCCCTGCCGTGCGCGAGGCGGCGACAGTCGGAGGCAACCTCTTCGCACCGAGCCCTTATGGGGATTTTGCGGCGGCGCTGCTCGCGCTCGATGCGACGGTGACGCTGGCCGGCGGCTACGGCGAGCGCGAACTGCAGCTCGAAGAGCTTCTCGGGCGTCGCGACCGAGGCGCTACGCTGGTGTCGAAAGTTACCTTCAGGCGGCCGCCTGGGGATGCGTTTCGATTTGCGAAGGTCACCCGCGTCCACCCCAAGGGGCTGTCGGTGTTGTCGATCGCCGCACTTCTGCCGCTGGCGAGCGTCCGGATTACGGGGGCGCGGATCGCCTATGGCGCCATGGGCCGGACGCCGCTTCGAGCCAAAGCGGCGGAGCGCGCGCTGGAGGGCCGTTCTCTCGACGCAGCTGGGATAGCTCCGGCTCTTGCCGTTGCGGCGGATGGGACCTCGCCGAGCGACGATGCCATCGCCAGCGCGTGGTGGAGACGGGAAATACTGCCGATCCATTTGCGCCGGCTGCTGCTCGGCGCGGATCAGGTGTGAGGGCGCCGATGAAAACACCGATCCAGCTCCGTCTCAATGGAGAGGATGTCGCCACCTTCGCCGATGGCGGGGCCAATCTGCTCGATGTGCTGCGCTATTCCGTCGGTGACCTCACGGTCAAAGGGGGTTGCTGGCAGGGTACCTGCGGCACCTGCACGGTCCTGGTCGATGGTGCTCCCCGCCTGGCATGCGTAACCTTGGCGGAAAGCTGTTCCGGCAATTCGGTCGAGACCGTTGCCGGCTTGCGGCGCGGCGCCGATCTGCACCCGCTGCAAACCGCGTTCATGGAGCACTTCGCGGCCCAATGCGGCTATTGCACGCCCGGTATGCTGATGGCCGCCAAAGCGCTTCTCGACCGCAATCCGAACCCGACACGAGAAGATGTCGTCGATGCCATTTGCGGCAATATCTGCCGCTGCACAGGCTACGAGCCGATCATCGCCGCCATACTCGATGCTGCCCGCAAGGACGCCCGCCGCAGCGCCTGAGAGGAACCGCCATGCTGGAGATGCGCAAAGATATATTCGCGGATGAGCGAGACGATGATCTAAGGGAAGTCGGTCGCCCGACGCAGCGACAAGACATATTGGGCCACGTCACCGGGACCTCGGCCTATTACGATGACCACCACTTCGCCAATCTGCTGCATCTGAAAGTTTTGCGCAGCCCGCATCCGCACGCGCGGATTCGCTCCATCGATGATGCCGCAGCGGCGCGCGCGCCGGGCGTGAAGCGCATCATTCGCGGCGCGGATGTTCCAGTCAATCTGAACACGCTGTTGAGCCTCATCCAGTTCGGCAAGGACGACGAGCCCTCGCTCGCGACCGAGACCGTACGCTACAGAGGCGAGCCCATTCTGGCCGTGGTCGCGACCAGCGAGCGCGCGGCGCGACAAGCCCTGGAGCTTGTACGCATCTCCTATGACCCACTGCCGGCAGTGTTCGATGTGGAGGACGCGCTGAAGCCGGGCGCAGTGTCGGTCAACCCTGTCTATCCGAAGAACACTTTCGACTATCACCGCAAATACGATCATCAAAAGCTGCGTTTCGGTGACGTCGAGGCAGCTTTCGCGAAGGCCGATATGGTGTTCGAAGAGCGTTACCAGATGTCGCCTATCGAGCACGCGCCGACCGAGACCAACGGCTCGATCGCGGTGCCGGACACGAATGGGCGCTTCACCGTCTACACCTCGACGCAAGCGTTGTTCTTCTCGCTCGACACCTCGGCGAAGATCAACGCCATGCCTTCGAACCAGCTGCACTTCATCGGGGGCACGGTCGGCGGCGGCTTCGGCGGAAAGGTGGACACGCTGACAGAGCCGCTCGCCATCTTGGCTGCTCGCCTCACCGGAGCGCCGGTCCGCTACAGGTTGAGCCGACACGAGGAGATGCAATTCGGCTCGCCGCGCGGCGCAGAGCGCATCTACATCAAGGACGGGGTGATGCGTGACGGGCGCATCGTCGCGCGCAAAGTGCGAGCCTATTTCGACTCCGGCGCCTATACGCGGCTCTCGAGCTACGCCGTCGTCAAATGCGTTGCTCACATTCCGGGACCCTACACGATCCCAAATGTCCATGGGGATGTGTACTGCGTCTTCACCAATCGCACGCCGGCGACCGCGATGCGCGGCTTCGGCGTGACGGCGCTGGACTTCGCGCTCGAATGTCAAATGGACAAGGATGCCGTGGCGATCGGGATGGATCCGCTCGAATTCCGGGTACTCAACGCCTATCGTGACGGCGATATGAAGGCGCATCGGCGCGTAGCCAAGAATTGCGCGCTGATCGAATGCGCGCAGGTCGCGGCCGAAAGGGCTCATTGGCCATTGCGCGACGAATTCCGCAGAATGTCGTCACGCAAGGGGGGCGGCGAGGCGCGCGCAGAAGCCGTGGCCGATCGGACACTCAAGCCGGCACCCCCCGGGGCGCCCCGAACACCGGCAAGCTCATCCCAACGCGCTGCCTATGAGCGTCCACCGGCCGATGCCAAATCGCCAGCGTCGCCCGCGCGAGACATGCCCTCCCCTGCCGCCCCTCCGCCCTCCGGATCGACCCACGGCGTGCGGCGCTTCTCTTCTATTTTTGGCACCAGGAGGCGCTGATCATGGCCAGGCATCGCGGGCGCGGCGTCGCGACCATCAACTATCCGATCGGCATGAATCTCGGCGGTGATCCGAGCCAGGCGCTCGTGCATTCGAACCCGACTGGCAAATTCACGGTCTCGCTGTCCTCGATCGATCTTGGGCAGGGCATGAAATCGGTGACGCGGCAAATCTGCGCGGAGACACTCGGGGTTCCGATCGAAGATGTCTATGTCGACACCGCGGATTCCGATACCGGGCCACACTGCATGGGCTCCTTCGCGTCGCGCGGCACGCACCGTGTCGGCAATGCCGTGATGGCTGCAGCGCGTGAAGCGCGTGGTGTGATGATGGAAGCCGCCGCCGAGGAACTCGAGGTCGACCCTGGCGATCTCGAGACCGACGGACGTGGCTCGATCCACGTGAAGGGCGCGCCGCATCGCGCGATCTCGGTTCGCGACGTCGCCATCGCGGCGCAATTCCGTCAGGGCAAGACGATTTCGGGGCGGGGCATATTTCTTGTTCCGCTTTCGGAAGTCGATCCGGAAACCGGCGAGATGTCACCGGCCACCTGCTATGCGCATGCCTGCCAGATTGTCGATGTCGAAGTCGACGACGAGACCGGCGATGTCACGGTGCTGAAGATGACGAGCGCCTACGAGCTCGGACGCGCGATCAACCCAAAGCTTGTCGAGCAGCAGCTCGTGGGCGGTTCATGGATGGGCATGAGCCATGCTCTGTACGAGACGCCGGAGCCTTACTACCCCGACGCACGCGAAGGACCTCGGGATTTCAACGAATATTTGATGCCGGGCCCCGGCGATATCTGCCCGCACGACATCATCGTCCTCGAGCGGCCAGCTGCCGATGGCCCATTCGGCGCGAAAGGCCCGGGCGAAATGTGCGCCAATCCTTCTCTTCCGGCGATTGCCAACGCGATCTTCAACGCGGTCGGCGTGCGCATCGACGAGCTGCCGATCACACCGGAAAGGGTGCTGCGAGCGTTGAGGGCGCGCGGCCGCTCCGTGGCGCCCTCGCGCGCTCGGTGATCGATCGTGGAAATACGCCGTCGCATCGTCGGGATCGGCAGCCCTCGCGAGCTCGAAGACGCGCTGCGCGCCGCCTATTATCTCGCCGATGAAGGGCTCTCCACTGCCGCCTATCTGGCGCTCGCCCTCGGGAAGCCGCTCTTGCTCGAAGGTGCGCCGGGGGTCGGCAAGACGGAGGCCGCCAAAGCCATCGCAGGCGTGCTCGGCCGACGGCTCCTGCGCCTGCAATGTTATGAGGGCATCGACGCGGCGGCCGCGCTCTATGAGTGGAATTTTCCGCGGCAGATGCTGGCGCTGCGCCAGGAGAATGCGCAAACAGATCCCGTCGATATCTACCGGGACGAGTTCCTGATCGAGCGGCCGATGCTCGCTTGCCTGCGGCACCCCGAAGAGAACGTGCTGCTGATCGACGAGATCGATCGGTCAGACCACGAGTTCGAGGCTTTCCTGCTGGAATTCTTGTCGGATTTCCAGATTTCGATACCCGAGCGCGGCGCCGTTCGCGCCTATGAGCGCCCCGCCGTGATCCTTACCTCGAACCGGACGCGCGAGCTGCACGAAGCGCTGCGCCGCCGCTGCGTCTATCACTGGATCGAATATCCCTCTCCCGAGCGCGAGATGCGCATCATCATGATGCGCGCATCAGGCGTTGCCGAAAAGGCGGCGCGGGCAGTGGTGGCGGCGGTCGGGCGCTTGCGGCGTGAACCGCTCGCCAAGCATCCGGGTATCGCGGAAGCCGTCGAGTGGGCGGAGGCCGCGACGCTGCTCAACGAACAGGGCGCGCGTTGGCCCGAAGCCTTTCGTCGCTCGCTCGGCGTCGTTCTCAAGGACGAGGATGACCTCGCTTATCTTGGACCCCGCATCGATACGATCCTGGCCGAGGCTGGAGCCTGATGGACGAGACAAGCGCCATTGCGCATTTCATCGGGTTCACGGCCTTGCTGCGGCGCGCCGGATTCGCGGTCGCGCCTGAGCAGAGCATGGCTTGGCTTGCCGGAATCGAGCTCCTCGGGCCGCAGGGGATCAACGACATGCGTCGCGCCGCCCGCGCCACTTTGGCGCCTGCGCCGGAGCGCATCTTTGAGTTCGACGCGCTGTTCGACCAGCATTTCCTCGGCGCCACTCCACCCGCCCTGATCGCGGAACCGAGCTTGGACGAGCCTTTGCGCGCCGCCGATGATCTACCGGCCGGGCCGGAGCCGATCTTCGGCGATGAGAGCCATGAATCCGGCGAGAAGGCGACGCGCGCCGAAAGGCTCGCGGCGCGCCGTTTCGCGCTTAGCGACGAAGCGCTGCTCCTTCGCCAATTCACGCGCGCCTTGCCGCTGCACGCGCCGCGCCGACGCGGCTATCGATGGCGCACCGCGCGCGGCGGAGCCGCCACCGATGCCCGGCGCATGTTCCGCGACGCCATGCGCAACGCCGGCGAGTTCGTGAAGCTTCGTCGACGAAAGCGTCGGTCGCGCCAGCGCCGGATCGTCCTCATCATCGATGTTTCGGGCTCGATGAAGGAGCGCACACAATCGCATCTTGCCTTGGCGCATGCGCTGACGCATGGCGCCGACTGGGCCGAAACCTTCACGATGGGCACGAGGCTCACGCGCATCACCCGAGCCTTGCGCCTGCGGCAGCGAGAACAGGCGCTCGGCGCCGCGTCCATGCTTGTCGCCGATTGGGATGGCGGCACGCGCATCGGCGATGCACTCAGCGCCTTCCTTGCGATCCCGCGCTTTGCCGCGCTCGCGCGCGGAGCGGCGCTCGTCTTGCTCTCGGACGGACTCGAATTCGGAGATCCGAGCGAAATGGCCGAGGCGGTGGCGCGCCTCTCGCGTCTTGCTTGGCGCCTGGTCTGGCTGACGCCGCTTGCGGCCGATCCACGCTTCGAGCCGCGCACGGCCGGCCTGGCCGCAGCGCGTCCCTTCCTTGACCGATTGGGTGATGGAGGATCGCTCGCCAGCATTTGCGATCATGTCCTCGCTCTCGCCCGCGAGAAAGCCGCATGACGAGGATCATCGACGCTCACCATCATATCTGGCGGCGCGCCGACCTTCCTTGGCTCGAGGGGCCAATGCAACCACGCATTTTCGGGCCCTATGAGCCGATCAGGCGCGACTACACGATCGAAGAGTATCTCGCCGATATTGCCGGCTGCGAGGTGATTGGATCCGTCTACGTCCAAGCCAATTGGCGCAAGGACGCCTTCGAGGAAGAGGTCCGTTATGTGCAGAGCGTGGCCGACGAGACCGGCTTTCCACAGGGGATCACCGGCTACGCGGATTTTCTTGCCGATGACGTCCGTCCGCAGCTCGACCGCCTCAGGCCGTATCGCTCGATGCGCGGCGTGCGCATGCAGCTCCATTGGCATGACAATCCGCAATACCGGTTTGCGGCAAAGCCCGACCTCGCCCGCGACGCGATGCTCCAGCGCAATGTGAGCCGCCTTGCCGACTATGGCTGGCTTTTCGAGCTCCAGGTCTTTGCGGAGCAGATGCAAGGTGCGGCGGAACTTGCGGCGAGCGCGCCGAAGGTGACATTCGTCCTCCAGCATGCCGGGATGCTCGAAGACCTTTCCGCCGAGGGATGGGCGCGGTGGCGAAACGGAATGCAGCGCCTCGCTGCCTGCGCCAACGTGATGGCGAAGCTCTCGGGGCTCGGCACATTCCTCCACCGCAACGATGCCGCCCATATCGCGACCGTGCTGAGCGACACCATCAAAATGTTCGGCCCTTCGCGTTGCCTCTTCGGATCGAATTTCCCGATCGAGAAACTTTGGACGAGCTACGAGGACCTTGTTGCGGCGTACCGGAGCGCGATCGAGCCCCTGGGAAACGAAGCCGCGCGCGCAGTGCTCCACGATAACGCGGCGAGGATCTACAGGCTCGGCTGAACAGGAAACGTGATCCGACAGGAGGAACGCATGGCCCTCGAAATCAAGATCCTGGACTATGGCGACATCGAACTCGAATCGAGCTTCCTGGTGCTTGGACGCGATTGTGGCCGCACACGCCGTGTTCCGACACTCGGCTTTCTCATCCTCGGAGGGACCTGGCCGGTCTTGGTCGACACGGGCTATCGCTCCAATCAGATCATGGAGACGCTCGGGATGCGGGGCATGCAATCTTACGAAAACATGATCGAGAACCAGCTGAAGAAGCACGGGCTGAGACTCGCCGATATCCGCTACGTCCTCCATACGCACCTGCACATCGACCATGCCGGCAAGGACGATCTCTTCCCCATGAACACGAGCGTGGTGATCAATCGGCGCGAACTCGAATATTCGGTATCCGGACTGATGCATCCGCAATATCCCGCAATCGACATCAAGCACTTGATCGATCGCCTGCATACGAAGAGCGCTTTGCGCTTCCTGGACCTGGAGATTTCCGGGCCGACCGAACTCATGCCGGGCCTCGTCTGCGAGGCGGCAGGCGGACATACCGAGGGCTCGATGAACGTCATCGTGAAGACCAATGAGGGCACGGCGACGATCTGTGGTGACGTGCTCTACGACATCAACGATCAGCTCGTCGAACCCTTTCGCGAGATCGGCGATATGGAGCCGCGTGTGACCGGCAACCACGGCACGACGAAGCGTCAGGAAAAGGCAGCGATCAAGAAGGTGGTCGCGAGCTCCCGCTTCGTGCTGCCGGTCCATGATCGTCCGGCGCTGATCGAGGCCGGCCAAGTCGTCGGCCGTTTGCAGGACGTCGTCCCGGGTCCCGTGGTGCAATCCTTGCCGCGACGGCAATGGTTCCCGGCCTGAGGAAGAGAGGGTGCAATGAGCCATTCAGCGCTGCGACGCGAATTCTCCGAATTGATCGACCTTGACGCTCGCGTCGAGCGGCTGGCCGGGGGCTTCACCTTCACCGAAGGGCCGATCTGGCATCCGCGCGAGGATTATCTGCTCTTCTCGGACATGCCGGCCGATGTGAGGCGCCGATATGACGAGGGCAGCGGCGTGCGGGAGGTCAAGCGCCCCTCGAACAAAGGCAACGGCATGACCTATGATGCCGATCTCGCCCTCATCATCTGCGAGCACGCCACATCGAGCCTCGTGCGCGAACGTGAAGGCCGGCGCGAGATCATCGCCTCGCATTTCGAGGGCCGCGAGCTGAACAGTCCAAACGACGTCTGCGTGCACTCCGACAGCTCGATCTACTTTTCCGATCCCTGGTATGGGCGCATGCCCGTTTACGGGGTCGAGCGGCCTCGGCAGCTTGGCTTCCAGGGCGTCTATCGCGTGCCGCCGAGCGGCGGCGAGCCGCAGCTTCTGGTCGACCGCAATCTCTTCGAGCAGCCAAATGGATTGTGCTTCTCGCCAGACGAGCGCCAGCTCTACGTCAACGATACGGTGCGCGCCCTGATCCGTGTCTTCGACGTCAGTCCCGACGGAACGCTGGGTCCCGACCGGATCTTCGCCTCAGGCATCCGGTCGGAGCTCGAAGCCGGTGTGCCGGACGGCATGAAGTGCGACAGTGCCGGTAATATCTGGGTCACGGCGCCTGGCGGCGTCTGGGTCTATTCGCGTTCCGGCGCCTTGCTCGGGAAAATCAAGGTTCCCGAGCTCGTGGCCAATCTGCACTGGGGAAAGGCGGACTGGCAGACGCTTTTCATGTGCGCCACCAGCTCGCTCTACGCAATGAAGACGAAGATCGGACCACGCATCGAGCCCTTCATGCGTTCCATGGCGCGCGCGAGCACCGGACCGTCGCCCACAACTGCGCCTGAGCGGGCGAGCCCGAAAGGTCAACTGCGGATCGACCCTTCCCGCTGCGCGCTGATTATCCAGGACATGCAGAACGACGTGGTAATGGAGGGCGGCGCCTTCGCCTCGTCAGGCTCGCCGCTACATGCGCGCGAGCAGAACGTGATCGAGAACATCCGCCGCCTGGCCGAAGCCTGCCGCGCGCGCGGCGTCATGGTGATCCATGTGTGGTTCATCGTCGAGCCCGGCGCCCCCGGCCTTACGCTGAACGCACCCTTGTTCGAGGGGGTCGCCGACCAGAAAGCCATGGTGCGAGGTGGCTGGGGAGCGGCGCCCGTCGCGGGACTCGAGCCCCAGCCAGGGGATCACGTCGTCGAGAAAATGCGCATGAGCGCCTTCGAGGGCAGCAAGCTCGAGACCGTGCTGCGGGCGGGTGGCCGCGACACCATCATCGATACTGGCGCTTGGACGAACATGTCGATCGAGCACACGGCCCGCACGGCAGCCGACAAGGGGTATTTCGTGATCGTTCCCGAGGATTGCTGCTCGACGATGAACGCTGACTGGCACCGCGCCTCGATCGACTACGCCATGCAAAACGTGGCCGCGGTGACGAAGACGAGCGAGGTCATTGGTGCGCTCGGATAGAGTCAAGGGCGCTGCCGCACAGATGCAAGCCCGACAACCTCTCCTCAGGCGAAGGGCCGCTCGCTCTCGGACATGCGTCTTCGCGCATGCTGCCGACAAATTGCATTGGAGAACATGTCGTTGCCCGGCGCCCTTCACGTGGTATGGCGTTCGTGCGTTGCACCTAGTCCAGGTCCCGATCATTCGGCCGGCAGCGGCAAACCCTCGCGCGCGAAGGCTCGCTGCACCGCGGGCCTTCCCGCAAGGCGCAAGGCATGCGCGGTCCAATGGGGAAAGTCTTGCGCCATGTCGAAACCAAGCGCCGGGCCACGCCCCCATGTCCAAAACACCAGCAAATAGGGGTCGACGACGCTGTAGCGCTCCCCCAAAGCCCAAGGCCCGCCGCCGATCTTCGCGTCGACTGCGAGCCACAGCTCGCGGCATGTCCTTTTCGCCGTAGCGGCCACATCCTCGATGGCGCGAGGGTCGGTCGCATAGCGCGAGGCGCGTCGCAGATGCGCGAAAGCGATGTGGATTGTGGATGAGAGCCAGTTCAGCCATTCGGCGCAGCGGGCCTCCTCGCGCGGATCCCATGGCCAAAGGCCGGAGGAAGGATGGCGCGCCGCGATGTACCGCAAGATTGCCGGAACCTCGGTCAGCACCCAGTCGCCATCGGTGAACGCGGGCACGCGTGCCTTCGAATTCACGCGCAGATACTCGGCGCTGTTCTGCTGGCCGGCTGCGAGATCGACGCGCGAGAGTTCAAACCTGTCGCCTACTTCCTCGAGCACGATATGTGTCGCGAGCGAACACGCTCCTGGAGAGTAGTAGAGTTTCGGCACGCTCATCTCACCCCCGCTTCACCGTCGACTACGGCATTCATCGTTCCGCTCGTGCTGAAGCCTATCGGCGCATCGACGAAGATTTTGTAGATCTGCGAACGAGGTTTGTCCTGATCGGCTTGGTTGACGTAGCGGATCGAGCTCTTGCCGACGAGCGTGCGCGGCAGGATCATGACGCGGATGAACCGACTCGTACGATCGGCGGCTGCCTGAGCGAAGACCGGATCAGGCCCGCTCTCGAACCAGGCGCCTCCCGGCCCATAGGTGGTCGATCGGCCTTGGGTGTCGATGCGGATGCCGCCTTCGATGAGGCAGCGTATGCCGGGGCCTTGATGCACATGGGTAAAGGCGCAGGCCCCGGGCGGAAAGGCGACGCTGTCGCCACGAAAGAGGAGCTCACCTTCGGGCAATGTCGTAAGCGGTGCCGTGAGCTTCACCGACGATCGCAACCCCTCCCCGGCGAGCGCGTCCGTCGGCGGTCCGTCAGTGAGATCGAAGCGCCAGAGCATGGCGCCCGACCGGTTGCCGCCCTCGAGGTTGACCGCAGCACAGCCATGCCACGTGTCTTCATCGGCGAGACCCTGCTCACCAATCGAGAGCGAACCTCGTACGACAAAGACCATGCGGGGCGCGACTGGCAACCGGATCCTGGTGCCGCTCGACAGGATGTCCTCGTATAAAGTGAGATGCGCGACCATGGCCTGGGCAGTATCGATTGCGCTTTGAGCAAAGTCCATGCTGGACGGGCGCACGCCTCGTCATCAGCCAAAGCAACGGAGTTGAAGCATGCAGCGGGTCGAGACCGGAGCCTGCTTCTGCGGCGCGATCGCAGCGCAGATGAGCGGTGAGCCATTCTGGGTGTGCTACGACCACGACGATGATTGCCGCCGCGCAATAGGCAGTCCATTGACAATCTGGGTGGGCTACCGCCCGAACCAATGCCGACTGCTCAAGGGCACCCTCTCCTCCTATTCCAAAACACAAGGGGTCGTCCGCACGTTCTGCGCAACTTGCGGAACTTCTGTCGGCTACTCCGATGAAGGCCTTGCGGATGAGCTTTATCTGACCATCGGCTTCTTCGATCATCCGGAACGTTTTGCACCGGCAGCTCATGCCTATTGGGACATGAAATTGCCTTTCGTGCAGTTCGCCGATGATCTACCCAAGATCGACAGATATTCCCGGCAACGCGATCCTTCGCTCGGATTTCCCGATGGACGCGTCAAGACGAGGTGACGTCAATAATAAGCCCTCTCGAGTCCCACCCGTTACGGCGGGGCTCTTCGCTCGCGACCTAGGCCTTGGCCGGCAAAAAGGCCGTTGCAAAGGCCGCAACGATGACGGCGACCACGCCCCAGATGATCGCGGCCTTCCAATGCAGGTGATGCGTCAAACCGGGAGCGTGCACGGCTGCGATTACGGCCAAGATCACGGCCAGGCCATAGCCGTAGAGCCTTGTACCCATCATTTTCCATTCTCCTTCGATGAGGCCATCACGCCACAGGTGTTCAATCGAACCACGGCATTGACGGCAGCGATTGCGAGTAATGGAATTCAGTATTTCGGCCCCTCTAAGGCAAATCTCGCGCAGGCTGAAGGCAACCTTGCGGCTGCGGGAATTCAGTTCCTTAAGCCCCGGGGAGCCCCTGGCGTGAGGCTGGTGTTCCTCTCGGCGGAAATGAAAGACCCTCCTCCCGAAATGGAAGAAGGGTCGAATAAGATCGTCTGACGACATTCAGCCTTTGGTTGCGTCCTTCAGGGCATCCTTGGCTTTGCCAAAGGTGTTCTGCACCTTGCCCTCTGCCTTGTCCGCCTTGCCTTCCGTCTGCAACTGTTTGTCCCCGGTGACCTTCCCGGCAGTGTCCTTGACGGCTCCTGCCGCCTGTTTTCCGGCTCCCGCGATGCGATCCTTATCCATACCAAATCTCCAGGATTTCGATGATTGCTGACATGGAAACCCCCATGCCGCTGCGCCGGTTCCGAGCTGGCGACCATTTAAGGCTCTGGAAACTTCGCTGTGGTTGCCCCTCTTGCCTTTAGGCGGCAACATTATCAGCGAGGGACAAGGCTTCGGCGCGGTCCTGCTGAAGCAAGCGCCGCACGATACCGAGCCAAAGCAGCGAGGGTGCGGCCGCGCGCTGAGACCGTGGCAGCGACAAACCGATTTGACCTTACCTCGGGTCCGCTATTTTTTGCCCCTCGACTTTGCTGAGCGATCGGCAGCTTCCTTCGCGAGCCGCTGAGCGCGAAGCCGGGAAGTTTTAGCCGAGTCAGCAGCGCGACGGCTGTCCTCTTGAGCCATGACATCGGCGGTCCGTTTGTCATCTCGGAACGCTTTCTCAGAGGGCGTCGTGAGCTTCGGTCGATCCGCCATTTGCGCTTTTCCTCAACAGCACCTCGACTCGCACTTTAGATCGGCGAGGCGCGACTCGTCACGTGGGCCATTCGGGTGTCGTGCGCATCTGTGATGGGCGACCGACCTGATAGTCGCATCGTCAGAGATTGGCTTTTGTTGTTTATGCACGCCTCTCCCACCGCTCAGGTTTAGGGGTTACACGTTAATATATTTCCCGCGATCCGGTTCCAAATGCGAGGTGTTCCGCCTCACCGGATCGAGAGCTCAAAAGTGCCTTTTTGGCTGGCACATGGGATAGCATCCTCATAGATTTCAGGATGCGCCGTCTCCCTATCTTCCGATAGTTTCGTGGCCCGCTCGTCGAGACGGCCTTTGTCATCGCCACCCTTTCGTCCTCGTCCCAAATTCTTCACTTGCCGGCTCATCCGCTTCTCTTCATCGGTCACTCCTACCCCTTTTTTCCGCCGGCAGCGACAATGCGCTCCAGGATCATCTCGGAAGACTCCGAGATGCTGAGAATATCATTTCTCCCGACAAACTCGATGACGGCTCCCTCGCTCTTCGCAGCTGGACGGA
>JAFBAK010000022.1 GCA_019247795.1 Hyphomicrobiales bacterium | reverse complement strand
AGCGAGAATGGCAACGACCGAAGCGCTGCTTCCCCAAGCCGCGGTTGCACGTCGCGCGGCCCTTGCAGTGCTGGTGCTCGCGCTTCTCGCCATTGGGGGCGCCTGGTATTCACAACTCGTCTGGCACCTCGAGCCCTGCGAGCTGTGTCTCCTCCAGCGCTGGCCTTATTACGTCGGCGTGCCGGTCGCGGTCGTGACTGTCATTCTCGCGTTCCGCGCAGCACAGGGCGGGCTCCTCGGCTCGCTTCTTTGGCTCCTCGCCATCATCTTTCTCGTGAGCGCTGGGCTTGCGGCTTATCATGCGGGGGTCGAGTGGGGGTTCTGGCCTGGACCATCCGCCTGCACGGGCCAATATGTGGCTCCGGCCAGCACGGACGACTTCCTGAAAAGCCTCGACACGGGCCCCTCGGCGCGTTGCGATGAGGCCGCGATCCGCATCCTCGGCCTCTCGCTTGCCGGTTGGAACGTGCTGGCTTCCTTCCTGATCGCGGCGATTGCAGCACTCGGAGCCAAATCGGCCAAGGCCGTCCCGTGAAAACCTGATCCGTCGGGTTGGGATCAACCGTGCAGGCGGACGCTGCGGACCCACCAGCCCGGCTCGGCCTTCCCGATGTTCTCAGCCGCGAGCGCGGCATGTTTTTCATCCGCAAAAAGGCCGAACACCGTGGGTCCGGAGCCCGTCAGACGCGCGAGCGCGCATCCCGTTTGTGCGCGAAGCCGCATGGCCGCATCGCGCACCGTGGGCGCAAGGCTGATCGCCGCAGCTTCGAGATCGTTGCCGCAGCGCTCGATGGCGGCCAGCCATGCGGCGGCCGTGCACGCTCGCGCCGGCTCCTTGAATGGGAGCGAGACGCCGGTCCCGTGAAGCTTCGCAAGCGTCGCGAACACCCGGGCTGTCTCGAGCTGCACGCGCGGATTGACGAGGACACCGGACAGGGATGGCATAGTGAGCCGAGGACCCAGAATCTCGCCCCGGCCACGCATAATCCGGCAGACGCTTGCGAGACAGACGGGCACATCGGAGCCCGTCTCGCAGGCCACATCCTGGACAACATCGATTTGCGGCGACAATCCGTTCAATTTCGCCAGAAGCCGCAAGGCCGCCGCGGCATCGGCCGAGCCGCCGCCGAGGCCCGCCGCTGCCGGAATATTCTTGGTGAGCGAAAATTTCCCGAGCTTCAGTCCCGGCAACCGGCGTGCCAAAGCTTTCGCGGCCTTGAGCACCAGATTGCCCTCAGGCGCGCCCGAGTCCTGCGCGAAAGGCCCCGAGACCTCGAGCGAAAGCTCGGAACTTGGCCGGAGCGAGAGCTCATCCCCGATCGAGGCGAAGGCGACGAGGCTCGCAAGGTCGTGAAAGCCGTCCGCGCGGCGCCGCTCGACCGCAAGGGTGAGGTTGATCTTAGCCGGAGCCAATTCGACGAGCGCGCCTTCGACAGGCGATGCGGCATCAAGCGACGGCTCGCCGCCCCTCGTCAGCATGGACGAAGCGGACGAGCGGCGGGCGGCCTAGCCGCCATCCGCCTTCGACGGCTCGCTCACCGCCTGCGGGGTCGGCGGCTTGTCGTCGAGCATGCCCGTCTCGATCTTCTTGAGAATGCCCGGCAAATCCTCCGGCTCCGGCTGCATGTCGCGCGCATGCGCCCATTGGAATGTGGCCTCGAGCTTGCGCCCGACATGCCAGTAGGCATCGCCCAGATGATTGTTGATCGTCGCGTCGTTGGGTTTCAGCTCGATTGCTTTTTCGAGCGTGTGCACGGCATCGTCGTAACGCCCCATGCGATAGTAAGCCCAGCCGAGGCTGTCGATCACATAGCCGTCCTTGGGGCGGAGATCGACCGCGCGGCGAAGCATCTTGAAGGCTTCGTCGATATTCATCCCTTGATCGACCCAAGAATAGCCGAGGTAGTTGAGCACAAGAGGCTGATCCGGGGAGAGTTCGAGCGCCTTTTTCAGATCGGCCTCGGCTTTCGGCCACTGCTTGGAGCGTTCGAGACAGATGCCGCGATCGTAGTAGAGGAGCCAGTTCGATGGCGTGGGCGGCCCCGAGAGGTCGATCGCCTTGCCATAGGCGTCCGCCGCATCTGCAAAGTTCTTGTTCGCCCGCAACGCATCACCGAGCGCCGCATAGGCTTCGAGATCATCGGGGTGGTTCTCGATCACCTTATGCATGTGGGCGACGGCATCATCGTATTTTTCCAGCGCCACGAGATCGAGGCCGATCTGGAGATCCGTCGATTGCCGCAGGGGCGAGTTCGCCGGCACCTCGCCATAGGCGGCGATCGCCTGCTCATAGCTTTTGTCGCGCTCATAGATCTCGCCCAAGGTCACGGCGGCGACCCCGTTCGAGGGATCGAGGAAAAGAGCGAGGCGTAAATATAGAATCGCCGCGAAATCCTCGCCCTCCCGGCCGCTGCTCGCCGCCAGGCCGAACAGGGCCTCCGCGGCACCTTGCTGGGGCGTCGCGATGAGGCGCGGCGTCGCCGCGCCCTTCTCGACATCCGCGAGCCCCTGTTTGATGAGCGGGTTGCGCGGCGCGCTACGCTCGAAATCGCCGTAGAGCCGCTTCGCCTCGGCGATGTCGCCGGTCCGCGCCTCGAATCGGGCGCGCGCGTCGACAAGGCGCATCGTGCTCGGCTCGAGGTCCTGCGCTTCCTTGTAGGATTTCCGCGCGTCGTCGACATTCCCGGCAAGGTCGTCGATCAAGGCGGTGTGATAAGCACGATAGGCGCCGATCGATTCGGCTCCCTTGAGCTTCGCCAAGGTGGCAAGCGCCTTTTGCGTATGGCCCATGCCCGCTTCCGACCAGGCCGTCAGCGCGAGCGCGGTCACGTCCGAAGAATCGGCGCCACCAAGCTTCGCGAGGAGATCGCGCGCCTGACGGAAATCGCCGGTCTTGATGGCCCGTATCGCAAGGGCGAGATTCGCCAGCGTATTGTGCGGCCCACGGCCTTGAAGCTTGGTCGCGTAGAAGAAGGAGCCGTCGATCTCTCCCGCCGAAAGCATCGAGGCGAAGGCGCGCTCCATCAGGTCGGGATTGCCTTTGTCGAGCGCGAGCGCACGCCGGTAATATTTCGATGCCGCTTGCGGGTCATGATCCGCCCCCGCGACGGCCGCGGAGAGATAATCTCCCGAAAGCGTCTCGCTGCTGGAGGCCGTTTGGTTCTTCGCGATCGCCGCCGGGACGCCGAAGCCGCCGAAGGCGGTGAAGCCCGCGACGAGCAGAATGGCGGTGCGGGAAGTGCGGAGCCAATGAACCATGAGAATGCGCTTCTTTCTCGTCGCCGCTCGAGTGCAGGCGCACGAGGCTGCGCGCCAAACCCTGCCTCGCACGGCAGACTACGTGTTGCAAGTTGACCTGTGTGCAATCCCTCCTCGCCGCTTATGCAGTCGGCGGCGCGGTCTCGCCCTGCGCTTCTTTTCGGGCGGGTTTATGGCGTGGGCGCCGACAGCTTGAAGAGCGATCCCGACTTCGAGGCGCGGCAAGTGCCGCCAAACCCTTCGACGCCCCTGCGGCCGGCGCAGCTTGCTTTCAGTGAGCGTCACATATTCGAGTAATTGGGGCCGCCTGCGCCTTCAGGCGGCACCCAGGTGATATTCTGGGCAGGATCCTTGATGTCACAGGTCTTGCAATGGACGCAGTTTTGCGCGTTGATCACGAAGCGAGGGCCCGTTTTCGCGGCTTCGTCGGCGTAAACCACCTCGTAAACCGCGGCCGGGCAATAGAGCCGCGCAGGTTCCCCATAGCGGGGTAGATTCTCGCGGATAGGTATCGAAGGATCGGCGAGCACGAGATGCGGTGGCTGATCTTCCTCGTGATTCGTTCCCGAGAGGAAGACGGAAGAGGGCTTGTCGAAGGTGGTCCTTCCGTTCGGTCGCGCATAGGTCAGTTGCGTCACTTCCGAGATCGGCAGGAGGGTCGCATGATCCGGCTTGCCGTGGCGCAAAGTGCCGAAGAGGCTGAAACCCATGACATCGTTCAGCCACATATCGAAGCCGCCGAGCGCATTGCCCAGCACGGTACCATGCCGCGACCAGAGCGGCTTCACGTTGCGCACCTTCTTGAGGTCACGACCGATTTCGGATGAGCGCCAGGCTTCCTCGTAGGAAGAAAGCTCGTCATGGGCACGGCCATGGCCGAGCGCGGCGAACACGTGCTCGGCAGCGAGCATGCCGGAGAGAATGGCATTGTGCGAACCTTTGATGCGCGGCACATTGACGAACCCGGCTGCGCAGCCGATCAGCGCGCCGCCCGGAAACGCCAGCTTCGGCACGGATTGCCAGCCACCTTCGGTGATGGCGCGCGCCCCATAGCCGATCCGCTTCGACCCCTCGAAGAGGTCGCGAACGAGGGGGTGCGTCTTGAAACGCTGGAACTCATCGAAAGGCGAAAGCGTCGGGTTGCGATAGTTCAAGTGGACGACGAAGCCGATCGAAACGAGCCCGTCCCCCATGTGATACAGGAACGAGCCGCCGCCGGTGCGATTGTCGAGCGGCCAGCCGAGCGTGTGCTGCGCGAGGCCGGGCTTTTGCTTCTCGGGCGGGACTTGCCACAGCTCCTTGAGGCCGATGCCGTATTTCTGGGGATCGCGACCCGCATCGAGCTCGAAGCGCCGCACGAGCTGCTTCGTGAGCGACCCGCGCGCGCCCTCCGCGAAGAGCATGTATTTGCCGCGCAGCTCCATGCCACGTGTGAAGCCTGCCTTTGCGGTCGCATCCTTCGCGATCCCCATGTCGCCCGTGGCGATCCCGACCACTTCGCCCTTGTCGCCAAAAAGGAGCTCCGCCGCCGCGAAGCCCGGATAGATTTCGACGCCGAGCGCTTCCGCCTTGCCGCCGAGCCAGCGGCACACATTGCCGAGCGAGACGATGAAATTCCCGTGGTTGTTCATCAGCGGCGGCATCAGCACATTGGGAAGTCGCAAGCGCCCGCTCGGGCCGAGATAATAGAAGCGGTCGTCGGTGACCTTCGTCTTGATCGGCGTTTCTTCCGACCGCCATTCCGGCAGCAGGCGGTCGAGGCCGATGGGATCGATCACGGCGCCCGAAAGAATATGCGCGCCGACCTCGGCGCCCTTCTCGACGATGACGACCGAAAGCTCCTGGGAGGCGGCCGCTGCGAGCTGCTTGAGCTTGATGGCCGCGGCCAGGCCGGCCGGCCCCGCGCCGACGATCACGACATCGTAGTCCATGCCCTCTCGCGGAGTGTTGCGGGCCTCTTCGAGGTTCATGGCGTTCCCTTTCGCTCGGCGGTCATGAGATCGCGCGATCGATGGACCAAATCGCTGCGAGGCTCAAGGGCGCGGCGAGACGCAAGTCTCTGCGATCTCGGTCCGCTCCTGACGCTTCGCCCTCACCGCTCGTTCCCGATGAGGTTTGACGCCGCGCCGTGCCACGACTATCTCCCCAGCATGAGCCTTCGCCCCATCCTCACGCTCCCCGATCCACGGCTGAAGCTCGTCTCCACGCCGGTCGCGAAGGTCACGGATGAGACACGCGCGCTCGCCGCCGACATGCTCGAAACGATGTATGAAGCGCCTGGAATCGGCCTCGCGGCGATCCAGATCGGCGAGCCGGTCCGGCTCATGGTTGTCGATGTCGCGCGCAAGGACGAGGAGCGCCGCCCCATGATCCTCATCAATCCCGAGATCGTCTGGTCGTCGCCGGAGCGCTCCATCTACGAGGAGGGCTGCCTCTCGATCCCGGAATATTTCGAGGAGGTCGAGCGGCCCGCCATGGTGACGATCCGCTTCCTCGATGCGCGGGGCGCCGAATGCGAGATGACCGCGGACGGGGTGCTCGCGACCTGCCTGCAGCATGAGATCGATCATCTCGACGGCATCTTGTTCATCGACCACATCTCCAAGCTGAAGCGCGACCGCATCTTGCGCAAGTTCAAGAAGGACGCGAAGCGCAAGGCGGAAGAGAAGGCCGATGCGGAGGCGTCTCGGACGGTCGTGGCGTAAGATTCGCGCTCGGAACCAGCAGGCCTCGTCACTCGCTCACTCGGAACATGCGTCGGTCAATCGGCCGTTCGTCTGCGAAGCCACTGCGGTAAAGGCCCGTTTACGCGATCGAGGCGCAAGCCGAGGAGCACCATGCGCATCGTCTTCATGGGCACGCCGCAATTTGCCGTGCCGACGCTCTCCGCCATCGTCGGAGCCGGCCACGAGGTCGTCGCCGCCTATACGCGCGCTCCACGTCCGGCCGGACGCGGGATGGCTGAGCGGTCTTCCCCCGTCGAACTCGCCGCGAAGCGCTTCGGGATCGAGGTGGTGACGCCGCCCACGTTGCGTGGCGACGAGGGGGTGGAACGTTTTGTCGGTCACGCGGCGCATGTCGCGGTGGTCGTCGCCTACGGCCTCATCCTGCCGAAGACGATCCTCGAGCTCCCCGCGTTCGGATGCCTCAACCTCCATGCCTCGCTCCTGCCTCGCTGGCGCGGCGCGGCGCCGATCCAGCGCGCCATCATGGCGGGCGACGAGGAGACCGGCATCTGCGTCATGCACATGGAGGAGGGGCTCGACACCGGCCCGGTCGGCCTCGTCGAACGCGTTGCGATCGGCGAGGACATGACTGCGGGCGAGCTTCACGATGTGCTGGCAGAGCTCGGCGCGGATGCGATGACGCGCGCGCTCGCGGCGCTGTCACGCGAGGCCCTTCTCTTCACGCCGCAGCCGACGCATGGGGTGACCTACGCGTCCAAAATTCGGAACGACGAAGGGCGGATCGATTGGCAGCTTCCCGCTCGCCCTCTGCACGACCTCGTGCGCGCGCTTTCCCCGCATCCCGGCGCTTTTTTCGAAGCCGATCTCGGCAAGGGGACGGAACGCGTCAAGGTTCTGCGGGCGCGCCTCGCCGAAGGAAGCGGCGGGCCCGGTGTGCTCGTCGACCGCGCTCCGACGATTGCCTGCGGGACGGGCGCGCTGAGGCTTCTGACCGTGCAGCGCGCGGGAAAAAGCCCGGTGTCAGGCGAGGAATTTCTGCGCGGCGTCCGGCTCGAGCCCGGGGCGCACCTCGCGTGAGCGCGATCCATCCTCGCTCGAGCCTTGCTCGAGCGACCTCGCCATCTTAAGTTCCCATCATCCTCGTCGGGGTGTCCCGCCGCACAGTGCGGCTGGGGCTGAGAGGCTGAGGTCGACCCGTCGAACCTGATCCGGCTCATACCGGCGGAGGGAACGAGATGAGATCGCTCCAGACATTCCTGTCCATCGACGATGGGCAGTGCTCGATTTCCGTCCTCGCTGGCGGCGCGGTTCGGCCGTGAGCGCTCCTCCGGCGAAGGTCCGGGCGCGTGCGGGCATGCACCTCCCTCTGGATGGCGGCGGCGAGGACGTGCTGCGGCTCACGGAGGAAATCGTCACCATTTTCCAAGAGCTTCGCCACAGAAAACCGCGCGTCCATTGCCTCACGAACAGCGTCGCTCAAGCCTTTACGGCCAATCTTTTGCTGGCCGCAGGGGCCATTCCGTCGATGAGCGCCTCGCCCGAGGAAATCGAGAATTTCGTCGGGCGGGCCAGCGCGCTCCTCGTCAACCTCGGCACGCTCGATGCCGAGCGCCGGGCCGCGCTTCCGCTCGCGCTCGGCGCGGCCGCGAAGGCCAGGGTGCCCGTCGTGCTCGATCCCGTCTTCGTCGACTCTTCCCCGCCTCGCCTTGCGCTGGCGCACCAGCTGATGGAACAAGCACCGGCGATCATTCGCCTCAACGGCAGTGAATTTCAGGCGCTCGCCGGCCTCTCGCCAATGCCGGCGAATGCGCGCGATTTCGCGAAGGCGAAGCATGGCGTCGTCGCCCTGACGGGCGCTGGCGACATCGTGTCCGATGGAGAGACGATGATCCGAATCCGCAATGGACATGTGCTGATGACGCAAGTGACCGGAATGGGTTGCGCTTCGGGCGCGCTCATCGCGGCGCACCTTGCCGTCTGCGGCGATCCGATGCTTGCGGCGGTTTCCGGCCTTGCCGCGCTCGGCGTCGCCGGCGAGATCGCGGCCGAGACGGCGCGCGGCCCGGGAAGCTTCGCTGCCGGAATTCTCGATGCCCTCTATGGCCTCGACCAGGAGGCCCTTGAAGAGCGTGCGCACGTCGAGACGGAGGTCGCTTGATGGATGTCGACATCCGACTTTATGGAATTCTCGACCCGGCTGCGACCCCGGGCGCCGATCTTTCTTCTCTCGCGCGCCTTGCGGCGAAAGGAGGCGCGACCATCCTGCAATACCGCGACAAGCTCGCCGAGGGCCGCGTTATGGTCGAGCGGGCACGGACCATCTTGGACGCGCTGTCGGGCACGGGCGTTCCGCTTCTGATCAATGATCGGCTCGATGTCGCGCTCGTCTCGGGAGCTCAAGGCGTACATCTCGGGCAGGCCGATATTTTGCCGCGCGACGCCCGCGCCCAGCTCGGGAGGTCCGCGATCATCGGGCGCACGCTCGCCAACGAGGCCCATATCGCCACCCTCGCCGACGAGCCTGTGGATTACGGCTGCATCGGCGGCGTCTTTGCGACCGGGAACAAGACGAACGCCAATCCGCCCATCGGCATCGCCGGCCTCAAGCGGCTCTTGGGCCTCGCGCGCGCGGCCGTGCCCGGCTTGCCCTTGGGCGCCATCGCGGGGATCAACGAGGCGAACGCCGCGCAAGTAATCACGGCGGGGGCCGACGGCATCGCGGTCATCGGCGCCATCTTCGTGCGGCCCGATCCGCTCGCGGCGGCACAGGGGTTGCGACGCGTCGTCGATGGCGCGCTTGCCTTGCGCTTGCGTGAGCCTGCCTCGTGAAACGAAGCCCCGTTTTCGTGCCAAGACGCCGCGTGCTCGCCGCG
>JAFBAK010000002.1 GCA_019247795.1 Hyphomicrobiales bacterium | reverse complement strand
CGTAAAGCCCGACCAATCGACCGGATCGTCTCACCGCTCTCGAAGCGCTCAAGCGCGCGTTCACGAAGTTCCTCAGGAAAAGGTCGGGTCATCCATGCTGGCCTCACTTTCCCAGCAGGAATCTTGAATCATATTTCAGACGATTTGCGAATCCCGATTCCGAAAAAAATCAACGTGCTCTAGGCGCGACGTAACCTCGGAAAGGTCGATCGTGAGGCTGTCGACGTAATGCGCTTGCGGATCGGGCTCGATCGGCGCGCAGTCGCGGATGCCGAGACCGTCCAGGAATTCGCGCGTGGCCTCATCGCACGCGAAAAGGGCTGCCTTGGCGCCGGCCTCGGTTGCCATGTTGGCAATCACGATCCGCTCTTCGATGCTCAATGTTAGGACCCCTTCGCCAGAAAACTCGAGCGCAAGGTAGTCGGCGCCATCGGCCCGAAGCCGGCGCAAAAGCTCGAGGACGACATCCTTCGCTTGGGCGGGGGGATCGAGCCTTCCCTTCAGGATGATCCGAAGCGTTTGCGGCACCTTGAGCCAGAGCTTGCCGGTCGCCATCGCGGCGGCGAGATCGGAGGCGCCGATGCCGATGCCGAAGGCGTTGAGCGCGCCGTAAGTGACGCAATGGCTGTCGGCGCCCGCGACGATCGTGCCGGGACGCACGCGGCCCTCCTCGACCATGCGCTGATGGCCGATGCCTTCGCCGACCCGGAACAAGGTGATCCCGCGACTTTGCGCGAAATCTCGCATCTTCTCATGAAGCGCGGCGATGCGCGCGCTCGACGCGGGCGCATAATGATCGCAGGAAAAGGCGATGCGGGAGGCTTCGAATACTTCTTCGAAGCCCATGCGGGCGAAGAGATCGATGGCCATCGGCGCCGAGCCGTCCGTGCCGAGAAGCTGATCGACAGAGACGATCGCGAACTCGCCCGCGCCAAGCTCTCGACCCGCATGGGCGCCGAGAATTTTCTCGGCGATCGTTCGCCCTGCGCGGCATTGCATCGTCTCGGAACTCCTTGAACGGCTGCGCCTACTCCGTAACGCTCTCTTCAACCCTATAGACGCGCCATATCGGTTTGGATAACGAAATTAGCGTGACGCATTCTATGCGGCCAACGCGGAGGAACGCGCCTATTCACCGGGAAGGGAGCATGGGACCGGGAGGAAATCGTGACCGATAAGCTTTCTCGCAGAAGCCTCGTCGCCGGCGCGGCCGCCACATCGGTCTTCGCCGTCTTTCGCCGCGCTGCGAGAGCCGCGGGCGAGCCGTTGCGCCTGCGCTGCTCGCTCGACACGGCGCCTTCGCATGGGCGCAATGTCTCGATCACCGATTATCTCCAGAAGCTCGAAGAAGCGTCCGGCGGTCAGATCAAGGGTGAGGTCTTCCCGAGCGGCCAGCTCTTTCCCGATCTGGACGTCGGCAAGGCCCTCATTCAAGGACAGATCGAGATGGCGGCCCCTGGAAGCTTCACCATCACCGGGATCGTGCCGAATGCCGACTTCCTCCAGCTTCCCATCCTTTACGGCCAGCCGATCGAGACGGTGCACAAGATCATCGACGGCAAGCCGGGCGCCGTGGTGAACGGCGATATCGCGCAGAAGCTGCGCTCGCGTGTGATCGGGCCCTGGCTCGATCTCGGATTCCAGAACTGGTACAGCGCGACAAAGCCGATCACATCGCTGGCCGACCTCAAGGGGTTGAAGATCCGCAATTCCGGCGGCGCCGGACAGGCGTGGCGAGCACGTTTCGTCGGCGCCGTGCCGAACACCACGGCCTGGCCCAATGTGCCGCTGGCATTGAGCCAAGGCACCTTCGATGCGCTCGTCTCGACGAACGAGTCGCTCGCGAGCGCAAAGCTTTGGGACGCCGGCGTCAAATACGGCTTCGAGGACCACCAGTTCGTCGCCGAATACATCCCCATGGTGAGCCTCGCCTTCTGGGAGAAGCTCTCGCCTGAGCAGCAGAAGTTGATGACCGATCTCTGGGCGCAGAACGTCCCGACCTACCGCGCCAAGATGGCCGCGGCCCAGGCCAAGGCCCGCCAGACGCTCGAGGAGCATGGTGTGAAATTCGTCGATCCGACGCCGCAGCAGACGGCAGCAGAGCGCCAGAAGATGCTTGTCGAGCAGGACGAGCTTGCGAAGGAGATCAAGGTCTCGCCCGATCTCGTGAAGCTTGTCGCGGACGATGTGGGCAATGCGAGCTGAGGACGCGTCCTCGCGGCCTGTGTGGCGCATTTCGAGAGCCTGGGATCTCGTCGAGGAAACCGTCGTCGGAGTTCTCGGGCTTTTGGGGCTCTCGATCGGCGTCTGGCAGGTGATCGGCCGCTATCTCGTTCCCGGCAAGTCGATCAGCTATGGCGAGGAGATCACGGTCTATCTCATCGTCTGGGCCATCATGATCGTGTCGAGTCAGTTGGTGCGTCGTGACGGACATGTGCGGCCAGATCTCGTCTTGCGCATGATCGCGCCGCGCGCGCAGCGCTTCGTCGAAGCCGGGAACTGCCTTCTGGCATTGGGCTTCTCGCTCGGCCTTGCCTGGTACGGATGGCAGATCGTCGAGACCGCGCTCCTTATCGACGAGCACTCCTCGACCGATCTGCAATTCCCGATGTGGATCTACTATCTCTCGCTGCCGACCGGCGCGGTTTTGATGGCGCTTCGCTATCTCATTCGTTTTCTGCGATTTGCGGTCTTCCACGATCCCTCGATGGATGTGGTCGGGGTTGCGGCGCACGAGGCAATGATGGAGGGAAGCGCTCCAGGCGAGCGTCGCCGAGCGCCTGACGCTTTCTAGCCGCTCGGCGACGCACAAGTGTCGAGCCTTCTCTTTCTCGTCCTGTTCTTCGGCCTGCTCCTCGCCGGCACGCCCATCTTTCTCGTGCTCGGCATCTGCGCCGCTACGCTTTACTTCTTCAGCGATCAGCCGCTCATCGGCGTGGCGCAGCTCGTCATCGACGATCTCAACTCACCGACCCTCATGGCCTTGCCGCTGTTCGTCATGGCGGCCTCCTTCATGCGCTTCGGCGGCATCGCCAAGGCGCTCGTCGATCTCGCCGCCGCCTGGCTCGGCGGCATCCGCGGTTCGCTCGGCCTCGTGACGGTCGTCGCCTGCACGCTCTTTGCCGCGATCTGCGGCTCGAGCGTCGCGACCGCATTGGCCATGGGAACCATCCTCGTTCCCGCGATGATCGAGCGCGGCTATCCGCGCTCCTTCGCGCTTGGCGTGGTGGGGGCGGCAGGCACGATCGGCATCGTGATCCCACCGAGCCTGCCGCTCATCCTCTACGGCATCGTCGTCGAGCAATCGGTGCCACGCCTGTTCCTCGCCGGCATCCTGCCCGGCCTCTTGCAGGCCTGCGCCTTCTTCGCCTGGGTACTCTACGATGCGCGCCGGCGCAAATTCCCGGTCGAGGCGGCACAGCCGCTCAAGCAAAAGCTGGCCGCCACCGGACGCGCGCTCCCGGCGCTCGCCGTGCCGGCGATCGTCATGGTGGGCATCTATGGCGGCATCGTCACGGTGACCGAAGCGGCGGCGCTCGCGGCCGCAACGTCACTCCTCGTCTCGCTCCTCGTCTACCGCGGCTTTCCTTGGACGCGCACGCTCTTCGTGATCGCCGAGGCGATCCGAAGCGCGGGGAGCATCATGCTCATCATCGCGACGGCGCTCGCCTTCGGCCATTGGATGGCGGAATCGGGCATGCCGGCGAAGCTCGTGCAGTTCACCGTGGCGCATGGCTTCGCCACCTGGGAATTCCTGCTCGCCATCAATCTTTTGCTGCTCGTCCTCGGATGCTTCCTCGAGGTCAACGCGACGCTGTTGCTCGTCATGCCGATCCTCGCCCCCGCCTTGAAGCCGCTCGGCGTCGACCCGGTGCATTTCTCGATCATTTTCACGCACAACATGGAAATCGGCCTCATTCATCCCCCTGTCGGCCTCAATCTTTTCGTGCTCTCGACGATCGCCCGCGCGCCCATCGGCGAGGTGATCCGCGGCATCCTTCCTTTTCTCATCCTGCTCCTGATCGTGCTCGCCATCATCACTTACGTGCCGGCGCTGACGCTCTGGCTGCCCACGCTTGTCTTCGGAGGTGGGTGAGCTCGACGGCAGCTTGCAATTTTTCAAATATTCGGGCGCGCAAAAGGGCAATTGGCAAGATGTTACCAAATCCGTGTTTTCGGCTCACGAGATTTGGAGTAGTCTTCATCAATGAGCGAAGCCGAACCCCTGTTTTCTGTCTTGCGTCAATCGGCCGATCCCGTCGTCGTCGCCACGATCGAGCGCATGGTTCGGGACGCGCCCGATCACGCTCTGAACCGGATCAACGCGCTTGATCTCGCAGCCAAGGAGAATCTCGACGAGGAGCGTCTCATCGCGGCCCTGCTGCATGCCTCGCGGATCGGGCTCTTCGAGATGTCGTGGAACGTCATGTGCCCTGGCTGCGGCGGCGTGCTCGACGCGAGCACGACATTGAAGACACTCAGCCAGGCCGAATACAATTGCGCGCTCTGCGCGGCGGGCTACGAGACGACGCTCGACAACATGGTCGAGGTGACGTTCACCGTGAGCCCGCGGGTCCGCAAGATCGCGGCGCACACGCCCGACGAGCTCCCGGCGCCGGAATATTACCGCCAGATCTTCTGGAGCTCGGGCATCGATCTCCCCGAGGACTACGCCAAGATGATGGAAGAAGTGGCGCTCGATGCCATCGAGTTGCCGGCCGCCGAAAGAGCCATCCTGTCGCTGCAACTGCCGCCCGAGTTCCTGATCGTCTTCGAGCCGGTGACGCATGGGGCGCAATTCATCGACGTGAAGGGGGAGCCGACACGCGAACGCCAGAATCTGTCGCTCGTCTTCAATAAGGTGCGCGCCCCGACAGGGACGATGGAGCTTCGGCCAGGCCCCTTGCGGCTCACCCTAGAGAACCGCACGGATGTCCGCGTGCTTCCGGGCGTCTGGATCGCCAACGACAAGCTGCACGAGCTTCTCGGCAAGCGCAAACCGGTGCTCACGGCGAAGCGCCTTTTGACCAACCAGACCTTCCGCGACATTTTCCACACGGACACGCTGAGCGTCGACCAGCGCCTGAAGATCATCAGCCTCACCTTCCTGTTCACCGATCTCAAAGGCTCGACCGAGCTCTACGAACGGGTCGGCGACCTTGTCGCCTTCGATCTCGTGAAGGAGCATTTCCGCGTGCTGAACGAAATCATCGTGTCGGAGAGGGGTGCGGTGGTGAAGACGATCGGCGACGCCGTGATGGCGACCTTCGCGACACCCGATCGGGCGGTCGCCGCCGCCATCCGCATGCGCGAAGCGATGAGCGAGCTCGGCGAGCAGCGTCGGGACGGGAGCCTACTCTTGAAGATGGGCATCCATGAGGGGCCGTGCCTCGCGGTGACGCTCAACGACCGCCAGGATTATTTCGGCCAGACGGTGAACATCGCGGCACGCGTGCAAGGGCTCGCGGCTTCGCGCGCCATCGTCGCGACCGGCCAGGTGATCGCGGATCCGGAGGCCGCCGCGATCCTGCGGACGAACGGGCTCACGCCGACGCTTCGCCGCACCGCGCTGCGCGGCATCGTCGATGAGATGTCGGTCTACGAGATTCCTTGAGGGAAGCCTACTCGCCGATCAGGCCCGCGAAGTCGTTCTTTCCGTTCAGCGCGGGCTTGGCCCGCATCATGAGAGAAGAGGAAGGCGACAACGCGCGCACCAACTGCGCTTGACGCATTCACACCGCCTTTGCGGCCTTGCCCCCGAGATAGGCATTGCGGACATCGTCGTTGCGCCAAAGTTCTTCCGGCTTCCCGGAGAGCGCGAGGCGACCTGTCTCGAGCACATATCCGCGATCGGCGACGGAGAGCGCCATGCGGGCATTCTGCTCCACGAGCAGCACGGTGGTGCCGCGCCGCCGGATCTCCGCGATGATGGAGAACACCTTCTGCACGATGACCGGGGCGAGGCCCAGCGAAGGCTCATCGAGAAGCAAAAGGCGCGGCTTCGCCATCAACCCGCGCGCCACCGCCACCATCTGCTGCTGGCCGCCCGAGAGGGTCCACCCAAGCGCGTCGGCAAAGGGCCTGATGTCCGAGAAAAGGTCGAACATGCCGTCGGTTTCATCGCTGAGCACGCGACGCGCCAATCGGCCCCGATTGGCAGCGCCGAGCATGATGTTCTCGCGAGCCGTGAGTCCCGGGAAAACGCGCCGGCCTTCGGGCACATGGGCGATGCCGAGCTTGACGATCGCCTCGGGGCCGAGCCCCGCGATAGAACGGCCGTCGAAAAGGATGTCGCCCGAGGCCGGTTTTGCAAGGCCGGAAATGGCGCGCAGCGTCGTCGATTTCCCAGCCCCATTTGCGCCGAGGAGCGTGACCACCTCGCCGGCCTCGACGGCGAGCGAGATGCCATGCACGGCTTCGATCTCGCCGTAGCGGACGGTGAGCGTTTCAAGCGCGATGAGCGACATCGGGCTCGGCTCCTAGATACGCGGCGATCACGTCGGGATTGCGCAGCACTTCACCGGCGACGCCGTCGGCGATGCGCCGGCCGAAATTCAAGACGGTGATGTGCTCGGCGACATCGCTGACCAGCGCCATGTCGTGATCGATGATGAGAATGGTGAGGCCCTCGCCCGCAATGCGCTTGAGAAGGCCGCGCAATTCGACCTTCTCGGTCGAGTTCAAGCCGGCGGCAGGCTCGTCGAGAAGCAGCAGAGTGGGATTGCCGGCGAGCGCGCGGGCGATCTCGATGAGGCGCTGGTGGCCGTAAGAGAAGCTCGTGATCGGGTCGCGCGCGCGCCCCTCGAGCCCGACGAAGGCGAGCGCCGCGCGCGCCTGGTCGACGAGCGCCGCATGGATTCGACCCAAATCATGGCCGGGGCGCTCGGCGCCGATCACGACATTGTCGAGCGCGCTCATCGAGCGAAAGAGGCGGATGTTCTGAAAGGTGCGACCGAGCCCGACGGCGGTGCGCGCATGCGGCGGCAGCGCGGTGACATCATGGCCGTCGAGCGCGATCTTGCCCGCGGTCGGCGTATAAAGACCCGAAAGCACGTTGAGCGTCGTCGTCTTGCCGGAACCGTTCGGGCCGATCAGCGCATGCACGCTGCCGCGCCGCACCGAAAAGGAGACGCTGTCGACGGCTTTCAGCCCGCCGAAATGTTTCGACAAGCCCTCGACCTCGAGGGCCGATTCCGCCTCGAGCTTGGCCGGGACGAGAACGAGCTCGGGCGCCGAGCGGGCGAAAGCGGCAGGTTTCATGAAGCGGCGCAAATAAACCTGCACGAACCCCCAGATGCCGTCCGGCATGAAGCGGATGATGAGGATCACGGCGAGGCCGTAGATCGCAAGGTAAAGCCCCGGCACGCTCTTCAGGAAGCGCAAGGTCTCCGGCAGCACGATCAGAAGGGCGGTGCCGATGAGGGCGCCAATGGGCGAGGCCACCCCGCCGAGAAGCGCCATGGTGAGGAACACGATCGACTCGGCGAAGGAGAATTGATCCGGGCTCACATAGGAGAAGCCGCCGGCGAACAGGCCGCCACCGATCCCGCCGAGAAGCGCGCAAAGCGCGAAGGCGGCGACCTTGATGCGGTAGACGTCGATGCCGGAGACCGAAGCCGCAAGCTCATTATCGCGCACCGCGCGCATCGAGCGGCCGAGCTTCGTTTCCGGAAGGCGCCAGACGAGATATCCGACGAGCGCGAGGGCGGCGATGCAAAGGCCGAGATAGCCATGCCCGGAGCTGAACCAGGCGGGCCGTGCGATATTGCCGACGCCGTCGGGTCCATGCGTGACGGCGATCCAGTTGATCATGACAAGCGTGAGGATCTGCTGGAAGCTGATCGTCACCATCGCGAGGTAATGTCCGCCGAGCCGCAAGGTCGACATGCCGAGACAGGCACCCATGACGAGGGCGATACCGGCTCCTCCCGCGAGAGCGAGCCAGAAGCTCAGATGCAGATCGGCGGTGCCGAGCCCGACCGCGTAGGCGCCGAGCCCGAAGAAGGCGGCTTGCGCGAGGTTGATCTGCCCGCACAAGCCGAGCACCACGGTGAGGCCGAACACGGCGATCGCATAGGTCGCGGTTTCGACGAGAATATGCAGGATGTAGTCGTCGAAAGGCAGGAACACCGCCGCGAGCATCGCGAGCGCGGCCGCGGCCATATAGGCGAGCGCGCCGGCGAGCGGGCCGGGAAATCGGCGCGCTGGCGCGGGCTTGGCCGCTTCCGCCGCAACGCTCATGCCTTCTCCGCCACCCGTTCGCCGAAGAGGCCTTGCGGACGGAAGATCAGGAAGGCGACGAGCACCAGGAACGCAAAGCCGTCCTTGTACGGGACCGAGATATAAGCGGCCCCGAAGGTCTCGATCACGCCGAGCGCGAGCCCGCCGATGATGGCGCCCGCGACGTCCCCGAAGCCGCCGATGATCGTCGCCGCGAAGGCCTTGAGCGCGATCGTCGCTCCCATCTGGATCGACACGAACAGGACCGGCGCGACCAGAATGCCGGCGATACCGCCGAGCAGCGCCGAGTAGACGAAGGTCAGCATGATCATCGCCGAGACCGGAATGCCGATGAGCGAAGCCATTTCCTTATCCTGCGAGGTCGCCTGCAATTTCTTGCCGAGAAGCGTGTGCTCGAAGAACCAGTATTGAAAGGCAACGAGCACGATGGTGACCGCGATGATCAAGAGATATTGGCTGTCGAGATAGACGGGGCCGAGCTGGATGCCCGGGGTGTCGAACCATCCTTGCAGGACTTGCGGTTGCGGCCCGTAGAGCGCGAGGACGGAATTGGCGAGGAAAATCGAGGCGCCGATCGTCGCGATGATCACCGGCAGAAAGCTGCGGTTGCGCAAAGGGTAGTAGACGCCGAGATTGAAGAGCGCCCCGAGGAGCGCCATGCCGCCGAGGGAGACGATGAAGGACAGCCAGTAGGGCCAGCCGAGGTCGACGGCAAAAACCACCATGATGAAGGCGGCCACCATCGAGAACTCGCCTTGAGCGAAATTCACCACATTGGTGGCGCGGAAGATCAGCACGAAGCCGAGCGCCACGAGCGCATAAACGGCGCCGATGCCGATGCCGGTGAAAAGAAGCTGAAGGACGAGGTCCATCGTGCCGCGAAGACCGCCTCTCCGGCCGGCTCAATCGTTGAAGTCGATATGCTTGTCGAAGACGATGTTTCCCTTGTCGTTCTTCACGATGTTGTAGCCGTGCAGGCCATCGCCATTGGCGTCGAAGTTGTAAGTGCCTTCGGCTCCGGCGAAATTCTTGGTGGCGAGGATCGCTTCGCGGATCGCCTTCGGATCGGTTTTACCAGCTTTGTTGATCGAGGCGCACAGGATCGTGATCGCGTCATAGGTCCAGGCGGATTGGTTGTCCGGCGCAACCTTGGCGGCCTCGCGGTAAAGCTTGCCATAGGCCTTCGAGGCCTCGCTCGAATCCTCGGCGTAATCGGCGACCCCGAAGGTGCCGTAAAGCGCGGGACCGGCGAGCTTCAACGCCGAGACGTTCACGATCGAAGGGGAACCGACGTAAGGAATGTTGACGCCGAGCTGACGAAGCTGGCGGGCGAAGATTCCAAGATCGTTCTCGAAGGTGAAGTAAGAGCCGAGGATGTCGGCGCCCGACTGCTTCACGGCGAGCACGACCGGCGTGAAGTCCTGGCTCTGGTTGGCGTAGCCCTGGTCGAGCGCGACGGTCGCGCCGATCTTGCCGAGCGCCTCGGTGAGGGCCTTGCCGCCCGCCGTGCCGAAGGCGTCGGTCGAATGCACGATGGCCCATTTCTTCTTGCCGAGCGTATTGACGCCATAATCGGCAAGGACGCGGCCGGAATAGGAATCATTCGGGCGAAATCGGAAGAGCCATTGGTTGCCCATATGAGTGAGCGCGGGGTCTGTACCTCCGATCATCACCGGCTTGCCGAGCTTCAAGACGTCGGGCGCCATGGCGTGCACCTGCGTCGAACGGATGGAGCCGAGGAACGCCACGATATCGTCTTGCGCGGCGAGCTTGGAGAAAGCGAGAACGATGCCCGGGTTGGTGGTCTGGTCGTCCTCGATGATGAGCTCCACTTGCTTGCCGAGCACGCCGCCTGCCTTGTTCACGGCGTCGAGCGCGATCTTCGCCCCCGTCTGGGCGTAGCGGCCTTGCTCGGCGGCAGGACCGGTCACCGGCGCGCACATGCCGATCTTGAGCGTCGCTCCTTGGGCGCCGGCTCGCCCGATGAGGGCCGGCGCGGCGATGCTCGCGGCAAGCGCTCCCGAAAAACCGCGACGCGTCAGTTTCATCCTGTCCTCCTCCAAACTCGTTTCGTTTCGAAAGGCCCGTTGAAGGCCCTCAACTTTTTCCAGGCTCGACCCGCCGCTCCGTCGGGTGTCGGGGCGCGCTCGCACGCAAAATTTGGCGGCAACGAGTAGAGCCTATTGGAGCGCGTGTCCATCGCCGGCGCGCCGGGAGCCGACGGTTGAAAGATCGCGATGTTTACGAGGGTGTGATCGCTTGCCCATTCGTCAGGGCCACGCCGGCACTGGCCGGCGCCGCATCGGCAACGTAAAGGAAAAGGCGATGATTCCCGCGGCAAGTGGGGGTCAACGCAGCTCCCGCCCTCGATAGAAAGCATGAGCATGAGCCTCGCACGCCTCAACGCCGCGATCGGCAGGATCAACGACGTGCTTTGCGCCGCCTCCGTGCTCGTTTGGGACAGTCGCACCATGCTCCCGAGGGGCGGCGGCGCGGCCCGTGCCGAGCAGCTCGCGACGCTCTCGCTCCTGGCGCGCGATCTCTTGCTCGCCGACGAGACCCGGCAGGCGCTCGACGGCGCGCGCCGCGAAGTCGAAATCTATTCCGACGACGATCCGTGGCGGCGCGCCGTGCACAAGGTCGAGGAGGCGATCGCGCTGCATCGGCGCATTCCTGCGGACCTCATCGAGCGCAAGACGAAGGCACGTGCCCTCGGCACCCTGATCTGGATCGAGGCGAGAGCGAATGACGATTTCGCGAGCTTCGCTCCGGCGCTGGCCGAGATCGTCGCCGTGACGCGCGACTATGCCGACGCGGCCGGCTGGTCCGGACATCCTTACGACGCCTTGATCGGCCTCTACGAGCCCGGCACGACCTTCGCCGACATCAGCGCGCTCCTCGCGGAGCTGAAGCTCGGGATCAGGCCCATCCTGGATGTTGCGCTCGGACGCAAGCGCCCGGCGCGCGATTTCCTCAATCACCCTTTTCCAGAAGAGAAGGTGAAAGCCGCAGCGCGCTTGCTCACCGAGGTGCTCGGCTACGACTACGAGCATGGCCGTCTCGACAAGACGGTTCATCCCTTCGCCATTTCTTTCACGTGCGCGGATGTGCGCATCACCATGCGGCTCGGCGAGCGCAGCTTCGCGAACTCGCTCTTCGGCGCGATGCACGAGACGGGGCACGGGCTCTACGAGCAAAACGTCGATCCGGCCTTCACCCGCACGCCGCTCACGACCGATCTCGTCGGCCTGCATGCGGGAGGCGGAGCGAGCCTGGGCACGCATGAATCCCAGTCGCGCCTTCAGGAAAATCACGTCGGGCGCAGCGGTGACTTCTGGCTCGCCCATTTCGCGGCAGTGAAGCAGGCGCTCGGCGGGCTCGATGGCATCGATGCCGACGCCTTCCAGCATGCCGTGAACGACGTGTCACCGGGTCTCATCCGCACCGAGGCGGACGAGCTCACCTACGATTTCCACGTCATGCTGCGTGTCGAGCTCGAGGCCGCTTTGCTTACGGGTAACCTCAAGGTCTCCGATATTCCCGGCGCTTGGCGGGAGGCGATGCAGCGTCAGCTCGGCGTGATGGTTCCGAACGACCGTGAAGGCTGCCTCCAGGACGTGCATTGGGCTTCGGGCTCCATGGGTTCGTTCTGCACCTATACGATTGGCAATGTGATGGCGGCGCAGCTCTTCGAGATCGCGAAGCAGAAGGATGAGAGTGTGGCGACCGCCTTGGCGAAGGGGGAGACGGCGCCGCTTCGGCTCTGGCTCAAGGAGAATGTCTGGCGGCACGGCAAGCGCTTCAGCCGCGATGAGCTTCTCGAGCGGGCGACCGGCCGGGCGCTCGAGGCCGGGCCTTATTTGCGGTATCTCAACGTGAAATACGGCAAGGCAGCGTGAAGAATACGGGCTGTTTTCTTGGCGCGGGTCCGCCTCGCACGATCGTTCAATCCAGGCGCTGCTCTCGAATGTAGGCTTTCGGCAAGAGTTGCGCGGAAGGCTTCGCGCGGAAGGCTTCGATGGAGAACAGCGTCGCGCTCATGCCCGAGTTTTGGCGGCCTTTTCTGGGGCTGATCCTTGCCTCGTTGGTCATCATGGGAAGCCCCGGCCCGTCGACGATCAGCGTCACGGCCGTTGGCGCCGCCTTCGGGGTCCGGCGTTCGCTTCAATACGCTTGCGGGTTGATCGTCGGCACCATCGCGGTGCTGCTGATGGTCGCGGCCGGCGTCGTCGCCCTCGTGCTCGCGATCCCTTACGGAGCGCGCCTCATCGGTGCGATCGCAGCCGTCTACATACTTTACCTCGCCTACACGATCGCGATGGCTCCTCCGCTGCAAGAGCGCTCGACCAAAACAGCCGCGCCTTCTTTCGCGGGCGGCTTCCTGCTCGCCATCGCAAACCCGAAAGCCTACTTCGCGATCGCGGCGGTTTTCGCGGGCACTACGGTGATCGCGGAGAGCCATGGCCTCGACGCGGCCGTGAAGCTTTTGCTGCTCAGCTTCATGATCGTGATCATCCACCTCGCCTGGCTCGTCGCCGGCGTTTCTCTCGCGCGCCTTCTGCGCGATCCCATGAGCTCGCGCCTCATCAACATCTCGCTTGCCGCCGCGCTCGTGATCAGCACGTTCATCGCCTTGCTGGGCTGAGCGGCGAAACCAAGGGACCTGTGGCGAGCAAGCTGAATTCACCCCACTCCAAAGTTGCGGTACTTGACCCCCCTCCTACCTGGGGTATAGGGGGGTTATGAAGCACAGAGCGCATCCTGAGATTCTCAAGCGGCTGAAGCAGGCTCATGGTCAGCTTGCCTCCGTACTCTCGATGTTTGCGAATGGTCGCTCCTGCACGGAGCTCGCTCAGCAGCTTCAGGCCGTGGAAAGCATCATCCACATGTCGAAGCGCCTGCTCATTCACGACCACATGGAACATTGCATTGGTGACGCGCTAGGCGAGGATGGCTTCAGCGCCGATGAGGCGCTGCGCGAGTTCAAGACCCTGTCGAAATATCTCTGAAGGCCTGCGATGCCATCTCTTCCCGATCTTCTCCAGCAGGGCGCCGCCCATGCCTGGCTTTTCGTGCCGACCGCGCTTCTGCTCGGCGCGTTGCATGGCCTCGAGCCCGGCCATTCGAAGACGATGATGGCGGCCTTCATCATCGCCATCAGGGGCACGGTCACTCAAGCCGTTCTGCTCGGCCTCTCCGCCGCGCTCTCGCACACGGCGGTCGTGTGGGTGGTGGCGCTCGGCGGCCAATATCTGGGGCGGGACCTCAACGTGGAGGCGGTTGAGCCCTATCTCCAGCTCGCCTCGGCCGCCATCATCATCGCCATTGCGTTCTGGATGTTTCGGCGCACGCGTCGTGGCCTGGTGTCGGCACAAGAAGGGCATCGCCATCATGGTCACCATCACCAGGCTCACCATCACGCGCATGATCACGCCCACTCCCATGATCCAGGCCATGGCCACCATCATGGTGAGCGAGGCGATCGCCATCACCACGCAGCGGAAGTCCCAAGGTCGCAAGAAGGGCTTCATGTCGCCGAGAACGGCGCGTTCATGGACGCGCATGAACGCGAGCACGCCGAGGAGATCAGCCGTCATTTTCAGGGCGGCAATGTCGGCACGCGGCAGATTTTGCTCTTTGGCCTCACCGGCGGCCTCATTCCCTGCCCGGCGGCCATCACCGTGCTGCTGCTGTGTCTGCAGCTCAAGCAACTCACGCTCGGCGTCGCCCTCGTGGCCTGTTTCAGTCTCGGGCTCGCGATCACCATGGTGGCGGTGGGCGTGATTGCGTCACTGAGCGTGAATCGCATCCGCAAGCGCTGGTCCGGCTTTGATGGCTTTGCGCGGCGCGCTCCTTACGCCTCGGCCGCACTCATGCTACTCGTCGCCGCCTACATGGCGACCTCAGGCTGGATCGGGCTCGCGCGCGCTCATCCGCTCGGCTAACATCACGCCGATCGAGGTCACGGCTTGCCAATGAAAAGTGTCGGCGATGAATGGTGGCGACCCTTTCCGCCCGGGATAACGCACGACGCCTTTCGCATCCTTGCGGCACGCGCCGTGCGGGCCTTCGCGGACGGCTTCGTCTCCGTGCTCCTGCCCATCTATCTTCTCGAGCTCGGCTTCAGCGTACTCGCCATCGGCTCGCTCATCACCGTGACGCTCGTCGGCTCCGCGCTTCTCACGCTCTGGGCCGGTTTTTTCGCCAATCGGCACAGGCGTCGGCACCTGCTGCTCGCCGCCTGTCTGCTCATGGCCGCGACCGGCGCCGGCTTTGCCCTCACGACGCAGTTCTGGCCGCTCTTGATCGTCGCCTTCGTCGGCACGATCAATCCGAGCTCCGGGGATGTCAGTCTCTTTCTTCCCCTCGAGCAGACGATGCTCGCTCAGGCGATCGATCCGGGGCGGCGCACCGCGCTTTTCGCACGCTACAGCCTCGTCGGGACCCTCGGCGGTGGCATCGGCGTCATCGCCGCGTCGATCCCCGATGTCGCGGCCGGGGCATGGGGCTGGAGCCATCTTGCCGCCATGCAGGGCATGTTCGCGCTTTATGGCATTCTCGGCCTTCTGACACTCTTTCTTTATCGTCCGCTGACCCAAGCAGTCGAGCCAACGCACGAAGCCCTACCCGCGCCATTGCAAAGATCGCGGAGCATTGTCTATGGCCTCGCGGCGCTCTTCAGCCTCGATTCCTTCGGAAGCGGCTTCTTCGTTCAGTCGCTCCTCGCGCTCTGGCTTTACCAAGCCTTTGATCTTTCGGTCACGACGGCCGCCTCCATCCTGTTCTGGAGCAGCATCTTCTCGGCGATCTCATTTCTCCTCGCGGTGCCGATCTCGGAACGCTTCGGCCTGGTCAACACCATGGTGTTCACGCATCTCCCGGCGAACATCTTTTTGATGCTTTTGCCCTTCGCGCCGAATCTCGCGACCGCGGTCTCATTGTTGCTTGCGCGCAGCGCCTTGTCCCAGATGGATGTGCCGACACGCACTTCTTACGTGATGGCCGTCGTGACCCCACAAGAGCGCCCCGCGGCCGCGAGCCTGACAGCGGTGCCGCGAAGCTTCGCATCGGCGCTGAGCCCATTGCTTGCTGGCTACCTCATGAGCCTTTCGGCCTTCGGCTGGCCGCTCTTGATCGGCGGGGCGCTGAAGGCGGTCTATGATCTCCTGCTTCTCGCGAAATTTCAGAGCGTACGGCCGGTGGAGGAGGCCGGCGCTCCGGCCCTCACGCAAACCGAATGAGGCAGGCGCCCGCTGCGGCGAGTGCGATCGCGCCGGCACGGCGCAGGCTCAACCCTTCGCCGAGCCAAGCCGCGATCAAGGCTGCGAAGATGACGCTCGTGTCGCGCAGCGCGGCGCCGATCGCGATTGGCGCGCGGGTGTAGACCCACAGGATGAGGCCGTAGGAGAGGAGGGCGGCACTCGTGCCGAGCGTCGCCACTCCCAGATGAGACCGTAGCGCGACGCGCAGCGGCACGGGATGGCGCATGATGTGGAGCGCGCCGAAGACGCAAGCGTTCAGCAGCGAAGCGATGAGCCCATAGCCGACGATCGAGGACGAATGCCTTGCGCCGTTCGCGTCGCAAAACGCATACGCCGCCGAAGCGGCGCCGGCGAGGAGCGCATAGGCCAAAGCCTTCGGCCGGTGGCGCCCTTCACCAAGCGCAAACAGTGTGATGCCGAAGGAGACGAGCCCGATACCAACGATCCCAAAAGGGCCGACGGTCTCGCCTTGCAAGAGGCTCGCGAGGACGAGCACGAGCAAGGGCGATGTCGCTCGTGCGAGCGGGTAGACGAAGCCGAAGCCTCCGCCATGCGCATAGCCGCGCAAAAGCGCGATGAGCACCACGAGATTGAGGCTGGCGGCCGCGCAAAGCCAAGGCAAAGCCACCGCTGAAGGCCAGGGGACGAGCAACAGCAGCGGCATCGAGACGAGGCCCGAGCCCACGACTTGCGCGGCCATCGCGCAACCGGGATCGGGCGAATTCTTCACGGCGGCGTTCCAGGCCGCGTGGAGGAAGGCGCTCGAAAGCGCCGCGCCGAGGACAATGCTGTCGATGTCGTAGGGCAAGGATCGCTCAGGCGAGGCTTTTATAGAAATAGGTGGTCGCGCAAGGCCTTCCGTCCGGCCACAGGGCGAAGTCGGGAATTACGCCGACCTTCGTCCAGCCGAGACGTCCGTAAAGTCGTTCCGCGTCGCTTCCGGTGACGGTGTCGAGGACCAGGAGGGTCTTGCCGCGTGCACGCGCGGCGCCTTCGATTTGCCGCATCAGCGCGGCCCCGATGCCTCGGCGCCTCGCGCTTCGATGCACGAGCATCTTGGAAACATCGGCGCGATGCCCTTGATTGTCGGGCTGAGCGAGCACGAGATGCACCGTGCCCAGCAGGCCTTTTGTTGCGTCCTCGGCGACCAGCAGCTTGCGTCTTCCGGCCGCGACATCGTCGGCGACAAGTCGCCAGAACGTTTGTGCGCGCGCCTGCGACAGGGGCGACATGAAGCCGACCGAGGCGCCGCCCTCGACGCAATCCATGAGCACCTCGCAAAGCGCAACGCTTCGCGCATGCGCTTCCTCGCCGGAGAGCGACCGGATCGAGATTGTGTCAGCGGTCACTTGGCGCTCCTTCCTGGTCGCGCACCAACTGGAGCAGGCGAAAATCGTCTCGACGTCAGCGCCACGAGATGGCGCGACGGCTTGCGGCCGCGATTGTGAAAAGCGATTGGCCGATCGAGCTGCATCGCGAGGCAATCCCCTGCGTCGAGGCGATGGGGGGTGTCGCCAAGCGTGACCTCGACCGAGCCCTCGAGAACGAAGACCTGCTGATCGACATGGGCCTCGCGAGAGCCGGTATCATAGGCGACGCGCGTGGCGGCGGGCAGCACAACCTCGACGAGCTCGATCGCAGAGGGAAAGCCGGGCGGGGAGAGATTGCGACGAAGGTAGCCCGTCTCGGGATCGCGCCATTCGAGCTGATCCTTGCGCCGCGCCACCGGCGAGGCATCGGTGCGCTCTTCGGACGCGAACAATGAAGCGAGCGTCACGCCGAGGCTCGCCGACAGCTTGTCGAGCACATTCGCGGTCGGGCTGCTCTCGGCGCGCTCGATGAGCGAGATCATGGAGCGGCTCACGCCCGAGCGACGCGACAATTCGTCGAGCGTCAGCTCTTGGCGCGCGCGCAAATCCTTGAGGCGCGATGCGATGCGATTTTCGACCTCTGCGATCGATTTCTCCATTAAGTAGGAAATATCATCCAATTTAGTGGAACGCAAGGAGTTCAGCTCCTCCGAGCCAGGCCCGGGATGATCTTTGAAAATATCGAAGTCACTTATCCGCTCCCGCACCCGCATGCGTCAGCTAACCACAGAAGCGTGAGCTAACTTGACTCGTTCGCGCGCTCTCGGCTAAGTTCCTCGCAATCGCTGGGAGAATTGCGACGTGTCCAAACTCATTCTCGTAAGGTGGCGCTGGTAGCGGACGGTCCTCGACGACCGGCCTCCGAGCCAGCGCGTATACAGGCCCCGAAGCGGGCCTTTTTTATTGCCGAAAATTCGCGCCGCCCGGCGGTCGCGACGCTAGAATGACGGAGAAGGGCCATGCAAGAAGAGATGACAGGCGCCGAAATGGTGGTGCGCGCTCTCAAAGACCAGGGTGTCGAGCATGTCTTCGGCTATCCCGGGGGAGCGGTGCTGCCCATCTACGATGCACTTTTCCATCAGGACCAGCTGCGTCACATCCTCGTGCGCCACGAGCAGGGCGCGGCGCATGCGGCCGAAGGGTATGCGCGCTCGACCGGGAAGGTCGGCTGCCTTCTCGTGACGTCCGGCCCCGGCGCCACCAATGTGGTCACGGGCCTGACCGATGCTTTGCTCGATTCGGTTCCGATCGTGTGCATCACCGGCCAGGTCCCGACGCATCTCATCGGCTCGGATGCCTTCCAGGAATGCGATACTGTCGGCATCACGCGCCATTGCACCAAGCACAATTACCTCGTGAAGAGCATCGTCGATCTGCCCCGCGTGCTGCATGAGGCCTTTCACGTGGCACGCACCGGGCGGCCCGGCCCCGTGGTCGTCGACGTCCCCAAGGACGTGCAGTTCGCCCGCGGGACTTATGCCCGTCCGCGCGACAATCAGCACAAGACGTATCGGCCGCGTCTCAAGGGCGACCTCGGCAAGATCAAGGCGGCGCTGGCCCTCATGGCGCAAGCGCGAAAGCCGGTTTTCTATACGGGGGGCGGGGTCATCAACTCGGGTCGGCACGCCGCGATGCTCCTGCGCGAACTCGTCCATATGACGGGTTTCCCGATCACCTCCACGCTCATGGGGCTCGGCGCCTTTCCGGCTTCCGATAAGCAATGGCTCGGCATGCTCGGCATGCATGGATCCTACGAAGCCAACCTCGCCATGCACGATTGCGACGTGATGGTGTGCGTCGGGGCGCGCTTCGATGATCGCATCACCGGCCGGCTCGACGCCTTCTCGCCGAACTCGCGCAAGATCCACATCGACATCGATCCCTCCTCGATCAACAAGAACGTCAAGGCCGAGATCGGAATTCTGGGCGATTGCGGCCATGTGCTCGAGGACATGGTCCGGCTCTGGCGAGAGACGGCGGCACGCGCCGACAAAAGCGCGCTCGCCGAATGGTGGCGCACAATCGAGGGCTGGCGTGCGAAGAAGAGCTTCAGTTATCGCCCCTCGGCCAAGCTCATCAAGCCGCAATATGCGGTCGAGAGGCTCTACGCGGCGGTGAAGAATCGTGATCATTACATCACGACGGAGGTCGGCCAGCATCAGATGTGGGCGGCGCAATTCTTCCACTTCCAGGAGCCCAATCGCTGGATGACTTCGGGAGGCCTCGGCACCATGGGATACGGACTGCCGGCCGCCATCGGCGTGCAGGTCGCCCATCCGGACGCGCTCGTGATCGACATCGCGGGAGAAGCCTCGATCCTGATGAACATGCAGGAGATGTCGACGGCCATCCAGCACCGTGCGCCGGTGAAAGTGTTCATCCTCAATAACGAATATATGGGGATGGTGCGCCAATGGCAGGAGCTTCTGCATGGCGGACGCTATGCGGAGAGCTACACGGCGGCACTTCCGGATTTCGTCAAGCTCGCCGAAGCCTATGGGGCGCACGGCATCCGCTGCTCCGATCCGGCAAAGCTCGACGAAGCCATCGCCGAGATGATCTCGACACCGGGGCCGGTGATCCTCGATTGCGTCGTCTCGAAGGAGGAGAATTGCTTCCCCATGATCCCTTCGGGCAAGGCGCATAACGAGATGCTGCTCGGCGAGACGGTCGAGGATATCGGCGCCGTTATCGACGAAAGGGGCAAGGCGCTGGTGTGAGATCATGCCACGCCGCCCGCGAAATGAAATCCCGCCCAACGTCACAGACGCTGCGTGAAGCAGATGTGCCTTGGGGAGCCGAAGCTGCATACGAGATCAACTCCCATGCCGGATACCAGCACTTCCCATTACCCCGCGGCGCCCAAGGTCGAGCCCACCGCGCGCCATACGCTCGCGGTGACGGTCGACAACGAGCCCGGTGTTCTCGCGCGCATCGCGGGAATGTTCTCGGGCCGCGGCTACAACATCGAGAGCCTCACGGTCTCAGAGACGGAACACGCATCGCATGTCTCGCGCATCACCATCGTCACTTCCGGAACCGCTCACGTGATCGAGCAGATCAAGAGCCAGCTCGAGCGGCTCGTTCCCGTGCATGGGGTGCGCGATCTCACCATCGAGGGTGAGGCGATCGAGCGCGAGCTTGCGCTCGTCAAGGTGGCAGGTAAGGGCGAGCATCGCGTCGAAGCCTTGCGTCTCGCCGCAGCCTTCGGCGCCCGAACCCTCGACGCCACGCTCAATTCTTTCGTCTTCGAGCTCACCGGCGCAACGGACGAGATCGATCGCTTCATCGCGATGATGACCGTGGTCGGCCTCGTCGAGGTGTCCCGCACCGGTGTCGCGGCCATGAGCCGTGGCCCCCAAGGCATGTGAAGTCCAGGTCGATGTCGCCCGCGATCCTCTCGGCTGCCGCCATGTTCGGCTTCGTCACCTCGATCACGCCGGGGCCGAACAACATGATGCTGCTCGCTTCGGGGTTGAATTTCGGTGTGCGGCGCACCTTGCCTCATATGTTCGGCATCTCGATCGGCTACGTGGTCTTGATGCTGGCGGCGGGTCTGGGCTTGGGTGAGCTGCTTCGCCAAGTGCCCGGAGCCTTCCTCGTGCTGAAGATCGTCGGCGGCATCTACATGCTTTGGCTTGCCTGGCATATCGCGAGTTCGGAGCCGCCCCGCGAGCCCGCGCCGGACGATGTGGCGCCCGCGGCGACCCATCCATCCGGGCCGCGCCCGATGTCTTTTCTGGGTGCTGTCGCCTTTCAGTGGGTCAATCCAAAGGCGTGGGTGATCGTGGTCACGGCGGTCGCGACCTATGTGGCGCCGAACAATCTCATCCGCGATCTCGTCATCGTCAGCGGCGTGTGCGGCCTCATCAATCTGCCCTCGGTCGGCGTCTGGGCGCTTTTCGGCGCGAGCTTGCGGCGCCTGCTACGCGATCCGCTCTGGCGGCGTCGCTTCAACATCACAATGGCCGCTCTCCTCGTCGCCTCGCTTTGGCCGCTGCTTGCCACATCCGCGTGATCGCGAAAGGAACAGTCGAAAGCGTGACAGCCGGCGACGAGCTCTGTTTCCTGCCCGCGATCTCACTGCGCGACGCCATCGCGCGCCGAGAGATCTCGCCCATCGAGGCGACGCGCGCGGTTCTCGACCGAGCCGAGCGGCTGCAACCCGTGCTCAATTGCTTCATCACCATCTGCCGCGACGAGGCGATTCGAGAGGCGAAGGCCGCCGAACACGCCCTTCTTCGCGGTGAGCCCTGCGCGCCGTTGCACGGCGTGCCCTTTACCGTGAAGGACATCGTGAACACGGCGGGCATACGCACGACGTTCGGCTCGAGGCTCTATGAGAAGAACGTGCCGACCGAGGACGCGCGCGCGGTGGCGCGGCTGCGCCGCGCGGGCGCCATTCTCATCGGCAAGACGACCACTCCGGAATTCGGCGCCAAAAGCCTCACCGACGCTCCCCTCTTCGGCCGGACACGCAATGCCTGGAGCGCGGCGCACACGAGCGGCGGCTCGAGCGGAGGCGCCGCGGTGGCGGTCGCCGCCGGTATCGCGCCGCTCGCCGTCGCGACAGACGGCGGCGGCTCGACGCGCATTCCCGCGGCGTGCAACGGCGTGGTTGGGCTCAAGCAGTCGAACGGCGTCATTCCTCACAGCCAGGCGGCGGACGCTTTCGGCAATTACACTTATGTCACGCCGATGACGCGCACCGTCGCTGACACCGCGCTCATGCTGCAGGTGATGGCGGGACCGGACGAGAGTGATCCATGGTCTTATGGCCCGCCAGCGAGCGATTACCTCGCGGCCGCCACGCCCGAAGGGGATCTTCACGGCAAGCGCATCCTGTTTTGCGCCGTGCCGGCCGGTCGGCCGATCGCCGCGGAGGTGGCCGCCGCATTCACGGCGACGCTCGATCGTTTGCTCGATCTCGGCGCCTCGCTCAGCGAGATGGATGGGAAGCCTTTCGATATCGAGCCGATGTGGCGCGCTATCAATCACACGACCTGGCTCGCGCGTTTCGGTCAGATGGCGGCTCGCGATGCAGACAAGATGAGCCCCTCTCTCCTTCGCCAGATCGCCTCGGCCTCGCAGGTGAGCGGTGTGGCCTATCAAGAGGCGATGTTCGCGCGCACCGCCTTGTTCCGGCACGTCCAGACGCTGCTCCGCGACCATGATTTTCTGGTGACGCCCACTCTTTCGCGGACCGCGCTGCCGATCGATCAAGACCTCTTCGGCAAGGTCACGATCGACGGCAAGGAATTCGATGACCTGCGGGCCAACTGGTTCCCCTGGACCATGCCGTTCAATCTGACCGGACATCCGGCGATGAGCATTCCGTGCGGGTTCGGCAAGCATGATTTGCCGATCGGCGTTCAAATCGTTGGTCGCTTCCGCGGCGAAGCCGAGGTCCTGCGCCTCGGAGCCCTTCTCGAGACGGCTCAAGGGTTTTCAACACGCTGGCCGCAACTTTAGCGCTCTCTCCCCGCCGATTGGCTCCCGATTTGTCGGAGGAGGCCTCATACTTTCGCGCAAGGAACGTCCTGCGCCACACACAGGTGGGCGCGAGGGCGCCGAAGTCATCATGCGCTCCGGGCTGAGCCGAAGCCTCTTCTTTTTGCGGCGTTTGGGGAAATGGCCTATATCATCTTCAGGCTGCGCCGCGCGCCGGGAGTCATCTCCTCATCCAGCGCGGGGTCCGGGCGCTCCCGGAGCGGCGCGCGCTCACGCGCGAAAGGCCATTTCGCCACCTGCGTTTCGATCACGCGCCAAAACCCCGAAGGATGCGCCCGATGACCCAATCGCTCGACAGTTTCAATTGTCGCAAAACCCTCAAAGTGGGCGACAACGCCTACGTCTATTTTTCACTGAGCGAAGCCGAGAAGAACGGGCTTGCCGGAATATCCGAGCTGCCCTTCTCGATGAAGATCGTCCTCGAGAATCTTTTGCGCAACGAGGACGGCCGCTCCGTGAAGAAGGTCGACATCGAAGCCACAGCCGCCTGGGCGCAGAGCCGCGGCAAGAAGGAACATGAGATCGCGTTTCGCCCCGCACGCGTCCTGATGCAGGACTTCACCGGCGTTCCCGCGGTCGTCGATCTCGCCGCCATGCGCAACGCCATGGAAGACCTCGGCGGTGACCCGACGAAGATCAACCCTCTGGTTCCGGTCGATCTCGTGATCGATCATTCCGTGGTGGTGGATTTCTTCGGCAATGCGCGGGCGCTCGGCCAGAACGTGAAGCGCGAATATGAGCAGAACCAGGAACGCTACCGCTTCCTCAAATGGGGCCAGCAAGCATTCGAGAACTTCTCGGTCGTGCCGCCGGGCACCGGAATCTGCCACCAAGTGAATCTCGAGTATCTCTCGCAGACGGTGTGGACCCGCAAGGCGAAGCTCAAGTCCAAGAAGGGCAAGGAGGAGAAGGTCGAAATCGCCTACCCGGATACGCTCGTCGGCACCGACAGTCATACGACGATGGTAAATGGGCTCGCCGTGCTCGGCTGGGGTGTCGGCGGAATCGAGGCCGAAGCCGCAATGCTTGGCCAGCCACTCTCGATGCTTCTGCCGGAAGTCGTCGGGATGAAGCTCACCGGCGAGCTCAAAGAGGGGGTGACGGCGACCGATCTCGTGCTCACCGTCACCCAGATGCTGCGCAAGAAAGGCGTCGTCGGCAAATTCGTCGAGTTCTATGGGCCGGGCCTCAATGCGATGACGGTCGCTGATCGCGCCACCATCGCCAATATGTCGCCCGAATACGGCGCAACCTGCGGCTTCTTTCCGATCGATTCCCAGACGTTGCGATATCTCGAGACATCCGGGCGAAAGAATGCACGCCTTGAGCTCGTCGAAAGCTATGCGCGGGCGCAAGGCATGTTCCGCACGAAATCCACGCCCGATCCCGTGTTCAGCGACACGCTGTCGCTCGATCTCGGCGAGGTCACGCCATCGATTGCCGGACCGAAGCGTCCGCAGGACCGCGTGACGCTCGAAGATGCGAAGGCAGGCTTTGCCTCCTCGATGCAAACGGAGTTCAAGAAGACGACCGACCTCGAGAAACGCTTCAAGGTCGAAGGCAGGAATTTCGATCTCGGGCATGGCGATGTGGTCATCGCCGCGATCACCTCATGCACCAATACGTCCAACCCGAGCGTGATGATCGCGGCCGGCCTCCTGGCGCGCAACGCGGTCGCGAAGGGGCTCGCGACGAAGCCGTGGGTGAAGACCTCGATCGCGCCCGGCTCGCAGGTTGTCGGAGAATATCTTGCCGAATCGGGCTTGCAGAAGGATCTCGACAAGCTCGGATTCAATCTCGTCGGCTTCGGCTGCACGACTTGCATCGGCAATTCGGGCCCGCTGCCGGAGGAGATCACGAACGCGATCAACGACAATGACATCGTCGCCGCCGCGGTGCTCTCGGGCAACCGGAACTTCGAGGGGCGCGTGAACCCCGACACGCGCGCCAATTACCTCGCGTCACCGCCCCTCGTCGTCGCCTATGCGCTTGCCGGCTCGCTCCAGGTCGACCTCACGCGAGACCCGCTGGGGCATGACCAGAAGGGAAACCCTGTTTATCTCAAGGATATTTGGCCTTCGAGCCGGGAAGTCGGCGCTTTCGTCGAGAAGAACATTTCGAAGAAGATGTTCAAGGCGAAATATGCGAGCGTCTTCGACGGCGATGCGAATTGGAAGAAAGTGAGGGTGGCGGGCGGCCTCACCTATGCCTGGGACATGGGCTCGACCTATGTTCAGAACCCGCCCTATTTTGCGGGCATGAAGAAGGAGCCGGAGCCGATCCGCGACATTGTCGGCGCGCGCATCCTCGGCCAATTCCTCGATTCGATCACCACCGACCACATTTCGCCTGCCGGCTCGATCCGCGAGAAGAGCCCGGCCGGCGAATATCTGATCGAGCACCAGGTACGTCCGATCGATTTCAACCAATACGGTACGCGGCGCGGCAATCACGAGGTGATGATGCGCGGCACCTTCGCCAATATTCGCATCAAGAATCAGATGGTGAAGGATGCGGCCGGCAACGTCGTGGAGGGCGGCTACACAATTCACCATCCCTCCGGCGAGCGCATGTTCATCTATGACGCGGCAATGCGATACCAGAAGGAGAATGTGCCGCTCGTGGTCTTCGCCGGCAAGGAATACGGCACCGGCTCATCGCGCGATTGGGCAGCCAAAGGCACGAAGCTCCTCGGCGTGCGCGCCGTGATCGTGCAAAGCTACGAACGCATCCACCGATCGAACCTCGTCGGGATGGGTGTTTTGCCGCTCGTCTTCGAGGATGGCACCTCGTGGCAGTCACTTGGCCTCAAAGGGGACGAGATCGTGACCATCAAAGGCCTTTCCGAAGGGTTGAAGCCCCGCCAGACCTTGACGGCCGAGATCACCGGCACGGACGGCAAGCTCATGAAGGTGCCGGTCATCTGTCGAATCGACACCCTCGACGAGCTCGAATATTTCAAGAATGGGGGCATTCTCCCCTACGTGCTGAGGCAACTCGCGGCGTGAATGAGCGCGGGCCTCTGTCGTGCGACACGGCTCTCGTCGGACGAATCCTTGCCTGAGGGAACGGGTCCCGCAGAGGGGGTCGTTTCAACATCTGTATTTATCAAGGAGCGAGGTTCTGCCTCGCTCCTCGCCCCGGCAAAGGCGACCATCGTGTCGCCTTGTGCGCGCCGCTCGATTTCGATGAAGCCTTCGGGAAAAACGAACTTGGAGCTTGCGGCTTCCTCGACCACGATCATGCCGTTTGGCGCGATCCAGCCACCTGCGAGCGCCGACGACAATGCGGCCTCGGCAAGGTCTCGCCCATAGGGCGGATCGCAAAAGACGAGCGAAAAAGGCGCCAGCGGCTTTGCCGCGCCGAGCCGCGTCGCGTCCCGCCGGAAAATGCGCGCTTGCTCGCCGCATCCGAGCTTCTCGATCGAGGCGCGCATCAAGCTTCGCGCCTCGGCACCCTGGTCGACGAAAAGGCAAAACTCCGCGCCTCGCGAGAGTGCTTCGAGGCCCATCGCGCCCGTGCCGGCAAACAGGTCGAGCACGCGCGCGTTGGTGATCGGATCGCCATGGCCGTGCTCGAGAATATTGAAGATCGTCTCGCGCAATCGGTCCGATGTCGGTCGAATTGTCCGGCCCGAAGGTGCCGCAAGGCCGCGGCCGCGGAAGCGGCCGGCGACAATCCTCATCGAGGCGCCTCGACAGCTCGCATATCAGCGGCGCGGCTTGCGCGGGGGGCGGCCGGGGCGAGGGCCTTTTCGCGGCCCTCCTCTGAACTCTCCCGGACCCTTGCGGTTCGGGCCGAAACCGCGCGGCTTGTTATTCCTGCGTGGCTCGAAGTTTTCCGAACGCTCGCCGCGCCCGCCGGATCGCTCCTTGCTTCTGTCGCGCAGACCCTCGCGTCCCGGGCGCGGCCGGGGCTTGAGCCCCGCCTCGCGGTCACCGCTTGGTCCTTTACGCGAATCGTACCTGGCGCGCCCCAGCGCGCGGCCTTCCCAAGCGCGACCACCTTCTCGCGAGGGCTTGTGCTCGCTGCTTTCGCGATATCGGCCGGGAGCGCTGCCCTTGGGTTTCGGTTTGCGTTCCGTTCGACCCTCGCTTCCTCGTTGGCTGCCGGAGCGCTGTTCGCGCGGGTCGGGAAGCGCCTGCTCACGACGGGTCTTGCGACGCAGGACGTCGAGGCCGCGCGGCAGCGATTTGCGCGGTTCGGATGTCGCGCCGCCAAATCTTGTCGATGCGGGCCTCTGCGACCCCGCTCCGCCGCCGTGACGCCTTGTCGCGCCGGGCCTTGCCTTTGCGCGCGCGATGTCGCTGCGCGGCGGCGCCGCGGGGTCTTTCGCGATCCGTTCGACCAGGATGCTTCGGCCCTTGCGGTCGGCGATGCGCCCGCCGCGAAAATGCCGACGATCGTCCGCCGGCGACTGCGCGCCGTGCGGCGGCCGTGGGGAGTGTTTGATGTTCCTTCCGGGTGCGTCCTTCCGCCGGTCGCCGCGCGCCGCCCAGCTCTCGGCGTCGCGCCAGCTGTGTCGATGGGCGCCGCTGCGCCGGCCTTGGGCCATGGCCTCAGCCTTGCGCAAGGCTCTCGCGTCTTGGGCACCGGCCATGTCCGACCGCTTGTCGAAGGAGGCGCGCGCGCCCGACCTCCCGTGACGATCCTCGAAGCGAGCGGGCCGGTGAACATCGCGCTCCCGACGGTGCGACGCTTGCGCCTCCCCGGCGAAATCGAGTTTCGCTTCGCGCGTAAGTTCTGGGCCAAGCTGATCCTTCAAGGTGCGCGTGCGCACCTCCTCGACAGCGCCTTGAGCGAGCTCGCCGAGCTGGAAAGGGCCGAAAGAGATGCGGATCAAGCGATTCACCTTGAGCCCGAAATGCTCGAGGATGCGCTTCACCTCGCGATTCTTGCCCTCGCGCAGACCGAGGGTGAGCCACATATTCGAGCCCTGCTCGCGATCGACCTTGGCTTCGACCGGGCCATAATGCATCCCGTCGATCTCGATGCCGCCCTTGAGGCCATCGAGCTGGTCTTGCGTGATCTCGCCGAAGGCACGCACGCGATAGCGCCGCAACCAGCCTGTCTTCGGATGCGCGAGCAGGCGTGCGAGGCCACCATCATTGGTGAGGAGAAGCAGGCCTTCCGTGTTGAGGTCGAGCCGGCCGACTGATACGACGCGCGGCAATCCGTGGGGCAAAGCCGCGAATACCGTATCGCGTCCCTCGGGGTCCTTCTCGGTCGTCATCAGCCCGGCGGGCTTGTGGTAGAGAAAAAGTCGTGTGCGCTCCTTTACGGGGAGCGGCGCACCGTCGACAAAAATGCGATCGCTCGGCGTAACGAGCATGACGGGAGTCGTCACCGTCTCGCCATTCAGCGCGATGCGGCCCTCCCCGATCATACGCTCGACATCGCGTCGTGAGGCAACGCCGGCGCGGGAGATGACCTTGGAAATGCGCTCGCCAACTTCGCTTGGCGCGACTGGCGCTTCCCGGTCGGGCGCGCCGACATCCGCGGAGCGCGAAGGGCTGCCGTCATTTTCCTCGTTGTCGTCGGACATGATCCTCGCATATCAGAGCCATCGGGCAATACAACGGCGAAATGGGCCGGCTACGCCCGGCACGTTACGTGAGGTCCGCTCG
>JAFBAK010000359.1 GCA_019247795.1 Hyphomicrobiales bacterium | reverse complement strand
CGCAATTCAGAAGCTCCAATCGAGACGGCCCTTGAAGGCGTTGTCCGTGGCGCGTTGGCCGAACTGGCCGGAGTAGGAGACGCCGACCGAGACGCTCGAGCTGACCGCGTAGCTCATGCCGGCCTCGGCGACGAAGGCGTCGCGGTCGATCGGCACGCCCGAGGCGCTGAAGGCTTGCGCGCCGCCCTGGAAGCCGAGGAGCACCGAGGGGACCACGTCTCCATAAGCATGTCGCCAGCCGAGCATCGTCGCGATCTTCACCGGTAGCGACCCGAAGGCGAGTTCCGAACGCACGCCGAGCGTCGTCGTCTGGATGTCGAAATCGCGCCCGAAGCCCGTCAGCGCGGTCGCCCCGCCGCCTTCGGTGAAGCCGTTCTGATGGATGAGCATCGCGCCCGCGCCCGCGAAAGGCTCGATGCTCGCATGCGAGACGAAGCCGAAGCGTGCATTCGCGAGCTCGACCCGGTATCCCGCCTCGGCGAAGCCTTGCGCCGTGTAACCCCCGTTGCTCGAGGAAAGCGCATCCGAGAAGCCCGGGAAGATCACCTGGCGGTTGGTTGAGGTGGTGTTCGTGCCGTAAAGCGCACCGGCCCGCAGTTGCAGCGAACCGAAGCTCGCGCCCGCATACACACCACCGAAGACGCTCTCGAATGTAGCGTTCGACAACCGTTCGCTTACCGAGATTCGGTCATTCGTGTAACCGCCCGCAAGGCCCAAGCGCCAATCGCCGCCGAGAAAGCCGCGTGTCGAGATGTCGCCACCGAGCACGAAGCCGCCGGTGGAGCGCAAGAGCGCGGCGGCGTTGCCGTCGCTCGAGACGTGGCCCCATTCGCCGAAGCCTTGGCCCCAGAGATCGAAGACGCGCGGTTCGTAGAAACTCGCTGTGACCGGCGCGAGCGCCGGGCGCCACGGCAGATCAGCCGCATAGGCGCCGGTGAGGGTCGAGGTCGAGCCGAGCGCAGGCGTCGACACTGGCTGGTTGAGACGATCGAGGATGGCGCCTTCCGGCAAAAGGGCGTCCTCGAAGGCCGCCGTCGCGGTAGAGGCGTGCACCTCGCCCGAAAGCTGGTCGAAGGCTTGCGGCAGTATCGCCGGGCTCGCATGAAGGAGCGCCGTCAAGAGCGCTTGCGAGGCCGGCGTGTCCGCTGCAAGCACCTGGTTGAGCGCTGTCGCCACCGAGAGCTGGTTCGGCGTGAGGCCCGGCGTGACGAAGCCACCGCGGACGGGACCGTTCGCGGCTCCATTTGCGGCTGGCGTCGTCTCGACCAGCACGACATCCGCGCTATTGCCGCTTTGCACGAGTTGAACGGTGACCTGCGTGCCCGAAGGCAAGGCTGCGAGAGCTGACCGCCAGACACCAAGATGCCCGTTTTCCCGGGCGCACCCGGCGTGCCGATGAACCCCGCATTCAAGATGCCGCCATTCACGCTGGCCCCACCCGTCACGCTCACCGCCGGCAGCACCGCGCCGAGCGGGTTCGTGAGCGTCGTGAAAGTCCCCGCGCCCGAGGCAACGCCGGGCGTGAGCGTCATGCCGCTATTGTTGGTGAGCGTGACGCTAAGCGGACCCGTGTTGCCCTGTGTGAGCGTTCCCGTCACCTGGCTCGAAAAGAAATCGAAAACCTGAACGCTCGTGATGTCATTGGTGAGCGTCCCGGCCGTGAAGACGTTCGAGTAGGTGAGGGTCTGTCCCGCCGTGAAGTTCCCCGATTGCGGCGCGAGCTCGAGCACGCCGCTCAAGGTGAGATTCGTCACGTTGACGGTGGGGAATGTGCCGGCCGTCGTGCTTGATGTCGGCTGCAACACCACATTGCCGCCCGTCTGACTGAGCATCGTAAGCCCGGTTACCGTGCTCGTCGGCTGGAGCGACAAGGCACCGCCGGTGACGTTCACGGTGTCTTGGGCAGCGCCTTGGATCCCGCCGATGAGCGCGCCCGCCGATTGCGAGATCGTGATCTGCTGGCTTTGCAGCACGAGGCTGTTTGTCGAGCCGAAGATCGTGCCGGTGTTGGTGATGCCGCCCGGAAGCGTCCTGCTGTTGATCAAAATAGCGCTGATGAAAATACCGGTGCCGTTCCCGTTTGGCGCGCTGGCGATGATTGTGCCGCTATTGCTGATCGCGGCCGAGCCGCTTGCGCCGATCACGCTCGATGTTGCCCCTACGGATATGCCCGTGGCACGCCCCAAGCCGGTTTTGGCACGTTGTCCCAAGCCTGTTGCAGAAATGGTTCCGTTGTTCGTGATGCCGCCATTGACCACGCTATGATTGGCAGTCCGGATGCCGACAGCACTGCTTCCAGAAACGGAGATCGAGCCTCCCTGCGAAACCGTCAAGCCGCCGCTCACTGTGCTGGAAAGGGAAAGATCAACGCCCGATCCGTTCCCGCCCGCATTCGCGTTAACCGTGATCGTTCCACTATTGGTGATGCCTGCGTTGACCACGCTACCGGAGAGCTTGACGCCGGACGCGTCAGGTCCCGAAGCTGAGATCGAACCTCCTTGCGAAACCGTCAAACCGCCGCTCACGCTGCTGCTGTTGAAGATATCAATTCCAACTCCAAACTGGCCGTTGACCGCGTTCGCCCTGATCGATCCGCTATTCGTAACGCCGCCGCCCACGCTACTGCCGTTGAAGATGGCTATCGCCGCGACGCTGGTGCCGCCGTTGGTGGTGAACATGCCCGGGGTGATCGTGCCGGCATTTGTCACTGAGCCCGTCACGGTCGAGTTCTGAATCGCAATCGAGGTTACGACGGTGTTGGCGGGGTTGGTGATGGAGCCCGCCCATGTGGGAAAAGGGGGGCCGAGAAGAAGCGCAGCGAGCGAGGTCGAGGCGAGAAGGGTGGCTGGCGCGAACTTTCGCCTCGGCGGGATCGATGCGAGCCCGAGCCCTGACGAGAAGTTCGCGTTCTTGTTCGCGGAAGCGTTCGGCACGGGTTCCTCGGGATTGACCAGGAGGGATTAGCGCTGCGGTGGGTCCTGGGGCCTATTAGACGAAAAATCATGCGCTAACACGCTCAAAGAATCGAGTAGAAAATCGCACGGCAAAAAAGCCGAGAAAACCTGTTCGCGCCGTGCTACGTCAGCCGCGCGAGATCGAATTTCGCAACGTCCCGCAAGAGCGCAATGAAGCCTTCAACTTGATGCGCCGCGGTGAGGCGGCCTTTTTCGGCCCTAGCAAGCGAGGCATCGCCCACCGCACCTTGCGGGTTGAGGTCGGGCGCGATCCAGCCGAACGCCTGCAGGCCGGTCGGACGCAAGTATTGGAATTCCTTCTCCATCGCCTGCGCCGACGACACGAAGTTCTGCGCTTTTTCGGGGCGCACGAGGTCAGGCCGGAAATGCAGCATGAGCGATGTCTCCACATCGCCGGCATGGATGCCGTGCACGCCTTCGGCGGTGCTGAAGAGCCCGTCGGGCTTGCCGAAGCGGCTCCAGGCCGTATGCACGGCAAGCATCTCGCACTTGATGCGCAATTCGCGAGTGACGACGCCGAGAAGATCGGAGTTGCCGCCATGGGAGTTGACGATCACGAGCTTGCGGATGCCGGCGCGTGCCACCGATTCCCCGATCTCGGTCCAGAGGCGCAGAGCGGTCTCGGCCGTGAGCGTGAGCGTGCCGGGCGAGCGCAGATGCTCGTTCGATTTGCCAATCGCCTGGAGCGGCAGAATGAGGATCGAGAGCTCAGGCGGAAGCCGCTTCACCAGTTCTTCGAGCAGACCTTGATTGATGGCCGCGTCGGTTGCGACTGCAAGATGAGGGCCGTGCTGCTCGACGGCGGCGACCGGCAGTACCGCGATCGTGCGTCCCGGATCGAGCGCCTCGAACTCCTTGGTGGTGAGATCGGTCCAGTAGAGCTTGCGCATCCTTTTCCCTTCGATCGATCGGTGACCGGCTATAGCCGCGCCAGGGCGTTTCGCGTTTTCGCCATGAAAGCCGTGCGCCTTGCCTCATCGGCGCGGTTCATGCCGTAAAGGGCGTGAAATTGCGCCCGCGCCGTAACCACCGCACAACGTGGCAAGTAGCGCGTCACGAGCTTGCGCGGGGCATCGCCCATCGCCATGGCGCTCCAGCGGTCGCGTCCGTAAGTTGCGATCCCGGCCACGTGCTTCAAATTCGCGAGCAGCGGCTTGATGTGGTTCACATCCGACATGTCGAAGGAGACGCCGGGAAGCAACACCTTGTCGAGGAATCCCTTGAGCATCGCGGGTGCCCCGAAGCACCACACCGGAAACTGAACGATGATCGCTTCGGCCGCACGCAAGCGCGCCACATAGCTCTCAACGCTGAGCTGGTTCATCGACAGATCGTGATAACGCCGCCGCTGGTCGACGCGCATCACGGGGTCGAAGTTCTCCGCGTAGAGATCGCAGAGATCCACGTCGTGTCCTGCTTCCGCGAGGCCGGTGAGCGCAGCGCCGCGGATCGCGCCGTGGAAGCTCTCGGGCACGGGGTGGCAATAGAGGTAAAGGACCTTCACCCGAGGCGTCCGGTTCCCGGCATCAGCTCGAGCGCGAACGGGGCTTGAAGCTCCGCATCTTGCCGGGGTTGAGCAAGCCCATCGGATCGACTTCATGCTTGAAGCCGAGCTGATCGGAATCCGCCTTCTTGTGCCGGCTGCCGTCTTCCAAGGTATAGACATGCGGGTTGGCGATCGAGACGCCATTTTCTTCGTGGAGGCGGATGATCTCGTTCAGCCGTTCCGCCGTGGTGTAGCGCACCACAGGCAAGGCGCTGCAGGTGACGCGGCCAGCGAAATGCTGGAACTCGCAATGGTAGAGGACCTCCTCGCCGAAGATCGCGTGCATCTCCTTCAAGCTGTCGAGCAACCGATCCGAGGGAAAGAGGCATTGCAGATAGGTCGCCTTGCGATCGTGCTTGAGGACGTGCAGCGTGGTGTGGTTCCAGGTGTATTCGTAGAGCGGCGTCTTCCCGGGTTCCTCGTCCATCAAGGCCTCATAGGTGATCTGGCCGCGCTTGCGCAGAAGCTCCTTGAAGCTTTGCGTCCAAGGTTCGGCGATCATGCAGGCCAGAAGATGCTTGCCTTCGGGGCAATGGCGCTTCAACGGCCCAAAATAGCTGGGAAGCGGCCACTGGATCGGCGTCGCGAGCTTCTTCACGATGCCGTCGCAGAGCGCAAGCTCACGGCCGAAAGCGACGGCATCGAAGAAATCGTCGAAGGCGACGAGCATATCGATCCAGGGGAAGGCAGGCGCGAGCGGCATCTCGAGCGTCGTGATGATGCCGGTCGTGCCATAGGCATGGTTGACCGCCTGCGCCGCGGCGCCGCGCAGCTCCATGAGCCGCGGCTCCTCTTCGAGCGTCACGATGCGCGCGGCGAGAAGATTGCCCGGCTCGCGCAGGCCCCCATAGGTGATCGAGCCGACGCCGCCCGAGCCGCCGGCGACGAAGCCCCCGATCGTGGCCGTGCGCTTGGTCGAGGGGTGCATGCGAAGTTCCCACCCCTGCGGCCTCAGTGCCGTGTCGATATCGACCATCTTCGCCCCGGCACCGACGCGAAGCACGCCGGCCTTGTGCCACTCGATGGCGTTGAGCCCGGTGAGATCGAGGAGCACGCCGCCCGCGAGCGGCACGGCCTGCCCATAATTGCCGGTGCCTCCGCCTCGCGGCGTCAGCGGTATGCGGTGACGGGCGCAAGCGCGTGCCACAGTGACGACATCCGCCTCGTTGCGCGGTACTGCGATGATGTCTGCTGTCAGCCCGTGCAGCTGCTCGTTGAGCACGGGGCTGTACCAAAAGAAGTCACGCGAGCGCAGCCGCACCACGCGCTCTTCGTCGACCACCGGCACGTCCCCGATCTCGCGCCGGAACGCGTCCATCTCATAGCGCGGTGTTTCGCCGCGTGCGGGTCTCGTCCTTGTCGCCGCCTGGCTCATCGGTCCTCCGGTTTTCGCCAAGGTCTCGTGCTGCCTCTTACCGATCGATTCGGCGGATGGTCGACGATCCGTCGGGAAAGTCCATCCACGACTTGGCATGGCAGTGGTGTCTGCCGGGCTCTCGGCTGATTGTCCCTGCGATTCATGCGCGGGAAACCGATGATCGAGGCTTCCCTGCGCGCGCCGACCGAGGCCGGGTTTCCACTTCGGCAACGGACGGGGTCGAGGCTCGCATGAGGCTCGCCCGCCACTTGTTCCAGTCGAGCGCTTTCATCTCTTTCTTGATCCAGTTGCGGAAGGCTTGCACATTCGGGTGATCCCCGCGGCGCCTCGGGTAGACAAGGCTGTAGACGCGTTTCGAATTCAACGAGAGCGCGAAGGGGATCAACAGACGCCCCGTGCGCAATTCATCATAAGCGAGGATGTCGTGCGTGAGCAAAACGCCGGCGCCCTCGATCGTGGCGTCGAGCGCATGATCGGTGCTGGTGAAACGCAAGCCCCGGCTGAGATCGACGCCCGTGATTGCGGCGGCTGCGAACCAATCCGCCCATCCGAGCAATCCAGGACGGCTACCGAGCGATTCATCATGGATGAGCGGCATCGCCTTCAGCTCTTCTCCGGAGCGGATCGGGCCGTGCGATGCGATCAGCTTCGGGCTGCAGACGGGAACATAAGCCATGCTCACCAGGGTCTCGAGCGCGAGTTCGGGGTCGTCCTGAGAATCGGCCGGCATGTTGCGGACCGCGATGTCGACGCCGTCCGTGACGAAGTTGGCGTTGATCACGGAGGATGAGACGCGCGGATCAATCTCCGGATGCGCGGCCGAGAAGCGGTAAAGCCTCGGCGCGAGCCATTTCGAGGTGAAGCCCGGTGGCGTGCTGATGACGAGCGCGCGTTCGTTGCCGTCGCGGCCCACAGTATCCACTGCATCGCGGATCTGGGTAAACCCCGCTCGCAGGCCGGGATAGAGACGAAGCCCAGCACGCGTCAGCGCGATCGAGCGCACGCCACGCTCGAAAAGCTTGAGGCCGAGCAGTTCCTCGAGCCCGCGGATCTGATGGCTCAAGGCGCCTGCGGTCACATGCAGCTCCTGGGCCGCCTTGGTCAGGCTCAGATGCCGCGCCGCCGCCTCGAAGGCTTTGAGGGCGTTGAGTTGCGGCATCGGGTGCTGCATGAGAAATTCTCAAGCATCAATTGAGGTAAAATCCTTTGTCACTCTGCAGTGGAGATGTCAAATAAGTCACGCAAGGGCGATCACGATTAAAAAAATCTCAACCGTATAAAAGTTGGTTTGGCACGCCCGACCTTGGATTGCACGGCAAGAAGCGAGGTGCATGCGGCCGAGACCAGCACGAGACTACTGCTCAGTCCGCAAAGGAGGCTCGTCATGGGCAGGGCTGATGGATCGGAACGCGAAGCTTGTGGAGACATCACCATGGCATACGCAGCAGACAAACATGATTGGTTCCGTGCCGTCGGGAAGACTCCGACAAAGTCACGTCCCGCGCGGCACGTCGGAGGTTTTCTCCGCCATATGTGGGACGCGCTCGCCTCTTGGGCCTCGCGTGGAGAGGACGCTGAAATCGCCGCGCTCCTCGAACGATCTGGCGGGCGCCTCACCGACAGTATCGAGCGCGAGATGCTGCAGCGGCGTTCTTCGAATTGGACCGCTTTCTTTTGAGCGCGGCCGGAATCGATTTTCGAAGACGGGAAGCAAGTGAATGCGGGGTCGCCGATCGGCCGCCCCGTTTCGTTGCGCGCCACGATTCGTTTCCTCCAGCTCGCAGCTGATGCGAGCAGGCCTGCCGCGCAACGACCGCGAGTATTTTTCTCATCCAAACAACCTGAGCCTTCCGCGCACGCAAAGATTTTGCGCCCGGCCGAACGTTGACTTAGAAAAGGATCGCGGCACGGCCGTGAGGGTCGCCGATGCCGGTCACTTTGGGAGGAAGACGTGCTCAAATTCTTCTATGCACCCCATACTTGCGCGCTTGCTTCGCATGTCGCGCTCATCGATGCAGGTGCGAACTACGAGGCCGTGCGCATCGATTTCCGCAAGGACGAGCAGCGCAAGCCTGAATATCTATCGGTCAACCCGAAAGGCCGCGTGCCATCGCTCGAGACCGAGCGCGGCGTGTTGACCGAGACACCCGCGATCCTCGCCTTCATCGCGCAAAGTTTTCCAGCGGCGAAATTGGCGCCGCTCGAGGACGCGTTTGCCTTCGCCAAAGTGCAGGCCTTCAACAATTATCTGTGCTCCACGGTCCATGTCGCGCATGCGCACCGCATGCGGGGGTATCGCTGGGCCGATGATCCGGCGGCCATCGAGGCGATGCAAAGGAAGGTGCCGGCCTCGGTAACGGAGTGTTTCGACCTCATCGATCGCGAGATGATCGAGGGCCCGTTCGTGATGGGAAAAAACTACACGATCTGCGATCCCTATCTCTTCACGTTGTCCCAATGGCTCGACGGCGACGGCGTCGACATCGCGCGCTTCCCGAAGGTGCATGACCATCGACACCGGATGGCCGAGCGTCCTCAGGTGAAGAAGGCCCTCGCAGAGGAGGGCGTCGCCGCGCCGGCCCCGGCATAAGCGAGGCGGTCCCCCCTCGTCTAGGCACAGGCGCGCTCGGCAGCTCGACCGGCGGTCCGGCCCGAGAACAGGCAGCCGCCGAGGAACGTGCCTTCGAGCGAACGATAGCCGTGCATGCCGCCCCCACCAAAGCCCGCGACCTCTCCGGCCGCGAACAGACCGGCAAGAGGCGCGCCGTCGGCACGGAGCACGCGCGCTTCGAGATCCGTTTCGAGCCCGCCCAAGGTCTTGCGGGTCAAGATATGCAGGCGAACCGCGATCAACGGCCCGTGCCTGGCATCGAGGATCTTGTGCGGCTTTGCGGTGCGGATGAGCTTGTCGCCGAGATAGCGGCGCGCAGTGTGGATCGCGGCAATCTGGCCATCCTTGCCGAACGGGTTGTCGACTTCGCGATCGCGCGCCACGATCTCGCGCTCGAGCCGCGCCGGGTCGATGAGGTTTTTGCCGCAAAGCGCGTTCATGCCGGAGACGAGCTCGGCGAGGCTGGTCCTCACCACGAAATCCTCGCCATTCCTCTTGAAAGCCTCGACGGGCTCTGTGGCCCTTCTGCCGAAGGCGCGACACGCCACGAGGCTCAAGCTCTTGCCCGTGAGATCGGGATTTTGCTCCGAGCCCGATAGTGCAAATTCCTTGCGGATGATGCTCTGGTTGAGCACGAGCCAGGAATGATCATGGCCCGTCTTCCTCAGATATTCGAGCGTGCCGAGGGTGTCGAAGCCCGGATAGAGCGGAGCAGGGAGTCTTCGCCCGGAAGCGTCGAACCACATCGAGGACGGTCCTGGCAGGATGCGAATGCCATGCGAGGGCCAGACCGGACGCCAGTTTCTCACGCCCTCGACATAGTGCCACATCCGGTCACAGTTGATCAGGCGAGCCCCAGCGCGTTGCGCAATTTCGAGCATGCGCCCATCCACATGCGCCGGTACCCCGGCGACCATATCGACGGGCGGCGTGCCGAGGCGCTCCGGCCAGCTCGCGCGCACGAGGTCGATGTTGCCGCCGATGCCGCCGGAGGCCAGGATGACCGCCTGCGCCTTGAATTCGAACTCGCCCGTCCCCGTCCGCGAGCTTGTCTGGCCTCGCGGAGCGCTGCTCGGCTCGAGGATCGTTCCTCTCACGCCATCGATCGCCCCGTGGCTCGAGGTCAGGCTGTCGACACGATGGCGAAGCGCCAATCGGACAAGGCCGCGCGAGGCGCCCTCTCGCACGCGACGCGCGAAGGCCTCCACCAGCGCAGGCCCGGTGCCCCAGATGATGTGAAAACGCGGCACGGAATTTCCAGGACCGATCGCGCGGCCAGCGCCGCGCTCCGCCCAGCCGACGATCGGAAAAAAGCGAAGGCCGTGAGCCCTGAGCCAGGAGCGCTTCTCCCCTGCCGCGAAGCCGACGTAGCGCTCCGCCCATCGGCGTGGCCAAAGGTCCTCCTCACGATCGAAGCAGGCGGTGCTCATCCAATCCTGGAGGGCGAGCGCGTGGGTGTCGCGAACGCGCAAGCGCCGCTGCTCGGGCGTTCCAACGAGGAAAATGCCTCCGAAGGACCAGAAGGCCTGTCCGCCAAGGCTCTGGGGCCCTTCCTGGTCGACGATGATCGCGCGTTTGCCCGCATCGGCGAGCTCCGCCGCGGCGACGAGGCCGGCGAGCCCGGCGCCGACCACAATCACGTCGGCATCGAGCCCCATCCGCTCCTGTCCTGTTCTTTGCGTGCGCTTGTCGTTCGTTTAGCGGCGCGCCCGCCAAATTCGCAAGGCAGAGCCCGCGCGGCACCGAGCACAATGCGCGGCGGGCCTTGCAACGGCGTCGCGGACAGGTGGATCGGACAAGAGATGGAATAATCAGTTCACTGTCTTGAAGACGTTGATTGAGCACCCGTACATCGAAACATCATCCGCCGGCTGGATCTTGTGCCAGCAGCGGCCTGTTTCAGGGATTTCCCGGAAAATATAGGTCCCTGTGTTCTGCTTATCGACCGTCTCCTTCGCGTTCGAGGACACGAGGTAGTCGAAGAAGGTTTGAGCGGTCGAACCCCAGCACGTGTAGATCGTGTGATCCGCCGTCCTGATCGCATTATTGGCGGAGGACTCGCGCATGCAGGCGTTGTTGTAGCTTTCCGCTTCGGGCGACATTTTGGCTTCGAGCCGCATCGGGGCCGAAACGAGAAGAAAGCTGACGCCGCCAAGCAGCAGCATGTGGCGGAAAAGGCGTGGGCTGGGTCGCATTGAAGTCTCTCCGGAGTCGATCTCGCGCGAGCAGCATGAGTGGGATGGATCGGCGCTGCCCTCCGCCTCAATGACTTGCACAATCCCAACGCAAAAATAATTCACATTCTCGCAGATTTGCCCTTTGCGAGGGAGCATAAAGGCATGCGGCGAAAATCGCCATCATGCTCCGCTGCACACGGTCCCCTTTGCAGGGCTTTCACTTGCCGCCCCCCATTGGCCCGTTGATTGACGATCGCGAGGGAGCGACGGGCCTGCGCGGGGCAAGTCGCGCTCAGTGCACGCGCGGCTTCTTGAGAAAACCGCTCCGGTCAGCCGATTTGACGCGCAGCCAGAGGCTTCGATTGTCGCGCACGATCTCGATCGGGATCTCGGTCCCGGCGGGCCCGCAACTCCAAAGCTTGCGGTAGAAATCCGCAAGGTTGCCAACATCCTGATCGCGAATGCTGGCGACGACATCGCCTTGGCGCATGCCGGCATCCGCCGCCGGGCCTTGTTCGGCGACATTCGCGACGACGATCTTGCCCTCGTTCTCTACCGAATAGACGCCGAGCCACGGCCTTGCCGGCTTATTGATCTGGCCGAAGTTGAGGAGATCGTCGAGGATCGGCGGCAACAGATCGATCGGCACCACCATGTTGAGGTCCTGCGGCGAGCCTTGGCTCGTCGCCTGCTGCACCAGGAGCGAGCCGACCCCGAGGAGCTTGCCGTCGGCGCCGATCATGCCGGTGCCGCCCCACAAGGGATGCGCCGGCGCCGTGAAGATCGCCTCATCGAGCATGTATTCCCAGTAGCCCGCGAATTCCTGCTTGGCGACGATCTCGGCGCGCACGAAACGCGGCTGATCGCCACCGCCCGCAACGATCACCGGGTCCCCGGGCTTGGCCTCTTTCGATCGGCCAAGATCGATCGCCGGAAGATCGAGCCGGCCGAGCGCCTGCACGAGACCGAAGCCCGTTTCCTGATCGTAAGCGACGACATGGGCCGGCGTGAGGCGTCCATCGGCCCTCGCCAGCCAGACATTCTCGGCTTCGGTGATCAGATAACCGATGGTGAGCACGAGACCATTGTCGCGGATGACAACGCCGCTTCCGGCCCGCTCCGTTCCCAGGATCGACGCGGTGAAGCCGTCCGCCGGAATTGTCGAATGGACGGCCACGATGGATTGAAGGACGTGATCGAGTTGCAAGTCTCGCTCCTCTGCATCAGACGAGACGCCCCCCAGCCGATCCCGACGAAAACGCATTCACGTCTTGGAAGTTCTGGCCCCCGCCCCCACAGGATGCCACGCGCATGGTGTTGATTTCGAGGCCGACACTACTGAGGACCAGCGCTTCGGCGCAAGCAGACGCAAGGTGCTCCCCTTCGTGCTGCCAAAGTTCGTTTTTCACCTGCGTAAGGAAACCCTTCTTCACGATCGTGCGATCCCGGCGAGGATGGCCGGCGGGGTGGCTCGCCATTGGGCTTCGAATTTGCCCATTTCAACTCGCGGGCTCGCCGGCGTAAGCTCGTGGTCGGCCCCGAGTCGAAAACGAACACAAGCCCGAAAGGGCGCGCCAAGCCGGAGGCCCTTCGCGGACAGGATTCTTGAAGATGCCGGTTTTTCAGCTGTCTTTGCCTGACGGGCGGGTGATCTCGTCGCAAACACGTCCCCTCATCATGGGGATCCTCAACGTGACGCCGGACTCCTTCTCGGATGGAGGCTTGTTTGCGGCGCATGAGACGGCCATCGCCCATGGCGAGCGCCTGGCGGAGGAAGGGGCGGATATCATCGACATCGGCGGGGAATCGACGCGCCCCGGTCACCAGCCGGTCGGGGAGGGCGAGGAGAGGAGGCGGGTTCTGCCCGTGGTCGAGGTGCTCGCCAAGAGGCTGAAGCAACCCATCTCGATCGACACGATGAAGGCTTCGGTGGCGCGCGACGCGCTCGATGCGGGCGCCGTCATCCTCAACGACGTTTGGGGCCTTCGCCACGACCCCGAAATGCCCGAAGTCGCCCGCCGGGCCGCGGCCCTCGTCGTCATGCACAACCGTCGCGAGATAGATGCAGGGGTCGACATGATGGCCGAGGTTGCGATCTCTCTCGCGGGCTCGCTCGCCCTTGGCGAGGCCGCGGGGCTGCCGAAAGAACGCATCCTCGTCGATCCCGGCATCGGCTTTGGCAAGACGAGGGCGCAAAATCTCATGCTCCTTCGCAGGCTCGGCGAGCTCTCCGCGCTCGGAGCTCCGATTCTCGTCGGGCTTTCGCGGAAATCACTCATCGGCCATGTGAGCGGCGAGACCTCGCCGCGCGAGCGCGTCTACGGCACCATCGCGGCAAATGTGCTCGCCGCGCGGGCGGGCGCGAGCGTTGTTCGCGTGCACGACGTCAAGGCCCATGTCCAGGCACTCGCGGTCGCAAGCGCCATCGCGGCGGCCGCTTAAGCCTCTCCGCGCAAGCACCCGTCATGGGATCGCCCCCTCCGACTCGAGCCGAGGTCAGCGCCGCACTGGGGCTCGGAGGCAATGTGGGAGACGTGCGCGCGGCTTTCGGACGCGCGCTCGAAGCGCTCGGCGCCACGCGGGGCATCACGATCTTGCGCTCATCCTCCCTTTACCGCACTGCGCCGTGGGGTCCCGTGGCACAAGCGCCCTTCCTCAACATGGCGGCGCTCGTGCGCACGACCCTGTCGGCGCATCAGCTTCTGGATGTGTGTCTCTCCATCGAGCGGCAGGAAGGTCGCGTGCGGGCCGAGCGTTTCGGCCCGCGCACGCTCGATGTCGATATCCTTGCGTTCGGCGACCTTGTGCTCGCGGATGAGCGCCTGACGCTCCCCCATCCGCGTCTGCTGGAACGTGCCTTCGCGCTCGTTCCCCTCGCAGAGATCGCGCCCGATCTCGTGATCCAAGGCATAGCGGTTGGCGAGGCCGCCGAAGGCGTTGATCGGAGAGGCGTCGAGCGGCTTGGAAGAGCAAAAACGTGAGAAGCGAGAAGTGAGCGGGTGGGCGCTTTCGCTTGCTTCACTCGTCACTCATTCCCCTTCTTCGAATTTGCTCGCGACGAGCGCTTCGAGAGCTTCGAGCACCTCGCGGGCTTGCGGGCCTTTTGCCGCCACCGTGATCGAAGTTCCCTGAGCTGCTGCGAGCGTCAGAAGGCCCATGATCGAGCGCCCGCCCACGGTCTCGCCGAGCCGCGTGACACTCACCTCGGCATCGAAGCGCTCGACGCATTTGACGAATTTGGCCGAGGCCCGGGCGTGCAGCCCGCGCTTGTTGACGATCTCCAGCTCGCGGGACAGCTTCACTGCCTCGGTCGCGTCGTCGAGATTGGTCATGAACGGGAGTGTCCTCGCGCCGCGCAGTCGCGACGCTTCATGGCCAAGGCGTGCCGGAAAAGCAAATGGCAATGGGAAGAGAACGGCCGGTAATGGTTAATGTCCGGCCAGGACCTCGCTCGCGACATTGATGTATTTGCGGCCTGCGTCCTTGGCGCAGAGCACCGCATCGGCGAGATCCCGCTCGCAGCGAACGCTCGCCAGCTTGATGAGCATCGGCAGGTTGATGCCGGCGATCACCTCCACCTCGCGCCCGTTCATCGCCGAGATTGCGAGATTCGACGGCGTGCCGCCGAACATGTCGGTCAGTACGGCGACGCCTTGTCCGCTATCGACCTCGGCGATTTTCTCGAGAATCTCGCGCCGACGCATTTCCATGTCGTCGTCAGGCGCGATCGCGATGGTGGCGATCTGTACTTGGGGCCCCACAACATGCTCGAGTGCCGCTCGAAATTCCACGGCAAGACGCCCATGCGTCACCAGAAGGATGCCGATCATCACAATTCCGTCAAATAGCGACCGTTCCGACCCGGGAACACAAGGTCAGGCGGCCCTCTTTCTCTTGACGCATTCTTATAAGGCTCACGATAAGAGACGCTTCATACAGTCCCGCGCGCCCGGCAACAAGCGGCAAGCGGGGTAATGCGACACCAGCGACCATACCGAGGAGCTCGGCCCCATCCGGAAGTCGCTCGGTCGATTCCACGAAATCGACGACAAGTCGCAACACGGCGCAAGGCTCATGGGGCTCGCGCAGGATACCGAGCCCACGCGCCTCGTAGCGCCCGGCAATCGCCGGATGCGGAGCAGCGAGAAGGCGTTCCGCCCGGCGCCGCACGACCACGCGATCATCGGCGACCCAGGCGGCGAACTCCCCCAAGGCGCGTGCTTGCGCCAAGAGAAGTGCCCCGAATCTCGATTTTCCCGCGCCGGAAGCACCTCTGATCAGGATGCCGCTTTCCCGGACCACGACGCAGCTTGCATGGAGGCTACGCGTTTTGTCGGAGGACGCGCTTTTTCCGCCCTTATGAAGGCGGAGCGCGCTCTTCGCTCGGCCGCCGGAAATTCGACCCTCGGGCGAAGCCTGTTCCGCTTCGCCCGATGAGGATGGGTCCCCTTTGGGCTCGTCAGCGCTCATGTGTGGCGGCCGCGGGCAGATGCACGGTGAAGCGTGCGCCAGCGGTCGCGGCCATGCTCGACTGGGGACCAGCGGGGCGGCGATTCTCCGCCCAGATCCGGCCGCCATGCGCTTCGACGATCTGCCGGGAGATCGAAAGCCCGAGCCCTGAATTCTGGCCGAAGCCCTGGTTCGGCCGATCCGTGTAGAAGCGCTCGAAAATCCGCTCCAGCGCGTGCTCGGAAATGCCCGGACCCTCATCCTCGACGATGATCTCGATGAACCCGCCTCGACGGTTGAGCTCGACCCGGACGCTCTTGTCGGGCGGCGAGAAGGAGCGCGCGTTGTCGATGAGGTTGGTGATCACCTGGCCGATGCGACTGTCGTGCCCGACCGTCAGATAGGCGTTCTTTCCGAGCGCGTGCGGCGCCACGATGAGCTCGACTTTCGCCTGCCCTTCATGGCGCACATCGTTCGCCACGGACACGATCGCGTTCAACAAGGCCGAGAGCTCGAAAGGTTCGGAATCCTCACGCGCGAGTTCCGCGTCGAGGCGTGAAGCGTCGGAGATGTCGCTGATGAGGCGGTCGAGCCGTCGCACATCATGCTGGATCACGCTCGTCAGGCGCGCCTGCGAATCGGGCGTGCGGGCGAGCGGCAGCGTCTCGACGGCGCTGCGCAGCGAGGTGAGGGGGTTCTTCAGCTCATGCGCCACATCGGCCGCGAAGCTCTCGATCGCGTCCATGCGCTTGTAGAGCGCGCGCGTCATGTCGCGCAGCGCGCCCGAAAGATGGCCGATCTCATCCGGTCGGTTGCTGAAATCCGGAATCTCCTGTCGCGATTTGATGCCGCGCCGGACACGCTCGGCCGCCTCGGCCAGGCGGCGCACCGGACCGGCAATCGTGCCGGCCAGGAGAAAGGAGAGGACCGTCATCACGATCGCGGCGACGAGGAACACGCGCAACAGGCCGATGCGCTCGTTCCAGATCAATGCGTCGATATCGCCGCCTTGCGTCGAGAGCAGGAGCACGCCGCGCACCGTGCGGAAGCGCTGGATGGGCACGCCGACCGAGACGATCGTCTCGCCTGCGCGATTGAGCCCGACCGAGCTCGAGATCGACCCTGAAAGCGCCGTCGTCACCTCGCGACCGATCTTGCCGGCAGACGAGGCGTCATCGTCTGTCTCGTGCACTTCCGGCTTGACGAGCCAGCTCGTGAGATTTGTCCAAAGGCGCGCCAGGAAATGCGGCTTCGAGGGCGGCGGCAGGTCCGCATGCAGGATGCCGCTCAGTCCCACGAGCGTGCGCGTGTCGAGGAGGAGCGAGCCGTCACGGTCGAAGATCCGGGCGCGCGTGTGGAACTGGGTGATGACGCGACGGAGCAATGGGGCGACCTGCTCCGGATTGATCGAGAATTGCAGGGAGGACGCATCGTCCTCGTCGCTGTCGGTGCTCTGGCCCGCATGCAGCTGCAAGAGCTTGTCGGGATCGAGCGTGATGGCGTCGTTCTCGACCGTTGCCGAGGTGGCGATGGCCCAGGAGATGACGTCGCCTTGGGTGCTCAGCGCCTGCACCTGCGCATCGATGAGCCCGGCGCGGAGCTGATTGAGATACATGAAGCCGAACAGCATCACCGCGAGCCCGGCGAGGTTCAAGAACACGATGCGGCGCGTCAGGCTCGACGACATGTGTCGCGCCGTGCCGAGCGCCAGGCGCGCGAGGCGCGCGCGTACCCGCCAGAGCGGGCCGTGCCGCGCCTGGCTCTGCCTGGAAGTTGCCTGAACCGGGTCGGTCGCTGCCGTCATGATGGTCCAAGGCGCAGCCGCGGATGCCTGGACGTGATCAACCGTGCTCCTGATCGAGGATCGACAAGCCGGTCGTCAGAGTTCCGGTGCTGCTTCATGCCTCCTTGAAGCGATAACCCACGCCGTAAAGCGTTTCGATCATTTCGAAGGAATCCTCGACCACTTTGAACTTCTTGCGCAGCCGCTTGATGTGACTGTCGATCGTGCGGTCGTCGACATACACTTCGTCATCATAGGCTGCATCCATCAAGGCGTTGCGGCTCTTCACCACGCCCGGGCGTTGCGCCAATGCCTGGAGGATGAGGAACTCGGTAACCGTCAACGTCACCGGCTGACCTTTCCAGGTGCAGGTGTGGCGTTCCGGGTCCATGCGCAGATTGCCGCGCTCGATCACCTTGGCGTCGTTCTCGCGCGGCGCCGAGCCGTCCTTCGGCTGGGCGCGCCGCAACACGGCGCGCACACGCTCGACGAGGAGGCGCTGCGAGAAGGGTTTACGGATGAAGTCGTCGGCGCCCATCTTCAGGCCGAACAGCTCGTCGATCTCCTCGTCCTTGGAGGTGAGGAAGATCACCGGCATATCCGTCTTCTGTCGCAGGCGCCGCAACAGCTCCATGCCGTCCATGCGCGGCATCTTGATGTCGAGGATCGCGAGATCCGGCTGATTCTGCTTCAGCCCTTCGAGCGCGGTGGCGCCGTCCGTGAAGGTCTGGATGCGGTAACCCTCGGCCTCGAGCGCGATGGAGACGGAGGTGAGAATATTGCGGTCGTCATCGACCAGGGCAATGGTGGGCATGAGTGGATGTCATCCATTTCTGGTGTGGCAAGTTTCTTCTCGCACGTCGTCTTCCGGCGAGCATTCTCAGCTTAGTCTTCGACGCGGCAACCCTCGTTGCACTTCGTCTGCCGACGCGACGGCACGCAGCGCGCAAATCGGGGCGAGATCAAGGCTAGCTCGCAGCTGCGCCTGTCCCTTGCTTGAATCACCTGAATATCATAGCGCTCAATGCGCCGAGGGACAAATCCGCGAGCAATCGTGGACGAGAGCGTGCCGGAACATGGGGCGAACAAAATGCGCATTTCCGAAGACGAACGCGGTTCCGAAGGCTTCAGTGCTCGATTTTTCAGCAGGCAAGCCTGGGGCCGGCGCGGGCTCGTCGCGGCGGGTCTCGCCGGGTTGGCGGCCGTGCAGATTTTCGCCCATCCGCATGAAGCTAGGCCCTTGAGCAATGGCGCCGTCGAAATCCGCTACGCGCCCGGCGACGATCTCGAACGGATCGATCTTTCGCTGTTGCACCAAGCGACGCATTCGATCGACATTGCGGCCTATCTTTTCGTCGACCAGGCCCTCATCGAGGCTTTGGCCGACGCGGCGCGGCGCGGCGTGCGTGTCCGCCTTTATCTCGACGGCGGTCAGGAGGCCTCGCGCGAAGGCTTTGGCGGCCGTGCGCGCGGCCTGCGCGGCATCGACAGGATCGAGCTTCGCCTGAAACCGCCGGGCGAGGAGATCATGCATCTGAAGTCCTACAGCGTGGACGGGAAGCTTCTGCGCACCGGTTCGGCGAACTTCACCTATTCGGGGTTGAAGCGCGAAGACGACGACCTCGTGGTCATCCGCGACCCGGC
>JAFBAK010000144.1 GCA_019247795.1 Hyphomicrobiales bacterium | reverse complement strand
CGCAGTGCTCGGCCTCGCGCTGATCTCGACCGCGCTTGGCTACCTTCTCTATTTTCGCCTTCTCGAAACGGCAGGGGCCACGAATCTCCTGCTCGTGACATTCCTTCTGCCTGTGAGCTCGCTTCTGCTCGGCACGCTTGTGCTCGGTGAAAGGATCGTCGCGGATGAGCTTCTCGGCATGGCGCTCATCGGGGCTGGACTTCTGGCGATCGACGGCAGAGGGCCAAGGCTCGCGCTCCACTGGCTTCGAGGATAGGCATGCGGCTGCGCGAACTTGCGCCTTTGAGACGCCTCAAAAATTTGCATTTTGCTCCAAAGTTATTACATCGGTTGCAACGTTTGGAAGTGCGCAGATGGTCAAGCTCAAGGTTCGCAAATTCGGCAACTCTCTCGGCGTTGTGCTCCCGAAAGAGGTCATTTCCCGGCTAAGCATGAAAGATGGTGGTCAGCTCTATCTGAGCGAGACCTCAGAAGGCGGCTATCGATTGACGCCTTACGACCCGTCTTTTGGAGAGAAGATGGCGCAAGCGGAAGACATAATCAGCAGATATCGGAATACCCTCTCTGTTCTCGCGCAATGAAGCAACCGCTCTGGATCGATGAGCGGGATGCATTGGCGTTGCACGAGCGGCTATTGGTGCTGCATGGCGGCGCATCCGGCGTACGCGACGAGGGCCTGCTGAAATCGGCGCAGGCTCGACCGCGCCAATATTTTTCCTACTCGGATGCGATCGATATTGCTCAGCTTGCGGCACTTTATACCGCCGGTATCATCCGCAACCACCCTTTCATCGACGGCAACAAACGGACGGGGTTCGTGGTCGGCATCTTGTTCCTTGAACTCAACGGTTACCGCTTCACGGCTATCGAAGAAGATGCCGCGAACATTGTGTTGGCGCTCGCAGGGGGTGACGTCGAGGAGAACGAATATGCCCAGTTCCTACGGGCGCACGCTCGGCAGCGTCGCGAGAGGGCCTCTCTGGATTAGCGAAACGCCACCTTCACGATCTCGTAGGATTTGCCGCCCCCTGGCGTGTGCACCTCGACAGTGTCGCCCACCTTCTTGCCGATGAGCGCGCGTGCTATCGGCGAGGTGATCGACACCTTGCCGGAGCGCACATCCGCCTCCGTCTCCCCGACGATCTGATAGATCTTCGTCTGCTCGGTATCCTCGTCCACGAGCCTGACGGTCGCGCCGAATTTCACTGTCTTGCCGCTGAGCTTGCTCACGTCGATCACGTCCGCGCGCCCGATCAGGGATTCGAGCTCGAGGATGCGACCTTCATTGTGCGATTGCGCTTCCTTGGCCGAATGGTATTCCGCGTTCTCGGACAGATCGCCAAGAGAGCGCGCGTCGGAGATCGCCTGAATGATGCGCGGCCGCTCTTCCTGCTGACGCGTCTTGAGTTCGGTTTCCAAAGCGAGATAACCCGCCTGGGTCATCGGCACCTTGTCCATGGCAGCGTAGTCCTTTCAGCATAACTTACCGCTCCCCTGACGGGGATCGAGCCGTTTTCGTGTCCAGAAACGCGCTGAGGGCAGAAACGTCGCAAGGCCCTAATGGCCGCGGACATAGTCCTGCAGCGCGCGTACGCCGAGATCGCCGCTGAGGAATGATCTCACCCCCCTCGCTGCAGCGACCGCACCTGCTAGGGTGGTATAATAGGGCACTTTATGCAAGAGGGCGGCTCGCCGCAACGAGCGGGAATCCCCCAGCGCCTGCGCACCCTCGGTTGTATTGAAGACGAGATGCACGTCGCCATTCTTGATGGCATCGACCACATGAGGCCGTCCTTCAAGAACTTTGTTCACCCTTTGAGCCGGCACGCCCTCGCTCTCGAGGAAGCGTTGGGTGCCGCCCGTGGCCATGATCTTGAAACCCAGCTCATGCAAAAGTTTCACCGTGGGCACGATTCGGGGCTTGTCGGCATCGCGCACCGACACGAAGACTGTCCCGGAACGCGGCACTTTCGAGCCCGCCCCAAGCTGGCTTTTCGCGAAGGCGGCGTCGAAATCCGCGTCAAGGCCGATTACCTCGCCCGTGGAGCGCATCTCGGGGCCAAGAAGCACGTCGACACCGGGAAAGCGGGCGAAGGGAAATACGGATTCCTTCACGCCCACATGGTTCAGCCGCTTCTGGGCCAACGAGAAGGAGGACAGGCTCTCGCCGGCCATGACGCGTGCCGCGATCTTGGCGACTGGGACGCCCGTCACCTTGGCGACGAAAGGCACGGTCCGCGAGGCGCGCGGATTGACTTCGAGCACATGGATGATGCCGTCCTGGATCGCGTATTGCACGTTCATGAGGCCGCCGACTTCGAGCGCGAGCGCGAGCTTGCGCGTCTGGGCCTCGAGTTCGACGACGGTCGCGGGATCGAGCGAATGAGGCGGAAGCGAGCAGGCCGAATCGCCCGAGTGAATGCCAGCCTCCTCGATATGCTCCATGATTCCTGCCACATAGGTCGCCTTGCCATCGCAGAGGCAATCGACATCGACCTCGATGGCATCCGTGAGATATCGGTCGAAGAGCAGCGGGTTCTTGCCAAGAAGCGTGTTGATCTGCCCGGTCTTGTCATTGGGATATCGGGCCTTGATCTCCTCCGGTACAAGGCTCGGCAAGGTGCCGAGGAGATAATCGTCGAAGCTGCGTTCGTCATGGATGATCGCCATGGCGCGCCCGCCCAGCACGTAAGAGGGGCGCACCACGAGCGGAAAGCCGAGATCGGCCGTAACCAGGCGGCTCTGCTCGACCGAGTAGGCGATACCGTTCTTCGGCTGCTTCAGGTTCAGCTTGTCCAGAAGGCGCTTGAAACGGTCCCGATCCTCGGCAAGGTCGATGGCGTCGGGCGAGGTTCCGAGAATCGGGACGCCTGCCTCCTCGAGCGGCTTGGCGAGCTTGAGCGGCGTCTGCCCGCCGAATTGGACGATGACGCCGAGCAGCGTTCCGCTCGAGCGCTCCGCGTCGATGATCTCGAGTACGTCCTCGGCCGTGAGCGGCTCGAAATAAAGCCGGTCCGACGTGTCGTAATCGGTCGACACCGTCTCCGGATTGCAGTTGATCATGACGGTTTCGAAGCCGGCCTCCTTGAGCGCGAAGGCGGCGTGGCAGCAGCAATAATCGAACTCGATCCCTTGCCCGATCCGGTTCGGTCCGCCGCCGAGGATCACGACTTTGCGCAAATCGGAAGGGCGCGCTTCGTCGTGCGCCGCTCCGGCAAAGTGCGGGGCGTAGCAGGAGTACATATAGGCGGTCGGGGAGGCGAATTCGGCGGCGCACGTATCGATGCGCTTGAAGACAGGCCTCACGCCCAGCGAGTGCCGCACGGTCTTCACCTCCGCCTCGGACATGCCGGAGAGCACCGCGAGCCTGGCATCGGAAAAGCCCATCGCCTTGAGGGCGCGGAAAGCGCCGGATGTCCTCGGCAATCCGTGCGCCTTGATACGCGTTTCGGTCTCGACGATCTCCCCGATGCGCGCCAGGAACCAGGGATCGATGCGGCAGGCCTCATGGATTTCCGCGGCCTCCATCCCGAGCCGCATCGCCTGTGCAACCTTCAGCAGGCGATCGGGCGTCGGCGTGCCGATCGCGGCACGTATGGCGTTGTGATCGTCTCCGACACCCAGCCCGGCGATCTCGATCTCGTCGAGGCCCGTGAGCCCGGTCTCGAGTGAGCGAAGCGCTTTTTGCAGGGATTCGGCGAAGCTTCGGCCGACCGCCATGACCTCTCCGACCGATTTCATCGAGGTGGTCAGCACGGGGTCGGCGCCTGGGAATTTCTCGAACGTAAAGCGGGGAATCTTGGTGACGACGTAATCGATGCTCGGCTCGAAAGAGGCCGGCGTCGCACCTCCAGTGATGTCGTTCTCAATCTCGTCGAGCGTGTAGCCGATGGCGAGCTTGGCGGCGACCTTGGCGATCGGAAATCCCGTGGCTTTGGACGCGAGCGCCGAGGAGCGCGAGACGCGCGGGTTCATTTCGATGATGACCATCCGCCCATTGCTCGGATCGATGGCAAATTGCACGTTCGAGCCGCCGGTATCCACGCCGATCTCGCGCAGCACCGCGATCGAGGCGTCGCGCATGCGCTGATATTCCTTGTCGGTCAGCGTCAACGCGGGCGCCACCGTGATCGAATCGCCGGTATGGACCCCCATCGGGTCGACGTTCTCGATCGAGCAGACGATGATGCAGTTGTCGGCTCGGTCGCGGACGACCTCCATCTCGAATTCTTTCCAGCCTGCGACGCTTTCCTCGATGAGCACCTCGTTGGTCGGCGAGGCGTCGATCCCGCGCTCCATGGCGACGAAGAATTCCTCACGATTGTAGGCGACACCGCCGCCGGTGCCGCCGAGCGTGTAGGAGGGCCGGATCACCGCCGGCAAACCCACATGATCCAAGGTCTGCAGGGCATTCGCAAAGGCGTCCGGCGAGAGTTCCATGACCGGCTCATTGTTCTCGTCATAGATCGGCCTGCCTTTGGGGTCTTTCTTCTGGCGCAACGAGCCCTTGAGCGTGCGCCCACGCGGCACATCGAGCCCGATCCGGATCATTGCTTGCCGAAAGAGCTCACGATCCTCTGCTTTGTCGATCGCGGCCGCCGAGGCGCCGATCAGCTCGACGTCGAACGCGTCGAGCACACCCATCCGCTTCAGCGAAAGCGCGCAGTTGAGTGCCGTCTGCCCACCCATTGTGGGAAGCAGCGCGAAGCCGCCCGGCATGGCGTGGCGCTCGGACTCGATGATCTTTGCCACGATTTGCGGGGTGATGGGCTCGACATAGGTGCGGTCGGCGAGCTCCGGGTCGGTCATGATCGTTGCCGGGTTGGAATTCACCAGCACGACGCGATAGCCCTCGGCCTTCAACGCCTTGCAGGCTTGCGTCCCCGAATAGTCGAATTCGCAAGCCTGTCCGATCACGATCGGACCCGCGCCGATGATCAGGATCGTCGAGATGTCGGTGCGTTTCGGCATGAGCGATCCAGGGCGTTCCCGTCCGTCCGCGCGCCGCTCCGCGGCACGTCCCGGCGACAGAACTTCAACTAAGATTACGGGCTGGCGCGGGCTATAGCGGGCTTGAGGCGGAGAGGGAAGGGTCCTTGAGGAACCCTCTTTTCGTAACGCTACCGGCTTTCCAATTGCCAACGGCCTCGATTTCGTCTTATGGCAACGGAGATATCGGCATGGCCTTGTTTCTCTTGCGACGGATGGCGGTATTCGCGGCGACGCTTGCCGGAGCTTCGATCGTGATCTTCCTCGTGCTCGACATTCTGCCGGGCAATGCAGCACTCACGATCCTCGGTCCCGATGCCTCGCCGAGCGCCGTCGCGGCGCTCTCTCACAAGCTCGGCCTCGATGAACCGGCCCTGACGCGTTATCTCGGGTGGATCGGCGGACTTCTCTCGGGCGATCTCGGCGTGAGCTATGCCTACGACACCCCGGTCGCCGAACTCGTCCTCGGCGGGTTGAGCGTCAGCCTGCCGCTCGCCGTGATGGCGATGCTGCTTACGGCGGTCATTGCCTTGTCACTCGGCGTTTTCGCAGCGCTGCGTCACGACAGCCTCGCCGATACGGGCGTCATGGCCGTGAGCCAAATCGGTATCGCCATCCCCAATTTCTGGTTTGCCATTCTGCTCATCCTGCTTTTCGCCGTTCGCCTCCATTGGTTCGCCGCCGGCGGTTTTCCGGGTTGGGGCGCGGGGCCGTTCGCGGCTTTACAGGCTCTCATCCTGCCGGCATTCGCGCTCGCCGTCGTGCAGGCTGCGATCCTCGCGCGCGTGACGCGTTCCTCGATCGTCGAGGTGATGCGCGAGGATTTCGTGCGAACCGCGCGAGCCAAGGGGCTCACCCGCCGCGCCGCCTTGTGGCGGCACGTGCTCCGCAATGCCATGATTCCGGTCGTCACGATCATGGGCTTGCAATTCGCCAACCTGATCGCCGGAACGGTGGTGGTCGAGAACGTGTTCTATCTGCCGGGTCTCGGCCGCCTCATATTCCAGGCGATCAACAACCGCGATCTCATCGTCGTGCGCGATTGCGTCATGTTGCTGGCCGCCCTCGTGGTCGCCGTCAATTTCGCAGTCGATCTTATCTATGTCGCGATCGATCCGCGCCTTAAGGCCCACGCGCCGTGAGCGTCAATGCAAGCTTCGAGGGCCGCGCCCTGCGTCATCCAAGCTTCGCGATCGGCTCGGCGCTCGTTTTCGCGCTCCTCGCGATGGCGGCCCTTTCGCTCGTCTGGACGCCGTGGCCACCCACGGAGCTCGACATTCCCCACAAACTCGCCTTGCCCTCGGCTGAGCACGTGTTCGGCACCGACTCGCTCGGTCGAGACACGGCTTCCCTGATCATGGCGGGCGCGCGCAACTCCATTCTCGTCGGCGTGATCGCGGTCGCCATCGGTCTCATGATGGGCACGGCGGTCGGTACGCTCGCCGCCGCGGTGAAGGGCTGGGTCGAGGAGGTCGCGATGCGACTTGCCGACTTCACCTTTGCGTTTCCGGCCATCCTTTCAGCCATCATGCTCACGGCGCTTTTCGGCCCGGGCATCGTCAACTCGATCAT
>JAFBAK010000046.1 GCA_019247795.1 Hyphomicrobiales bacterium | reverse complement strand
GTCAGCGCGGCGCGAAAACCCGCGAGATGCGTGCCGCCATCCCGCTGCGGGATGTTGTTGGTGAAGCAAAGCACGTTTTCATGGTAGGAATTGTTCCATTGCAGGGCCGCTTCGACGACGATGCCGTCTTTCTGAGCCCGAATGACGATGGGCTTCTCGGTTAGCGCGACATTGGCGCGATCGAGATAGCTCACGAAGGCCTCGATACCGCCTTTGTAGACGAGTTCCTGGCGCTTGATCTCCGCATGACGCTGATCGGTAAGCACGATGCGCACACCGGAATTGAGGAACGCGAGCTCCCGCAGGCGATGCTCGAGCGTGGTGTAGTCGAACTCCACCATGCTGAAGGTCTGCTTCGAGGGGGTGAAGGTCACTTCCGTGCCGCGCCGCCCCTTGGCGTCGCCGACGATGCCGAGCGGCGCGACAGGGTCGCCATGGCGAAACTCCATGGCGTGCTCCTCCCCATCGCGCCAAATGCGCAGCTTGAGGGAGGAGGAGAGCGCATTGACGACGGAAACGCCGACACCGTGCAGGCCGCCGGAAACCTTGTAGATGTCCTGGTTGAACTTACCGCCGGCATGCAATTGGGTCATGATGACCTCGGCGGCCGAAACGCCCTCCTCCGGGTGAATTCCCGTGGGGATGCCGCGCCCATTGTCGGTCACCGTGCAGGAGCCATCCGCGTTGAGGGTGACGGTTACCTCGGTCGCGTGACCGGCGAGCGCCTCGTCGATGGCGTTGTCGACCACCTCATAAACCATGTGATGCAGGCCGGAGCCGTCATCGGTGTCCCCGATATACATGCCGGGACGCTTGCGAACCGCATCCAAGCCTCTGAGGACCTTGATGGATTCGGCGTCGTATTCGACCGCGGGACCGGGAAGGGCGGCGGTGTCACGAAGAGGCTCGGCCGGCGAAGGAGGCGTGTCGTCCATCACAATTCCGGGAATGATAAAAGAACACAAGAAGCGCGATGATTCGCGCCTCGGTACTTAGCCGAAAATATAGGGTTTTGGCAGGAGTTTTTGGAGGCCGGGCGAGCGATTTTCCAACAGAATTCGAGGGTTTATTCCGCCTTACCGCCTCACTCGGCAAAAAGGCATCAGAATTGCACACGCTCACATGGCCCGCTGCGCCTTGGGAGGGCTGGGTGAGCGAGCTGCTCTAAGTGACGTGTGATCGCTTCGATGGAACGGCCCCATCTGTCGTATTCTTTCAACAAACGGGACCGTCCATGAGCTCGGGCCGCTAAGCCGGGTGCGGGCTGTGCCGGAAATCCCAGACGGACCAGAAAGATACGATCGCCGTGAGCACGCCAAGAACAATGTGCGTCCAGAGCGCGTGCTGGTTTGTGGCGAACGAAAGCGCGAAGGGCGCGATGATCAACCAGACGCCGAGCAGGCCGCTGATCCACTCCTCCCATTCGGCAAAGGCCGAAATCGCCGCAAGCGCCAAAATGGCAAGGATGACGGCGAAGATCCAGGCATTCCATTCCGGCGCAGTGTCGCCCTTGAAGCCTAGAACCCAAGGTGAAATGAACAAGAGCACAGCCAAGATCAGGTTAACCCAATCCTTCGCCCTGTTGCTTTCCCTATATGCGATGGCCATGACTACCTCCATGTGTGAAGATGTCTGCATTTGCATCGGGCAATTAGCCCGAACTACCTTAAAAGCTGGGTTTTTTCTCGGTTCAATCAAGATGAAGAGGCTAACGAGGCCCTGCGACATTTAGGGCTCTGGACCATGGTTAAGCGAGGTTTGGCCCGATGCTAAAAGGGGCGCCGTCTCAGCGTGCGAGCTCTCTCATTCCCGCCTCGAGCCCCGCGAGGGTGAGGGGGAACATGCGGCCCCCGAAAAGCTGGGCGACCATGCCGATCGAGTGCGTGTAGCCCCATTGCTTTTGCGGGACGGGATTGAGCCAGATCGCGCGCGGATAGGTCCGCGTCACGCGCTCAAGCCAAATTTGTCCAGCTTCCTCATTCATATGCTCGACCGATCCACCCGCCATCGCAATCTCGTAAGGCGACATGGATGCATCGCCCACAAATACAACTTTGTAGTCATGCGGATAGGTGTGGAGCACGTCGAAGGTCGGGGTCCGATCCGTGTGCCGCCGTCGATTCTCCTTCCATACGTGCTCGTAGAGACAATTATGGAAATAGAAATGCTCCATGTGCTTGAACTCCGCTTTGGCTGCGGAAAACAGCTCTTCGACGAGCTTGACGTGCCAGTCCATCGAGCCCCCAATGTCGAAGAAGAGGAGCACCTTCACGGCATTGCGTCGTTCGGGGCGCAAACTGATGTCGAGATAGCCCTTCTCGGCTGTTCCTCTGATGGTGGTGTCGAGATCGAGCTCGTCGGCGGCGCCGGTCCGAGCAAATTTGCGCAGGCGGCGAAGCGCGATCTTGATGTTGCGCGTCCCGAGCTCGACTTCCCCGTCCAGATCCTGGAATTCGCGTTTGTCCCAAACCTTCACCGCTCGAAAATTGCGGTTTTTGTTTTGACCGATGCGTATCCCTTCGGGGTTGTAGCCATAAGCGCCGAAGGGCGATGTGCCCGCTGTGCCGATCCATTTCGACCCGCCTTGATGACGTCCTTTCTGCTCGCGCAGTCGCTCGCGCAACGTCTCCATCAGCTTTTCCCAGCCTAGCGCCTCAAGCTTTTGCTTCTCCTCTTCGTTCAGACATTTTTCTGCGAGCTTTCTCAGCCATTCGGCCGGGATTTCGGCCCCTTCAAGCGCCTGCGAGAGAGTGTCCATTCCCCTGAACGTGGCGCCGAAGACGCGATCGAAGCGATCGAGATTGCGCTCATCCTTCACGAGGCATGAACGAGAGAGATAATAAAAGTCCTCGACCGAAGTGCCCGCAAGATTGCGATCGAGCGCCTCCATCAAGGTGAGGTACTCGCGCAAAGTGACCGGCACCTGCGCATCCTTGAGGGCGGTGAAAAAGGTGAGAAACATCAGCGAGCGTCGATCAGGAGATGAGTGAATGGTGGGCGTCGGTGGTGAAGGCACGCCTCATTTCATCTTTCCCACATCACCTATTTTCCCCTTCACTTTCACGGGTCCTTCTGCGCCACCAGACCGCGGGCCACGATGAGCCGCATGATTTCGTTCGTGCCTTCGAGAATCTGATGAACGCGAAGATCGCGTACGATCTTCTCGATGCCGTAGTCCGAAAGATAGCCATAGCCGCCAAGAAGCTGAAGCGCCTCATTCGCGACCTTGAAGCCGGCATCGGTGGCGAAACGCTTCGCCATGGCGCAAAGCCGCGTTCCCTCGACCGACCGGGCATCGAGCGCAGCGGCAGCCCGCCACAGGAAACTGCGCGCTGCTTCGAGGTCGGTGGCCATGTCCGCAAGCCGAAACTGCAGCGCCTGATATTCTTGAAGCCGTCTGCCGAAGGCTTTTCGCTCCCCCATGTAAGCGAGAGCTTTCTCGAGCGCCGCTTGCGCGCCCCCGATCGAGCAGGCGGCGATGTTAAGTCGGCCGCCATCAAGTCCGGCCATGGCAATCTTGAAGCCGATACTCTCCTCGCCGAGACGGTTCTCGGCGCGCACCCGGCAATTCTCGAAAATGACTTGCCGTGTGGGCTGGGCATTCCACCCCATCTTGCGCTCATTGGCACCGAAGGAAAGTCCGGCCGTGTCCTTCTCGACCACAAAGGTCGAAATTCCCGAGGAACCCTCGGCGCCCGTCCGCGCCATCACGACGTAAATGTCTGACGCGCCGGCTCCGGAAATGAACTGCTTCACGCCGTCCAGCACGTAGTGATCGCCATCGAGACGCGCGCGGGTCCTGAGCGCGGCTGCGTCCGAACCGGCACCGGGCTCCGTGAGACAGTAGCTCGCCAGATGCTCCATGCTCACGAGCCGCGGCAGGAATCGTCCGCGTTGGGCCGAAGACCCGAAACGGTCGATCATGCCTGCCGCCATGTTGTGGATCGACAGGTAGGCAGCAATCGACGGACAGCCGGTCGCGAGGGCTTCGAAAATGAGCGCGGCATCGAGGCGCGAGAGGCCGGAGCCCCCGACATCTTCGCCGATGGTGATGCCGCCCATGCCGAGCGCCGCAGCCTTGCGCAGCACGTCGACCGGGAAATGTTTGGTCTCATCCCACTCGACGGCATGCGGGCTGAGCTCGTCGCGCGCGAATGCGCGCGCGAGCTCCGAGAGGGCGAGCTGCTCTTCGCTCAGCGCAAATGGTGAGAAGGTATCCGGGGTTGGGGTCGTGCCCGTCTTTTCGAGCATGAAGGCCTTGAGAAGCTCCGATTGCGAAGCGCCAGGATACCCGCTTCGATCGGAGGTGCAATGATGTCAACAAGCGCCAAGGCATGACCCGGGAAGAGGAAACGGCAGACGAAACGCCTTTTTTGAGCACCTTGGAGCCGGATGGGTAAAGTCAATCCAACGCTCACCTCATTCAGGCATTGCGACTCGAGGCGAGTGTCGGCTCGATCGTCGCCTGAACGACAGCGTCGGGCCCGAAGTCGTCGGTCGAGTTCACCGCCAAAATCTGGGCCAGGCGGTTGCGCGCCCTGTTAACCCGGCTCTTCACCGTGCCCACGGCGCAATTGCAGATGGCCGCGACCTCTTCGTACGACATGCCTGAGCCACCGATCAGGACGAGCACCTCGCGCTGGCTGATCGGAAGCTGCATGAGCGCCGCGCGAAAATCCTGAAGGTCCATATGCCCGTTTTGAGCCGGCATGCTGGCGAGCCGTCCGGCCATCTGCCCGTCGGCATCCTCGATTTCACGCCGACGCTTGCGAAAGTCCGAATAGAACGCATTACGCAAAATGGTGAACAGCCATGCGGAGAGATTCGTGCCCTCGACGAAGCTTGCGAGATTCGCCCAAGCTTTCATCAACGTCTCTTGCACGAGATCGTCGGCACGTTCCGGATTGCCACAAAGCGAGAGCGCGAACGCCCGCAAGCTCGGGATCGCGCGGACGAGATCATCCTTCAGCTTATCGCGCGCGGCCATGATCGCCGCCATTGTTGGCTTTCAACCGCTCAAGCAATTCCGTGAACCTTTGGGGCACCTTCTCTCGAAGGGTCGCCGCGTAGGCCTCATGCAAAGCGCGTTCAATGAAGCGCTCGATCGGCGCTCGTTCAGAAGATTTGCCGCTCATCGATCGCCTGTCGAAATCTACCGCCGAGGAAACCCTTCGTTCGGAATTCGTAGGGTGTGGAGCTGCTCCGTTCGATGCTGCCCGCTTCGAAGTCGCTGTCTCCCTCACTTCCCTCGCATTCACGTGCTGATCACCGCTCATCCGCCACAACCCCTGTCCCGCTGCTCGTCGGCGCGGATCACCCGTGCGGATGCAACGTCCGGTAGCCTATGCGGTTCCTCGATATCTTAAGGGGAGAAGGGATTAGCGGGTAAGGACAAGTATCGATGGAAAGGAAGAAGATCGTTCGTCAAAAGCCTTTGCGTAGACATGGATGGTGCGCGGAAAATCATGCCCCAGCTGCGGAATTCAAGACATATGTCTTATATTCGGACGATTGCCGAGATCTTCCTGGGACGAGCTTCTTATCCGAGGTCGACCGTCGCTTCATCGGTGCCGCGCGCTGTTTGGACGCGCGGCATTATGCTCGTCGTAAGGAAATGGAAATCAGTTTTCCTTGGTTTCCGGCTTCGGCTGATCGCTCGTCGCCGGGTCGGATTTGGTGACCGTCTTGCCTCGCAAGAGATCAAGCGCGGCGATGAGTTGCGTGTCCTTGGCAGGATCCGTCGCCACATAGGCCTGCGAAGCGGACAGGTCCTCGCCCTTGTCGTTCGAGAGGTGCCCACGGAGGCTCGCCTCACCCTTCGCCTCGTCCTTGCCTTTCAGGTCGTCCGGGATGGCTTCGAGGACCTTGATGTCGGGCTCGATGCCTTTCGCTTGGATCGAGCGGCCGGACGGCGTGTAGTAGCGCGCGGTGGTGAGCCGTATCGCTGCATCGTTGCCGACCGGGATGATCGTCTGCACCGAGCCCTTGCCGAAGGAGCGTGTGCCGAGAAGCGTTGCGCGCTTATGGTCTTGAAGGGCACCGGCGACAATCTCGGAGGCGGAAGCCGAGCCGCCGTTGATCAGCACCACGAGGCGCTTGCCCTTGGTGACATCGGTGTGGCGGGCATCCCAGCGCTTCGTGTCCTCGGGGTTGCGGCCGCGCGTCGAGACGATCTCACCCTTGTCGAGGAACGTGTCACAAACGCCGATCGCCTGGTCGAGCAAGCCGCCCGGATCGTTGCGCAGATCGAGCACATAGCCCTTCAGCTTGTCGTCGCCGATGTCCTTTTTCAGCGAATCAAGCGCATTGCGCAGGTTCTCGGTCGTCTGCTCGTTGAATTGCGTGATCTGGACGTAGCCGACATCGTCCTCCTGGTGGAACTTCACGCTTTTGACCTGAATGATCTCGCGCGTGAGCTTCAGCTCGAGCGGATCCTTCCGATCCTTGCGTACGATGGTGAGCTTCACGGATGTCTTGACCGCTCCACGCATTTTGTCGACGGCCTGGTTCAAGGTCAGGCCTTGCACCGCGTCGCCGTCGATTTGCGTGATGATGTCGCCCGACAGGATGCCCGCGCGTGAAGCCGGCGTGTCGGCGATCGGCGAGATGACCTTGATCAGGCCGTCCTCCATCGTGACCTCGATGCCGAGGCCGCCAAACTCGCCCTTGGTGTTGACCTGCATGTCACGGAAGCTCTTCGCGTCCATGTAGCTCGAATGCGGATCGAGCGAGGTGAGCATGCCGTTGATGGCGGCTTCAACGAGCTTGCCGTCGTCCGGCTTCTCGACATAGTCGGAGCGGATCCGCTCGAAGACGTCGCCGAACAGATTGAGCTGCCGATAAGTGTCGCCGGCGGAGGCGGCATGTGCCGGCTCGCTCGCGAGAAAGCGGGTCTCCAAACCGAGCGTCGCAGCGCCCGCGCCGAACACCGCGCCCAGAAGAAGAAGTGATGACTTGCGCATCAGCCGCGAACCTTCCGTTGGTCAGTCTTGGCCCACCATGGACCGGGGTTGATCGCCGAACCGTCCTTACGGAACTCGACGTAGAGAACAGGGCCAACTGATGTGGCCTTCGCCACCTCAGTGGTCAACAGATTACCGTCGCCCATTTCGCCGATGGGCTCGCCGGCGAGCACCGGTTGCCCCGCCGCCACATCGATATGTCCCAGACCGGCAAGTACGATATGATAGCCGTTCCCGGCATTGATGATCAAGAGTTGACCATAACCCCTGAACGGCCCGGCATGAGCAACGACCCCTTCGCTGGGCGAAGAGACCACCGCGCCGGGGCGGGTCGTGAAGGACACCCCCCTCGCCTGTCCGGTCACCTCGTCGGGTTCGCCGAAATCACGAAAGATCGAGCCCGCGACAGGTAGCGGCAAAAGGCCACGTGCATCCGCAAAGTTGACTTTCGGTGCAAGCCGAGCCGGTTCCTTGAGGCTTGCGGCCGTGAAGCTGTTTTGTGTCGAGATCGCAAGGGCCTCTGCCGCCTTGCGGTCATCGGCCGCTCGTTTCTCGCTCTGCGCGATGTCGCTGTCGAGGCTGGCGAGGAAGTCACGCAGGTTCTTGGCGCGCTGAGCGAGGGCGGCGGCGTGCTTGGCGGCCTCTCCGAGCGCCAATTCATCGCTCGCGACGCTCGCCTGGCGCGTGTCGATGAGGGCAGAAAGCCGCGTGCGCTCCTGGCGAAGCTCCGCAAGATCGGAATTCAACCCATCGCGCTCGGCCACGATCTCGTTGTGCAGGCGCACGAGATCGGCGAGGTCGCCGGCGAGCGTGCGCGCTTCGTCGCGCAATTGCGGCAGGACGGCGCCGAGCGCCATCGAGGCGCGCACGGCAACGAGAATGTCCTGGGCGCTGACGATCACCGCAGGCGGCGGCTTGCCGCCGATGCGCTCCAAGGCAGCGAGCACATGTCCGATGAGCTCGCGGCGTCCGTCCAGGGAGGCTTTCAACGCCTTTTCCTGAGCCACTCCTCGGGCGAGGCGCTCCTCCGCGTCGCTCGCGCGCTCTTCGAGACCGCGCACCTTATCGGCAGCTTCGACGAGCTCATGACGAAGCTTCTCGCGATCCGACTTGAGGGCGGCAATCTCGTCCTCGATCTTCTGGCGCTCGGCATCCGATTGTTGCAGCGATTGCTCGATCCCTTGCAATTCGCGCAACCGCTCCTCCCGCTGCTTGATCTTGGCATCGGTCGAGTCATTGGCCGGGCTCGCGGCTGGTTGGGTCGAATTAGGGCTCGAATTCTCGGCTGCGATCCCCGCCGGGCCCTGAAAGCAAGCGGCAAGCGCTACTGCCGCAAGGGCCGCCTTGAGACGCGCGCGGCGCAGACCTTCTCGCTTGCCCGAATCCGCGCCTATCTCGCGTCCCTGCCGAAGGCGAATCTCCGTGACGAGAACCCCGGCCCAAGCCTGTTCCTCAACTGCTGCAATGAGGCGGCGCACCCGCATTCCCGAGAAATCCTGTCGACAATCGGACCTCTTTGACCATCCGATCCAGAGGACCTTCAGGCCCGATGATAAGGGTGCCCCGATCGAATGGTCAGCGCCCGATATATCTGCTCCAGTAGCACTATTCTGACGAGCTGATGCGGCAAAGTCATGGCTCCGACGGACAGCGTCTGCTGTGCTACCCTCAATAGCTCGGGCGCGAGGCCGTCGGCGCCTCCAATGAGAAAGGCGAGCGCTTTCGTTCCGGAGGCGCGGTGTTTCGCGAGAAACGTCGCAAATTCGGCGCTGGTAAGGACTTGGCCGCGCTCATCGAGCGCGATGCGAACGATTTCCTCGCTTTTCGCAATGAGCCCTGCCGCTTCCTCGCGTTTGCGTGTGTCTGTGTCCCGAGCGCGGCTTTCGCTAATCTCGACGACGCGTGGGCCTGAAAATCCGAGCTTTCGGGCCAATTCGCCCGCGCGCTCGAGATAGCGCTCGGCCAGTTGACGTTCGGGCCCCGCCTTGAGGCGGCCGACCGCGCAGATCACGAGGTGCAAAGGCGTGCCCGCTCAGGCGCGAGCGCGCTCCGGATTTTCCGAAGGACGATCGTGCCCCCAGATCTTCTCGAGATTGTAAAACGCCCGGACCTCCGGTCGGAAGATGTGGATGACGAGATCGCCGGCATCGATCAGGACCCAGTCGCATAAGGGCAGGCCTTCGACGCTTACCGAGCCCTGTCCTGCCTCCTTGAAGGCGCGCAGAAGAGCATCGGCGATCGCGCCCACATGTCGTTGCGAACGACCTGAGGCTATCACCATGGCGTCGGCGATGGAGGTTTTGCCGATCAGGTCGATGTCGACGACCGTTTCGGCCTTCATGTCGTCCAGCACCTGGAGGGCGACGGGGAGGAGATCGACGGCCGGCGTCAACGCTTCGGCAGTGATCTCGGTGAGCGGTTGAACCGCCTCACTTCTCGCGTGATGGAACAGCGCCAGATTCCTTTCTCTTCGGCGGACCCAAATCGACGATACCCCTAGTGTGGCGCTTCAAACGTTTCTTTTCAATTGCGCTTCTATGACAATCGCATGAAGATTTTGGCCTAGTGATTTTGGCGCGCACCCCCTCTGCAGCATCGCGTTCTCGGCCATAAATCACCAGCAAAACAACATCATGCGCTGCCGAGCTCAGCGCCCGAGCTCATTGGCTCTGATCGCGGTCGATGAAAGGCTCGAGCGCCGCCCGTGCAGATAAACCCAGGCTGGAGGCCTTCGTTCCGCCAGCGTCGGGGCAGCTGATTCGGGGATGCGAAAGCGCGCCAAAGCCTGCGCTGCCGGTGAGTGCAGCGCGCGATGCGTCGCGCCCGGCCGATCGATCACCGCCATGGGCACGAGATCGGCGATGCAGCGCCAGCGATGCCAAAGATGGAAACTCCAAAGATTGTCGCCCCCCATGATCCAGACGAAGCACACCGAGGGCAGTCGGGCGGTCAGCGACGCGACCGTATCGACCGTCAAATCCGATCCCAGCGCTTTCTCGATGCCGGTCACATCGATGCGCGAGTGCTTCATGGTGCAGCGGGCGGCCGCAAGTCTGGCGTCGAGAGGGGGCAGGCCATCGTGATTTTTCAAGGGGTTTCCCGGCGTAACGAGCAGCCAGAGCCGGTCGAGCGCCAAGCGGCGCAAGGCCATCAGCGCCACATGGCGATGGCCTTCATGGGGCGGATTGAAGCTGCCGCCGAAGAGCCCGATGCGCTGGCCCACGCTGTGGGGAGGAAAGCTCGGGATCATGCGCCGACGGCGCGCTTGGTTGCCGCCCCGCGCCGAACGGCAAAACGCCGCGGTCGATGGAGCCTAACAAAATACCCCCGTCCACGGGAGAAATCGATCTCGTGCTTGGCCCTTTCCCCGTGAAGGAAGACCGGTTGCGGGGGGCGGACCATGAGCGAAGCCCGGCTGTTCACGCTCGTATCTGCCCCGCTCCGCGAATGCGGTATTTGAACGAGGTGAGCTGCTCGACACCCACGGGCCCGCGCGCATGCATGCGCCCGGTCGCGATGCCGATCTCGGCACCGAAGCCGAATTCGCCGCCATCGGCGAATTGCGTCGAGGCGTTGTGCAAGACAATCGCGGAATCGACCTCCGTCAAAAAGCGTTCAGCAGCCAGCTGGTCCTTCGTCACGATCGCGTCCGTGTGGTGCGACCCGTGCCGCTCGATATGCTCGATCGCTGCATCGAGCCCATCGACGACGCGGCACGCAATGATCGCATCGAGATATTCGAGCTCCCAATCCGCCTCGCTGGCCGGGGTGACGCGGGGGTCAGCCGCGAGCGTCGCCGCGTCCCCGCGCACTTCGCACCCCGCCTCGATCAAGGACCTCACGAGCGGCGCAAGATGCGTCGGCGCGACCGCCCGGTCGACGAGCAGTGTCTCGGCGGCCCCGCATACGCCGGTGCGGCGCAACTTCGCATTCAAGGTGATGTCCCGGGCCATGTTGAGATCCGCGCTCGCATGCACATAGACGTGGCACACGCCCTCGAGATGGGCGAAGACGGGCACGCGCGCCTCTTTTTGCACGCGTTCGACAAGGCTCTTGCCGCCGCGCGGCACGATGACGTCGATCATCCCGTCGAGGCCGGAAAGCATGACCCCGACCGCGCCCCGATCGCGTGTCGGAACAAAAGAGATCGCCTGGCGCGGCAATCCGGCCTCCTCGAGGCCGGCGACCAAGCCGGCGTGAATCGCCTCAGCGGAGCGGAAGCTCGCGGAACCGGTGCGCAGGATGGAAGCATTGCCGGCCTTGAGGCAAAGCGCGCTCGCGTCCGCCATCACATTCGGCCGACTCTCGAAGATCACTCCGACGACACCCAGCGGCGTCGCGACACGCTCGATGACCAGCCCGTTCGGCCGCTCGAAGCGCGCCGTGATCCGCCCGACGGGATCGGCGAGAGCGGCAATCTCCTCGAGAGCTTGCGCCATCGCATCGACGCGCGCCGCGTCGAGCCGCAGACGGTCGAGAAAGGCAGCGGTTGCCGATTCCTGCTTGGCCTTTTCCATGTCGCGCGCATTCGCGGCGAGAATCACGGGCGTGCTTGCGCGAAGCGAGCGCGCCATGGCGGTGAGGCCCTCGTTCTTCTCCTGCGGTGCCGCGAGCGCGATCTTGCGCGCCGCGGCACGAGCACCTCTGCCGAGCGCCGCCAAATCGGGGCGCGTCTCAGGCTCGACGCTCCGGGGCATCGGGTGCTCGGTCACGCGGCGAACGCTACTCGACATCGCTACTTCCCCCGTTGATCGCGCCTCGATCATCCCGTCTTCAGCTCGAGGCCTCCGGCCTTGGTCACCTTGCGCAAATGATGGTCGGCATCGCCAAACAACATTCCAATCGCGGTCATGCGCTTGAAATAGGCGCCGAGCCGATATTCCATGGTCATGCCGATCCCCCCATGCAATTGCACGGCCTGCTCGCCGATGAAGCGGCCGTTTCGGCCGATGGTCACCTTGGCGGCCGAGACGGCGGTGGAGCGCTGTGCCGGATCGGGATCCGTCGCCATCATCGTCGCGTACACCGCCATGCTGCGCGCCTGCTCGAGCGCGATGAACATGTCGGCGGCGCGATGCTGCAGCGCCTGAAAGGCGCCGATCGGCCGACCGAACTGCTTGCGCGTCTTGAGATACGACACGGTCATGTCGCACATTTCGTTCATCACACCGACGGCCTCGGCGCATAGGGCCGCAATCGCCTCATCGGTGACGCGCTCGATGAGCGGCAGGGCCCTTCCGGGTTCGCCCACGACGGCGCCCGCGGGAACGACCACGTTGTCGAGCCTGATCTCCGCCCCGGGCGTGCCGTCGGCAAGCCCATAGGCACGCCGGGTCACGCCCTTGGCCGCGGCATCGACGCAAAAGAGCGAGATACCTTCTCTTTCGTGCCGCTCGCCGGTGCTCCGAGCGCTGACAAAAAGAAGATCGGCTCGATCGCCATGCGGCACCACACTCTTCACGCCATCGAGGACGAAGCCTTCATTCGTCTTGCGCGCCGAGAGCGCCACATCCGCAAGCGCGTGGCGCGCCTCACGCTCCACATGCGCGAAGGTTGCGACGAGATCGCCGGAAGCGACGCGCCCCGCAAGCTCTTTTCGGGCAGCCCCGTTACAGCCGTGGCGAATGAGACCGCCAGCGATCACCACGGTCGACAGATAGGGCTCGCGCACCAATCCCTTGCCGAAAGCTTCCATGACGATCATCGTTTCGACGGGACCCCATCCGAGACCGCCATCCTCCTCGGCGAAAGGAAGCGCCAACAGGCCAAGCTCGGCGAATTGCTTCCACCGCTCGCGGCTCCAGGCAGGGGAATCAGCTTTGGCCTCGGTCGGCGCGGCAAGGCGTTCCACATTGTCGCGCAAGAGGCGCTGCTCGTCTGAGAGATCGAAGTCCATGACGCGTGCGAACCTGAGAACGGGTTGTTGTGCCGGAATCCGGCTTGTTATTCTGAAGCCCCAACAAAGTTCACAGACAATTCAGAGGCCCAAGATCTGCTTGGCGATGATATTGCGCTGGATCTCGTTCGATCCGCCATAGATCGTGACCTTGCGCGTGTTGAAGTAGGTCGGGGCCGCAAGCCGCATCCATTCCGGCGCGATCTCATCCTCGTTGTGGCCAGGTGGAGCGTCAAGGTTCTCGCCGACGAGCCCGTGCGGCCCGGCCGCCTGCAATGTCAGCTCGGTGATCCGCTGTTGCAGTTCCGTGCCGCGCAGCTTGAGCACCGAAGAGGCAGGGTCCGGCTTGCCCTTGCCGTTCTTGTGCTCATTGGCGAGAACCCGCAACTGCGTGATCTCGAGCGCTTTCAGCTCGATCTCGAGATCGGCGAGCTTCTCGGCGAAGCTCTGGTCCTCGATGAGCGGTCGTCCGCTCTCCTGAACCTCGGCCGCAAGCTTCTTCAGGCGTCGCAGCCTTTCTTTCGTGGCTCCGATGCGCGCGGTGTTCACCCGCTCGTTCGACAAGAGGAATTTGGCGCAATCCCAGCCTCGATTCTCGACACCCACCAGATTGTCGACCGGAACCTTGACCTCATCGAAGAACACCTCATTGATCTCGCGACCGCCGTCCACAGTCACGATGGGGCGCAAGCTCACCCCGGGCGACTTCATGTCGATAAGGAGAAAGGAGATGCCTTCCTGAGGCTTTGACGCCTGCGGATCGGTACGAACGAGGCAGAAAATCCAGTCGGCGTACTGGGCGTAAGTCGTCCATGTCTTCTGGCCGTTGACGATGTAGTGATCGCCATCGCGGCGCGCCGCCGCCTTCAGCGACGCGAGGTCCGATCCCGAGCCCGGCTCGGAGAAGCCCTGGCACCACCAATCGTCGAGATTGGCGATGCGCGGCAGGAATTTTCTCTTTTGATCCTCTGTGCCGAAGGTGATGATGACCGGCCCCACCATATAGACGCCGAAGGCGAGCGGCTCAGGCGCGGGGTAAGCCTGCACCTCCTCGCGAAAGATATGGCGCTTGATTATATTCCAACCGGTGCCGCCGAATTCGGCGGGCCAATCGACCGTCGCCCACCCCTTCTTGTTGAGGACACGTTGCCAAGCAACGATCTGCTCTTTCGACGGACGATGTCCGGCAAGCATCGATGCATGCGTCTCCTTGTCGAGATTGCCGGCGATGAAGGACCTGACTTCCTGCCGGAAGTTCTGTTCCTCGGGCGTGAAACGCAAATCCATCCGATCCTCCCGGCAATCGGCGGCCGAGGACACCCGCGTCCTCTTGCGCCCTTTCGACTTAAGCCGATCCGCCAAACGATGGCAACGCTTCTCGGCAAGCAGTGAGAAAGGAAGAGTGAGGAGCGAGAAGCGCCGTCACTTTTCCGCTTCGATTTCACCCTTCATCCTTGGCTGCACCGGCTTGAAGAGGCCGCTCCCTTTGGCGACGAGCTCCCCGGTTTCCGTCCTCACCTCGCCTTCACTGAAGATGACGGAACGACCCGCGCGCACGACGCGACCTTCGGCAAGGAGGACGCCGCGGCCCGGCGCGACAAAGCTCGTTTGCATATCGAGCGTCAGGACCGGACGATCAACGTGTCGCCGCGCGGCCGAACCCATCGCGATGTCGAGCAGCGTGCAGGTGACGCCGCCATGCGCCATGCCGATGTTGTTGAGATGCTCTGGGCGCAATTCAAGCCGAAGCAGCGTCTTACCGTCGGGGCGATCGAGCGCCTCGATGCCGCAAAAGCTGGCGAAGGGAATATCGACTCCGAAGATCGGCATCATCTCTCTCGTAGATTGGGCAGGGGTGAGGGAACGTTGAAACGCGAGGCGATCAGCTCAGAACCAAGGTGGCCCAGCCTTCGAGGAGGTAGCGCCGCTCGAGGTGAAGGCCTTTTCGGCTGAAGGCCGCAAGCGCCAAAGCGACATCGGATTCGAGCAAACCCGAGACCACGAGCTTGCCTTTGCTCGACAAAGCGCGAGCGAGAGCGGGCGAAAGGCGTGCAAGCGGCGCTGCGAGAATATTGGCGAGGATGAGATCGAAGCTCGCTGGCTTCGCGGCCAGCGGGTGGCGAAGCCCCGGCGCGCAATAAAAGCGAAGTCGCGAGGCGACGCCGTTGCGGCTCGCATTCTCGCGCGCAACCTCGATGGCGGTCGGGTCGATGTCGCCCGCGACGATCTCGCGTCGCAGCGTCTTCGCGGCGGCGATCGCGAGAACACCTGTGCCTGTGCCCACGTCCAAGACGCTTGCCGGACGCCCCTGCTTGATGATCGAATCGAGGGCGAAGAGACAGCCTCTGGTGGTGCCGTGATGGCCGGTGCCGAAGGCGAGCGAAGCCTCGATCTCGATGCCGATGTCGTTGGCCAGCACGCTTTTGCGATCATGCGCACCATGAACGAGAAAGCGCCCTGCGCGGATGGGTTTCAGCCCCTCGAGGCTCGAAGCGACCCAATCCTTCGCGGCGAGCGCATCGAAGCGCAGTGCGCGAGCGGTGGCCTTGTCCGCGACGAGAGCGACGAGATCCGCCACCGCCTTTCTGTCCGGCGCGTCGGCGAAATAGATCTCGACGAGCCAGCTTGCGTCCTTCTGCTCGAAGGCAGCGACGGCGGAATTCTCAGGGTCGAAAACCTCGGCGAGCGCCTCGGTCAGGGCACGCGCTCGATCCTGCGTCGTCGTGAGACGCGCGATCGTGGTGATCTTGTGGGGAATAAGGCCCTCGCGCATGAAGCGGCTTAACGCATGCGGCTTCAATCCAGCAAGCCACTTGCCGCTAACATTCCGGCGAGGCGCGAATGACCCTCGCGAACATTTTCTTATCCATCGGCCTTCCGCCCCGTATTTCTCGCCCGAATGGGACCACCTCACCTACTCGGATTGCCAAGCCGACGGTCTATCCTGCGACTCGTGAAAGACCCGAAGGATTTCGATCCGTTCGTTCACGACCCGATACGGCAGGACATAGGGAAGCCTCGCCACCCGCAGCTCGTGGATGCCGATCGTCGTCGCGGATGGCTGCCCGAGATAGGGGTGATCGATCAGTTCGAGGCGCTATGGACAATGCGTTGGACAAGCCGCGCCGCCACATCCTTGCTCGCGGAACTCTGGTAATACGCATTGCTCACAACTGGGCCAAAGGCAACGTAAGGTGCAACGGCCATGAATGAAAAGAGCGAGCCGCACAGAGCCTGCCCGATCTGCGGCAAGCCTTCCGTCGCGCCCTTCACACCCTTTTGTTCGAAGCGCTGCGCGGATATCGATCTCGGACGCTGGCTCAAAGGGGTCTACTCGATTCCGGTTTCGGATCCGGAGGACTCCGAGGAAGGCGAGGCAACGCATGAGGAACGCGACGATAGGGATTGAGCCTCCTTGCCTAGACTCTCG
>JAFBAK010000279.1 GCA_019247795.1 Hyphomicrobiales bacterium | reverse complement strand
ATCTTTTTCTCGATCGACGAGAACGCCAGCGCCTGGAAACTCTGGGAATGGCCCTCCACGGTTCGCTGGAATCGCATTTTTCAGCGCATCAAATGACCGGCGCATGAAGCGTGGAGGGGCAACGCCGGAAGCGCTCGAGGCGCTGATCGGGTATCATTTCCACGACAAGCAGCTTCTCGACCTTGCCTTGACGCATGTAAGCGCGGTCGCCGGCGCACGCTCGCGTGCCAAGAGCTATCAGCGGCTCGAATTCCTCGGCGACCGGGTCCTTGGCCTCGCGATCGCATCGCTCCTCTACCGCGAGTTTCCGACCGCCGATGAGGGCGATCTCTCGAAACGCCTGGCCGAACTCGTGCGGCGCGAAAGCTGTGCCGTTATCGCCGAAAGCTGGCGGCTCGGGGACCACATCCGGCTTGGCCCCGGCGAGACGCAAAGCGGCGGCCGGCACAACCGTGCCATCTTGGGCGATGTCGCCGAGGCGCTGATCGGCGCCGTCTTCCTCGATGGTGGCTATGAGGCGGCGAACGCGCTTGTCGTTGGGGCCGTGAAGGAGCGGCTTCGCGCCTCGGGGCGTCCACGCATCGATGCCAAGACCGCGCTTCAGGAATGGGCGCAGGCGCGAGGCCTCGCAACCCCGAGCTACGCGATCTTGTCGCGGGAAGGGCCGGATCATTCGCCCCTCTTTCGCATCAGCGTCTCGGTCGAAGGGCACGAGCTCAAGGAAGCCGTCGGGCCCTCCAAGCGCATGGCCGAGCAGGCGGCCGCCGAAGCGATGTTGCGCGAACTCGGCGCGTGGCAGGCGAGCGCCGCGTGAGCGCTGTTCGGCAAGAGGATGGGACACGTTGCGGTTTTGTCGCGCTCATCGGCGCGCCCAATGCCGGCAAATCGACGCTTCTCAATGCTCTCGTCGGCCAGAAAGTCTCGATCGTCTCGCGCAAGGCGCAGACGACGCGGGCCCTTGTTCGAGCGATTGCGATCGAGGGTGAGGCTCAGATCATCTTTGTCGATACGCCGGGCATCTTCGCACCGAAGAGGCGGCTTGATCAGGCCATGGTCACCAGCGCCTGGAGCGGCGCCGAGGATGCCGACCTGGTCGCCCTCCTGGTCGATGCCCGAAAAGGCCTCGACGAGGAGGTCGAGGCCATTCTGGCTCGTCTTGCCGAGCGATCGCGCCCCAAATTGCTGATCCTCAACAAGAGCGATGCGCTGAGCAACAAGACGGCGCTCATTCCGCTCTCGGCAAAGCTCAACGAGCTCGTCCCTTTCGAGGAGACCTTCATGGTCTCGGCGCTCACGGGAGATGGCGTTGCGCAATTGCGAGGCGCCTTGGCCTCACGCATGCCGCGTGGGCCGTGGCACTATCCGGAAGACCAGCTTTCCGACATGCCGATGCGGATGATGGCGGCCGAGATCACGCGCGAGAAGATCTATGATCGTCTGCATCAGGAGCTGCCCTATCGCTCGACGGTCGAAACCACGTCGTGGGAAGCCGCAAGAGGCGGCGCCGTCCGCATCGAGCAAACCATCTATGTGGAGCGCGAAAGCCAGCGCAAGATCGTGCTCGGCAAAGCAGGCCAGACGATCAAGGCGATCGGCGCCGCGGCGCGCCGCGAGCTCGAGGACATCATCGAGGCGAAGGTGCATCTGTTCTTGTTCGTCAAGGTGCGCGAGAATTGGTCGGACGATCCCGAGCGCTATCGCGAGATGGGATTGGAATTTCCTCGCTGAGGCGAAGAGATTCGTCGGTAAGACGCGCCGAGGCGCGCAGGTTGCGGCTGTGACGATGGTTGATCATGCAATGGTCCGATGAGGCCGTGATCCTGGGCAGCAAGGCCCATGGCGAGACCTCGGTCATCCTCGAAGTGTTGACGCGCGAGCACGGCCGTCACCTCGGCATCGTGCGCGGCGGACGCTCGCGGCGGCTCATGCCGTCGCTCCAGCCGGGCAACCTCGTCGAGATCACTTGGCGTGCGAGGCTCGAATCCCAGCTCGGCACCTTCCATGTCGAGGCCGGGGATTTGCGTGGGGCCGGGATGTTCGGCTCTCCGGCCGCCCTTTATGCCTTCGCGACATTGGCGTCGCATCTTCGACTGCTCGCCGAGCGTGAACCGCATCCGGCGCTCTATGAGGCATTGCGCATCATCGGCGAGCATCTTTGCGAGCCTGCCGTCGCGGCAGCGCTCGTCTTGCGTTTCGAGCTTGCGCTCCTCGCGGATCTCGGCTTCGGCCTCGATCTCTCATCTTGTGCCGCGACCGGAACCCGCGAAAACCTTGCCTTCGTGTCGCCGAGAAGCGGTCGCGCCGTTTCGGCCGAGGCCGGAAAGCCATATTCGGACAGGCTTTTCGCGCTTCCTTCCTTCCTGGTCGAAAGGGAGGCGCCCGGCCTGCCTGACGGACCCGACATCGCGGCTGGATTTCGCCTCACGGGCTTCTTCCTGTCCCGGCACGTGCATGAGCCGCGAGGTCTCGAGCTTCCGGAGGCCCGCGAACGGTTCTTCCATCTCGCCCTCACAGCTTCTTAGCCGACCACTTTAATTTAGTAGCCGACCAATCTTCGTGAGCATAGAGGCGAAATGACCGTAGCGGCCGAATCCGGGATGAGGCGATCAACGGTGGCCGGGAGGCCACCGGCGGAGCTTTGGGGCGGCTGGGAAGCGGGCCTTCTGCTGCTTATGGGAGGCCTCTACCTCGCCGGCGCCTTCGTGAATCCGGCTTTTTTCGGCACCAGCGACGCCCTGGCGGCCGTGCTGCGCGACGCGGCGCGCTACGGCGTGATGGCGGTCGGCATGACCTTCGTGATCGTCAACCGCGAGCTCGATCTTTCGGTCGGCTCGACGCTCGGCTTCGTCTCCACCCTGTTTTCCGTCGCTTATGCCCCCTCTCACGCGGATGCGGGCATCGCAGTCGCGCTTTCGGTGTGTGTCGCGGCAGGCATTGTGGTCGGGCTTGTGAACGGGGTGCTGGTGACGTTCTTGCGTGTCCCTGCCTTCATCGCCACCTTGTCGACCTTGTTCATCGGGCGTGGTCTGGTGCTCGGGCTCTCGGGTGGCAACACCATCGCATTTGGCGAGAAGGCCGCATCGGATCCTTGGTTCTTTCAGCTCGGTGAAACGAACGCGCTCGGCTTCAACAACCAGATCCTCATCTTTCTCCTGGTCGCGCTCATCGGCGCGGTCGCGCTCGGCAAGACGCGCATGGGCTACGAGACCGCCGCGGTCGGCGGCAACGAGCAGGCGGCACGGTATGCCGGGATCGGCACGGCGCGCGCTCGCATCCGCTCTTATGTGCTCTCCGCGCTGGCCGCGACCTTGGCGGGGTTGATGAATGTGGCGCAGGACAAGGGCATCACGTCCCAGAACGGCCAAGGCGCGGAGCTCATTGTCATCGCCGCCGTCATCGTCGGCGGGGCTTCGATCGCCGGCGGACGCGGACGGGTGCTCGGGTCCTGCCTCGGCGCCGTGCTCACCGTGCTGATCGACAAGGTTCTGCGCGAGGGCGTGCCGATCACCCGCACCATCGATGTCGGCGGCGTGCCGATGGAGATCGGCGCCGTCGCGCAATTGCCGCCGGGTGCCGTGCCGGCCTTTCTCGGGCTCCTGCTCGTCGGCGCCGTCCTGATCGAGCCTTGGGCGACAAGCGGCGGCCTCGCACGGCTTCGCGCGCGCCTCACCCGCACCCCCGTTCCGGTGGTCGCGCCGCGGGGCGACGCCGCGATCGAGGCCGCGCGTACCCGATCCCACACGGCTCTCGACCACAGGGGGATCCCCAAAGGACCGATCTCGGCCTTTCTTGCGCGTCGCGATGCGGCGGCGATCCTGTTGACACTGGCGCTTTGGCTCACGGGATTGGCGCTGCGGCCGGATTTCTGGGCGGGCCTCGACAACAGCTTTGCCATGCTCACAGCCTTCACCGAGATCGCCATTTTGAGCGTCGGCCTCACCTTCGTCATCGCAGCAGGTGACATCGACCTCTCGGTGGGATCGGTGCTGGCGCTGTCGGCGGCGGTCGCGGCATTCTGCCTGAAAGAGCTCGAGCTTGCGCCTGTCATCGCGATACCGCTGGCGCTCCTTGCCGGGCTTGCCTGCGGGCTTCTGAATGCCACGCTCACGACGCGCTTCCGGCTCCCTTCCTTCGTGGCGACGCTCTCGACCTTCTACATCGCGCGAGGCCTCGCTGCCTGGATCGTGGCGGGACGGCAGCTTTCGGGCTTTCCCTCGAGCTTCACCCTGATCGGACGAAGCCTCGCCGAGGTGCTCACCGCGCTCGGTGCTCCGCCCGGGACGGGCTGGTGGGCAAACTTCACCGGCGCGGTGAGCGTCCAGACGCTTTTTCTCTTCGTCCTCGCCGGCATCGCCTCGATCGTGCTTTCGCGCACCCATTGGGGGCAGATGGTCTATGCCACCGGCGGCAATGAGCGCGCTTCGCGCTATGCGGGCATCGACACGCGCCGGGTGCGCTTCCTCTCACTCGTCTTCTCGTCGCTTTGCGCCGCTTGTGCGGGAGTGATCTATGTCGCGTATCTGCGCTCCTTCAACCCGGCGGCCGGACAATTGCGCGAGCTCGACGCGATCGCCTCCGTGATCGTCGGCGGAGGCTCGATATTCGGCGGGCATGGCACCATTCTCGGCTCGCTGGCGGGCGCGGCCGCGATCACCCTGATCCGCTCGCTGCTCTCGCTGCAGATCCTCTTGCCGGGCGGCGGCTCCTACGTGCTGCCGCAGCACTGGATGAATGTTTATATCGGCCTGATTTTGATCCTGGCGGTCATCGCCGACATCTGGCTGCGCCAAGAGGAGATCCTGTCCCGCTTCCTTTCCGCCTGGCGCCGCCGCTCCTCCGAGAGAGACATCCGATGACCGCGAATTCCGGAGCACCGCTCATCGAGATGCGTCATATCGACAAGGCGTTCGGTCCGGTGCGCGCACTCGCCGGCGTCGACTTCCATCTTGGCGCGGGCGAGATCCTCGGCCTTGTCGGCGACAATTCGGCCGGGAAGTCGACCTTGATGAAAGTGCTCACCGGCGCTTATCGCCGCGACGGCGGCGAGATCCTGGTTGCGGGCGAACCGGTCGATTTCGCGAGCCCGCGCGACAGCCGCGAACGCGGCATCGAGATGATTTATCAGGACTTTGCGCTGTGCGGGAACATGGATGTCGGGCAGAACATCTTTCTGGGCCGCTGGCCGCGGCGCCTCGGCCTCTTCGTCGATCGGAACCGCATGTATGGCGATGCCGCCCGCGTTCTCGATCGGCTCAAGGTCGATGTGAACTCGGTGCACGCCAAGGTCGAGAGCCTCTCGGGCGGTCGCCAGCAATCGGTGGCCATCGCACGCGCCCTTTCCTTCGAGCCCAAGGTCGTGATCTTCGACGAGCCCACGGCGAACCTTTCCGTGATGGCGACCGCGAAGCTCCTCGAAACCATGGCGGAACTGAAACGCCAAGGGGTCTCGCAAGTGATCATCTCGCATCGCCTCACCGACATCTTCGAGGTCGGGGACCGGGTGATGGTGCTCAAACGCGGCGTGAACGCAGGTGAGCGCCTGATCAAGGCGACGACCGAGAAGGACGTGCTCGAGCTGATCGTCGCGGGAGCGGCCTGAGGCACGCTCGCAAAAAGGCGGGTCGGTTTTCTAGGCGACCTTGCGCTCCAAGCGGGTCGCCTTGATCGACGCCGTCCGAGCGCGCACCTTGGCGAGATCATGATTCGTCTGCAGGCGAAGCCAGAAATCGGCGTTGCTGCCGATCGACTTTCCCAGCCGCAAAGCCATTTCCGGCGCGATGGCGCACTGGCCCCTGATGACCCGGTGGAGCTGCTGTCGGGTCACCCCCAGCCCCTTGGCGGCTTCGGCGACCGAGAGGCCAAGCTCGGCGATTTCGTCGCTGATCCCGATGCCGGGATGTGGGGGGCTCTTCATCATGGCTGAGGCCTCTTTCATGGTTGAAATCTTGCGCGCGCCGCGCTTGATGAAGGCATGAAGTCTGCGCTCGAGGCGATTTACCACATCCGCTGCGAAGCCGGCGCGATCGAGGAACGCGCCCGCGCCATCGCGGTCGAGCAGAGCGTCGAGATGCCCGTCGCGGCCATCGAGGACGAGCGCGTGCTGCGCGAGATCGTGGGCGAGGTCTGCGCCATTCGTGAGCTCGGCAACGGGCTTTTCGAGGCGCGCATCGCGCTCAATGCGCAGACCACGGGCCATGATGCGGGCCAGCTCATGAACATGTTGTTCGGCAATGCCTCGCTTCTCGAGGATATCGTCTTGCACGATGCCATTCTGCCGCCCGAAACCCTCGCCGCCTTCGGCGGTCCGCGCCAGGGCATCGCCGAGCTCAAGGCTCGTGTCGGCGCGGCTCGGCGCGCGCTCACCTGCTCGGCCCTGAAGCCGCAAGGCCTCCCCTCGACCGCCCTCGCCGACCTTGCGCGCCGTTTTGCGCAAGGCGGCGTCGATTACATCAAGGACGATCACGGCCTCGCGGATCAGGCCTATTCGCCTTTCGTCGAACGGGTCGAAGCGATCGCGGGAGCCTTGCGCTCGGGCGGCTACAAGACCCGCTACGTGCCGAGCCTCACGGGAGACCTCGACAGGCTCCGCGGTGCGATCACCATCGCGCGCGGTGCCGGAATCGACACCGTGATGCTGGCGCCGATGATCTGCGGCGTTTCCAACATGCATGCCGTGGCGCGCGAAAATCCGGATATCGCGATACTCGCCCATCCGGCGCTGGGGGGCGCCGCGCGCATCGCCCCGCCGCTTCTCATCGGCAAGCTTTTTCGCCTGTTCGGCGCCAGTGCCGTCGTGTTCCCGAACTATGGCGGCCGGTTCGGTTATTCGCGTCAAACCTGCAAGGCGCTGGCACGCGCCTCGCTCGACCGGTGGGGCGCGATGCGCCCCGCCGCACCGGTGCCGGCCGGCGGCATGAAGCTGCAGCGCATCCCCGAGCTACTTGATTTCTACGGGCACGAGGTGATGTTGCTGATCGGCGGCGATTTGCTTGCGGCCCGCGAGCGTCTCGTCGACGAAACCAAGGCTTTCGTGACCTGCGTGGAACGCTACGCTTATGGATGACACGATCTCTTCGCTTCCAAGACCCTCGCGCCGCGCCGCGCGCGACTATCGCTGGGACCAAGTCGAGGTCCGGCCCTACAAGGAGGACGAGCGCGCCCTCTTCAAGAAAGTATCGCGCCAAATCCTGTTCAGCGATCCCGCTCTCAGTTCGGAGCTGCGTTATTTCGAGGTCGAGGCGGGCGGCTTCTCGACGCTCGAGCGCCACGAGCATATGCACGCCGTGATGGTGCTTCGCGGCCGCGGCGAATGCCTCGTCGGGCGCGAGGTGCGCAACATAGAGCTCCATGACCTCGTGATCGTTCCACCTTGGACTTGGCATCAATTCCGTGCGGGCGCCGGAGAGCCGCTCGGTTTCCTTTGCATGGTCAATGCGCGTCGCGACAAGCCGCAACTGCCGACGCCGGCTGATCTTGCGGAGCTGCGCAAGGATGAAAGCGTCGCGCGCTTTCTCGGCGGCAGCGAAGAGCAGCGATGATCCTCGCCCGGCGTGAACTCGCTTCGAGATGGCCGGCGCCGCTTCGATCCTTTCCTTCTTCTGAAACCGGAACCGCTTCATGGACATCCTGACCAATCCGTTTCGCCAGCTCCTCGAGGGAGATCGCGTGCCGTTCGGCACCTGGGTCATGTCGGGCGCGACATCGACGGCGGAAGCCTTGGGCTCGCTGGGCTTCGATTGGATCCTCGTCGACATGGAGCACACGCCCATCGACGTGCGTGACGCCTACCACATCCTCCAGGCGCTTGCCGGCACGCCGGCCGCACCCATCGTGCGCATTCCTTGGAACGACCAGATCCTGGTCAAGCGACTCATGGATGCCGGCGCGCAAAGCCTAATGTTCCCTTTCGTCCAGAATGTGGACGAAGCGCGCGCCGCCGTGTCGTTCACCCGCTATCCGCTGCCCGGCGATCCGCAGGCGGGTCGTCGGGGCTTTGCCGGATTCCATCGCGGCAACCGCTACGGCACGGTTCCCGATTATGCGCGGCGTGCGAATGAGGCCGCCTTCGTCATCGTGCAGATCGAGACGCCGGAAGCTGCCGCAAAGCTCGAGGATATCGGCTCGGTGGAAGGGGTCGACGCGATCTTCCTCGGTCCCGCGGACCTTGCCGCGAATATGGGACATGTCGGCAATATGGAAGAGAAGAGCGTGCAGGCGAAGGTCGCTGAAGTGGCCAAGCGCTGCCGTGCCATCGGCAAGCCATGCGGCATCGTCGGGCCGACACCGGAGATCGTGCAGCGCTATATCGGCTATGGCTATGATTATGTGGCGATCGCCTCCGACATGGGAATGATGATGGCGCAAGCACGTGCCTTCATGGCGGCCGTCAAGCCGGCGCTCGTCAAATCCTCGTCCGTCAAGATCACGGCGTAAAGGCTTTTTTCGATAAATGGGCATGGGGTCGGTCCTTCGATGATACGCGTTCTCGGCATCGAGACGAGCTGCGACGAGACGGCCGCGTCGGTCGTCGCGCTGAACGATGACGGGAGCCGGGAAATCCTCTCGAACGAGATCTTGTCGCAGATTGCGGCGCACGCCCCTTATGGCGGCGTCGTGCCGGAGATAGCCGCGCGTCATCATGTCGAGGCGCTCGATAAGATCGTCGCGAGCGCTCTCGAAAAGGCAAGGCTCAAGCTCAAGGACCTCGACGGGATCGCGGTGGCGGCCGGACCGGGGCTCATCGGCGGCCTCATCGTCGGCGCGACAACGGCGAAGACCCTGGCCCTCGTGGCGAACAAGCCCTTCATCGCCGTCAATCATCTCGAGGCGCATGCGCTCACCGCAAGGCTCACACATGCGGTCGGCTTTCCGTTCCTTCTGCTGCTCGCTTCCGGCGGGCACACCGCCTTGGTGGCCGCGCGCGATGTCGGCAGTTACGTGCGGCTCGGCTCGACGCTCGACGACGCCATCGGAGAGGCGTTCGACAAGGCCGCGAAGCTCCTCGGTCTTCCTTACCCAGGAGGACCCTCCGTCGAGAAGGCGGCGGAGCGCGGCGATCCGGAACGGTTCGATCTGCCGCGCCCTCTTCTCGGTCGGCCGGGCTGCGACTTTTCTCTTTCAGGGCTCAAGACAGCGCTGCGTCTGGCGTGCGAGCGCATCGCGCCGCTCACCGGGACGGATATTTCCGACCTCTGCGCTTCCTTCCAGGCAGCGATCGTCGACGTCGTCGACGACCGGACGCGCCATGCGCTGCGCGCCATCGTCGAGCTCGGCCACAAGCCCATCGCTCTCGTGGTGGCCGGCGGGGTTGCGGCAAACGGCCCGCTGCGGCTCGCCTTGTCGCGCATCGCAGCCGAGAGTGGCGTGAAGTTCATCGCGCCGCCTCTCGACCTCTGCGGCGATAACGCGGCGATGATCGCCTGGGCCGGCATCGAGCGCTTGCGCCGAAATATGACGGATGATCTCACCGCGCCGGCGCGGGCCCGCTGGCCACTCGGCGAGGAGATCGAGCGCTCCCACCGAACCGCATGATGAGAGGTCCGGACGACCCAGCCGTGAATCCCCGCGCCGGCATGGCTCATCGATGAGCGGCTCCGACAGGATCGGCATTCTCGGCGCCGGCGCCTATGGGACCGCACTCGCGGTCGCGCTCGCGCGTGCCGGTAAACGCGTCGTTTTGTGCGCAAGACATGCGGCGCAGGCGGAGGCGATCGCGGCGCTCCGCGAAAATCGGGCGAAATTGCCGGGATTTCGCCTCGACGAGGCGATCACGGCAACTTCCGAACTCGCCGCGCTTTTGGAAGCCGAGGCTCTCCTCGTCGCGGTTCCGGCACAAGCCGTGCGGGTGGCTTGCGAGGCACTCGCCAAGGTGATGCGAGCCTCGCTTCCCGTCGTCATTTGCGCCAAGGGCATCGAGCGCGGATCGAGGCGCTTCATGACCGATGTGGTCAGCGAGAGCCTGCCGCAGGCGCGCCCGGCCATCCTGTCCGGACCGAGCTTCGCGCGCGATCTGGCGCAGGGCCTGCCGACGGCCATCGTGATCGGTGCCCGCGATGCGGCGCTCGCGGGCAAGCTCGCGGGCGACTTGTCGTCGCGCGCGCTTCGCCTCTACCACACGCCCGACGCGCGCGGCGTCGAGATCGGCGGGGCGGCGAAGAACGTGCTCGCCATTGCGGCCGGAATCGTGGAAGGCCGGCGCCTCGGCGACAGCGCCAAGGCGGCGCTCACGGCGCGCGGCTTTGCGGAGCTCCGCCGCTTCGCTGCCGCTCACGGCGCCAAGCCCGAAACCTTGATGGGATTATCCGGGCTCGGTGATTTGATGCTGTCGACCTCGACGCCGAAATCGCGCAATTTCGCGCTCGGTCTCGCGCTTGGTCGCGGCGAGGCGCCGTCGGTCGCGGCGCACGGAAATCTCGCCGAAGGCGCTTTCACCGCAAGCGTGCTGAGCGAGATGGCCGGCATCGCAGGCATCCCCATGCCGGTTTCCGATTGCGTCGCTGCAATTCTCGATCAAAAACTCTCCGTCGACAAAACCATCGAAATCTTGATGGATCGCCCGGTGAGAGCCGAGGAATCGTGAGGCCGGAGAGAGCCTCGATGACCATGCGAAAGGAGTAAGCTTGCCCATGCTCGATGCCCCCTCGCGGACACTTTGCCTCGCCTTTTGCGTCCTGCTCTTCGGTTGCAACCAGGAAGCGCCGGCGCCTTCCCCGCAAGCCAGAGCGTCCCCGGTTGGGTATGCGACCCACTCCTTCACGCCTGAAGGTTTCACTCTTCCGGGAGGCGGGGGCTGCCAGGGCGATGTCGCGCGGTTCCGCGCCGTGATGGCCAATGACTATCAGACCGGCAACGTGAAGATCTCGGTGTATCGCGAGATCAATGACGAGATCGATCGCGCGGATCATCTTTGCGCCGCAGGTCATGGCACAGAGGCGAGCGCCCTGATCCGCACGACGAAGTCACGCTTTGGTTATCCTTGAGGCTCGCCGGTGCCGGAAATCGCCTCGATGATCAGGCTCGGCACGCGCGGCAGCCCGCTCGCGCTGGTTCAAGCCCATGAGCTGCGCCAACGCCTCGTCGAGGCCCGCAGCGCCGTGCCGGAGAGCGTCGAGGTGGTCGTCATCCGCACCACCGGCGACCGCATCATCGATCGGGCGCTCGCCGAAGCCGGCGGCAAGGGGCTCTTCACCAAGGAGCTCGATGAGGCGCTGCTTGACCGGCGCATCGACGTCGCCGTGCACTCGGCCAAGGATCTGCCGACCGTGCTGCCGGCTGGCATTTCGATCCTCGGCTATCTGCCGCGCGAGGATGCACGCGACGCACTCATCGCGCCCCGACATCATCGTCTGGAGGAGCTGCCCGAAGGCGCGCTCATCGGCACGGCGTCGGTGCGGCGCGAGGCGCAGCTCAGGCGCTTACGGCCCGACATCAAGGTCCGCCTGCTGCGCGGCAATGTGGATACGCGCTTGCGCAAGCTCGCGGCGGGAGAATGCGATGCGACGCTCTTGGCGCTCGCCGGGTTGAAGCGCCTTCAGCGCGAGAGCGAGGTGACGGAAGTTCTCGACCTCGCGAGATTCCTTCCGGCCGTGGGCCAAGGCGCCATTGCGCTCACGACGCGCCGCGAAGACGGGAAGATGGCCTCGCAACTCGCGCCCGTGCTCGATCATGCGACCGAGCGCGCGCTCGCGGCCGAGCGCGCCTTTCTCGGCGAGCTCGACGGCTCCTGTCGAACGCCCATCGCCGGGCACGCGGTGCTCGAAGGCAGACGCTTGCGGTTTCAGGGCCTCGCACTGGCGCAGGATGGGACGAATGCGACGGAGGTCGCGCGCGACGGGGATGTCGCGGATTCCGAACGGCTCGGCGCCGAGGCCGCCGCTGAGCTCCTCGCGCGCCTTCCGCCCGGAATCCTTTTGGCGCGAGACTGAGCTCGACGCGCGCCCGAATGGCACGGTCATCCACTTGCCTCGAAGCATTCCTTCGGGGCGAGGCATGAAGATTCTCGTGCTTCGCCCCGAGGAGCAAGGGCTGCGCACCGCGCGCGCCTTGGCGCGGCGCGGGCATGGCGCCGTCCTGGCTCCGCTCCTCGAGGTTTTGCCGATCGCGGGGACGCGCCTTCCCGCTTCACCCTCCGGCTATGCGGCGGTAATCGCGGCGAGTGCGCATGCCCTTTCGCTGCTTCATCCCGGAGATCGGTCGAGGCTTGCGGGATTGCCCGCCCTTGTGGTCGGCATACGCACCGCGAAGGCCGCCGAGGAGGCGGGACTTCGTCTTCAGCGGCCGAGCTGTCGCACGGCGCGCGAGCTCGCCGCCGCGCTTGCCGGCGCGGCGCCAAGAGGGCGCCTCCTTTATCTTGCGGGCCGCGACAGACGGCCGGAGATCGAGGAAGCGCTTCGGCGGGAGGGACGAAGCTTCAACCTCGTCGAGGTTTACGAAGCGGCCGTCGTGTCGCGGCTTCCCGAAGTGGCGGCGAGCACCTTAAGGCAGGGCCAGATCGGTGCCGTTTTGCATTATTCCGCCCGATCGGCGCGCGCTTATGTAAGTCTTGCGAAAGCAAGGCGAATGTTGCCGCGAGCCCTCGCTCCCTCTCAGCTCTGCCTCTCGCGGGCTGTCGCCGAGCCTCTCCTCGCGGCCGGAGCGAAACGGGTCGAGATCGCTTCCTCGCCGAAGGAGCCGCATCTCCTCGCCTTGCTCGAAGTGCGCCCTCGCAGGTCGCGAAAACCGGGTTGAGCCACGGGTTGAACGCTTTCGGTCGGGGCGCGGAGAACATGGCTGCGTTTTCGCTTGTTGCGGGGCGCTGGCCATGTCGCAACGTTGCAATATACGGCAATTTGCCGTATATTGCACAACAGAGGAGGAAGCCATGCCTAAGCGTCTGGCCAGAGACGAAACTGCGCGGCTGGAAGCGCGTATCCCGGCTCGAGTCTATGAGCAGATGCAGCGTGCCGCGCGTCTGCGCGGTATGACACTGACGGGCTATCTTATCGCGACCGCGGGCGAGGATGCCCGGCGCGTGGTCGAGGATGCGGAGATCATGCGTCTCGCACGTGATGATCAAATCCGCTTCGCCCGGGCTCTCATCGATCCGCCCAGGCCTAAAGAGCGGCTGGCACGCGCTGCGAAGCGCCATGCGGAATTGATCGAGCGGAGGTGAGCGCCCGCTTCGCGATCGAACCGCTAGCGGAAGCGCATGGACGGTCGGACTTCACCTGCGGAAATGAACGGATCGACACCTATTTCCGCGAGATATTTTCTCAGGACGTGAAGCGAAAATACGCGACCTGCTTTGTCGCCAGGCACTTGGCAACGAACCAGGTCGCCGGCTTCTACACGCTGTCCTCCAGCAATGTGCCCGTGAACGACGTGCCCGAGGTGCTTGCGAGGAAACTGCCCCGTTACCCGACCGCGCCCGCCGTGCTGATCGGATGGCTGGGCCGGCATAGCGATTATGCCGGACAGAGGCTTGGAGAAGCTTTGCTGTTCGACGCCATCAAGACCGTCGCCATGGCACCCATCGGGGCACATGCGATCTTCGCCGACGCGATCGATGACAAGGCGGCAGCATTTTATGCGAGCTTCGGCTTCACGCCTCTGATCAATCGCCCTCACACCCTCTATTTGACGATGGCGACAGCACTGAAACAGTTATCATCGACAACACCCTAAACGCTTGTTCCAGCTATGGGGACTTGTGGCCTGGCCTGGAACAACACATCCGCGTCATGCTTTAGCTTCAATCCTTGCAGCCATTGGGCCTTGCGATCGCGGCGTGTCGTGGTCCGGTCGGATAAATGATAGGAAAAAGCCTCACCGTGGCTTTATTGATGTGCGCTTTCGCTGCGGCGCAAAGCAGGATGAAGACCGCATGAGCGATACGGATCGATCCGGCACAGCTCCCGAGGCGAGCGCGGCGAAATCCAAGCCGGGCCGTCGCCGTGCCGGGAGCGCGGGAGACGCGGCTGGCGGGCGCGGCGAGACTTCGCTCGCTTCATCCGTGACCGAGAGCGCGCCGGCAGAACTCGGCTCGACCGATCCGGAGGCCACCGGAGCAATGCCAGCGAGCTCGTCGAAGGGGGAGGAGCTGCCGGCCAATCCACTCGGGTCGAAGCCGGATCAGCCAAAGCGGGAAGCGGCGGCCGAAGCGACGGCCGAAGTGGCGCCCGAGGCGACGACGCCCCTCAAGGACAGAGAGGACGCGGCCGCAGCGGCAAGCTCGAGCACGCCGCCGCAAGACAACCTTACTCCTTCGGAACCTGCGGCACCCTCGCCATGGCGCCATTTGGGGGAAGAACCTCCCCCTCGCTCCCCGTCGCCCGAGCCGAGGAGCGCGCGCGTTCTCGCGAGCGTGGCGCTTGCGCTGTCGATCATCCTTCCCGCTGCGCTCTACGCCTATCTTGCGCTCTCCGGCGTCCTCGATCACGGACCCGAGCGCCTGGGGCGGCTCGAGAGGGAAGTCGATGCGCTTAAGACGTCGTCGGCCGCGAAGCCGGAAGTGACACGGGCGGATCTCGACAAGCTCGCTGCGAGGCTCGAGGCGCTGGAGAAAGCGGTTCCGGCTCAGGGCCAGCGGCCGGCGGCCGCCGGATCGCTCGACAATCTGACGGCGCGCATCGACGCCGCCTCGCGCGACGCGCGGGACGCCTTGTCCGCCGCAAGAAGCGCGGCCGAGACGGCAAGCGGCGTGCAATCCTCGGCTACGCGCCTCACCAATGTGGAGAGTAAGCTCGTCGCCCTGCAAAAAGAGCTCGCCACGCTCGAGCAATCCGTGACGGCGCGGCCGAAGCAGGACGTGAACGCGCCCTCGATCCTCGTCATGTCGCGCGCCATCGAGGCCGATCTCAATCGCGATGTCGCCTATGGGGGAGAGCTCGATGCGCTGTCGCGGCTTGGGGCCGATCCGAAGCTCGTCGAAACATTGCGGCCCTTCGCCGAGAAGGGGGCGCCTTCATCCGCCTCGCTCGCGAGCGATTTCGAGAACGAGCTCGAGGCCGCGCGGGAGAAGGTCGCGGAGACGTCGCAGCCCGCGAATTGGTGGGATCGTGCCGTCGGCATTGTCGGCCGCATCGTGCGAGTGCGTCACATCGGCGCCGATGAACCGGGCTCGCCTGCCGGCGCTGTCGAAGAGGCGCTTTTGCGCGGCGATATCGAAGCGGCGCGCGAGGCCTGGGAGGCTTTGCCTGTATTCGAGAAGAACGCCACGCCCCATTCCGGGGCGCGGATCAAGGAGCTCGCCGATGCCTACAAGGCTGCCCGGCAGATCAGCTCGGATGCTCTCGATGCCATTCGGCGCTCGAGCAGCACCGATAGCGGCGGTTGATCCTCGATGTGGCGTATCCTTCTCTTTCTTCTCGGCACGCTCGCGCTCGCGTTCTTCTGCATTTTCCTCGTCGAGCAGCACGGGCTCGTCTCCGTATCGCTCGGCTCGCGCGCTTACGAGACTTCGCTTCCGGTGGGGCTCCTGGCACTGCTGGCCGTTCTCGTGGCGCTCTATTTTTGCATTCGGCTCCTTGTCTTTCTCCTGCGCTTGCCGCTCGCGACTTTCGCCATGTCACGCGCACGGCGCGACGCGAAGGGACGCACGGCGATCTCCAAAGGCCTGGTCGCCGTCGCCTCAGGAGATCTTCATGCCGCTGCCCGCCACGCCCAGGCAGCTGAACGCCTCGCCGGTCACGAGCCTCTGGCACTTTTGCTCAAGGCGCAAACGGCGCAGCTCTCGGGCAACCGCGTGGCCGCCAAGGAGGCTTTCGCTCGCATGTCCGAGGTCGCAGACACGCGCGGCCTTGGCTTGCGTGGTCTTTTCGTCGAGGCAAGACGCAGAGGCGATCATGGAGCTGCGCATCAGCACGCGGCACAAGCGGCGGCGCTCGACGTGTTCTTGCCCTGGGCCCACGAAGCCACATTGATGGCGCAGTGCCAGGCGCGCGACTGGATGGCGGCTCTCGCGACGCTCGAACGCAACCATCGGCTCGGCGCGATGGACGCGCCCGACATGCGACGCGCCAAGGCGGCGCTTCTGGCGGCGCGCGGGCTCGATTTGCACGACTCGCAGCCGCAGGAGGCGCTGAACGCCGCGCTCAAGGCGCTGAAGATCGACCCGGGACTTACCCCCGCGGCCCTTACGGCCGCCTCCATGCTTTTTGCGGAGGGGCGAAAGCGACGCGCGGTGCGAATCATTGAAACCGCATGGCAGAAGCTGCCACATCCGGATCTCGCGGACGCATATCTTGCGCTTTACCCCTCGGCTTCAACCGTGGAGCGGGTAAAGCATATCGCCAGACTCGCCGGTCTCATGCCCGATCACGAGGAGGCGAAGGTGGCGCTCGCTCGCGCCCAGCTCGGCGCCCGACAATTCGCCGAGGCGCGGCAAACGCTCGAGCCCTTGGCCGGCGCGCGTCCGACCGCGCGGATCTGCCTCCTGATGGCCGAGATCGAGGAGGCGGAACACGGCATGACCGGGCTCACGCGTGAATGGTTGGCGCGCGCCGCGCGCGCGCCGCGCGATCCGGCTTGGGTCGCCGACGGCACAAGCTTCCCGCATTGGGTGCCGTTCGCGCCGGAAAGCGGGCGCATCGGCGTTCTCGTCTGGGAACACCCGCCCGAATGGATCGAGGCCCTGCCGCGCCCCACGAACGCGCTCGCGCGCATCGAAGGGCCGCAGCCTTCGCTTCCGGTCGCCTCAGAACCGACGTCCACCCCTCCTGCGCCCGTCGCGCCGCCTTCGGTCGCAGCCGTGGTCGAAACAGGCGTCTCTGCGTCTGCCCCTAGCGGCCAGCCTAACGGGGAAGGCGAACCTGCGCGACCTCGGAGCGTCGATGAGGGTGCGCACGCCGCAAACAGCATGGGGTCCGATATGGGCGGCATCCTCATCAAGGAGCAGGAGGCGGAAAGCGCGCGCAAGGCCCGAAACGCGAAAGAGATCAATGAACTTCCGCTGCGGAGGAATGAGGCCGACTTCGCAAATCTAGCCGACCGGGGGAATAAAGCCGACTTGGCGAATGAAGCCCAGTTGGCGAATGAAGCCCAGTTGGGGAGTGAAGCCCAGTTGGGGAGTGAAGTCTTGGCGAATGAGGCGCGCGCGGGCGCCGCGTCGGCGAACCGGATCGCGCCGGTCACTTTCCCGCTCGAGCGCGCGCCCGACGATCCCGGAGCGGCACCCGCGAGCACGAAAGAGATTTGGAGGCGCCTGACCGAATGATAACCTTGACCCTGTCCCCGGTCGCCGTCTCTCGCCGATGAGCTTACCGACGCTGGCGGAAGAGCCCGCGATCAAATCGCTTGTCGAGCGGGCGGTCGAGTGGTTTTCCTCACTGCGGGATCGTCTTTGCACGAGTTTCGAGGCGCTCGAGAGGGAAGCGCGCGGCCCCTTCTTTGCGGGCGCCGAGGCGCCCGGGCGCTTTGCCCGGAAGCCTTGGCAGCGCGCGAACCATGACGGTGCGCCGGGCGGCGGCGGCACGATGGCCATACTGAAGGGTCGGGTCTTTGAGAAAGTCGGCGTGCATGTGTCGACGGTGCACGGCAGCTTCTCGCCCGAATTCGCCGGACAGATGCCCGGCGCGGACGCTGATCCGCGTTTCCTTGCCGCCGGGTTGTCGGTCATCGCTCATCCCTGGAATCCGCATGCGCCGACAGCGCATATGAACACCCGTCTCGTGATCACCACGCGCGCTTGGTTCGGCGGCGGGGCGGACCTCACCCCCATGCTCGATCGGCGCAGATCGCAGGATGACCCGGACGCCTTGGCGTTCCACGCGGCCATGCGTGAGGCTTGCGAACGTCACGCGAAAGGCGCTTCCTATCCCCGCTACAAGGAATGGTGCGACGATTATTTCCTCCTGAAGCATCGGGGCGAGCCGCGCGGCATCGGCGGGATTTTCTTCGACAACCTCTGGTCGGGGGATTGGGAGGCGGATTTCGCTTTCGCTCGCGGCGTGGGCGCGCAATTCCTCGACGTTTATTCGCGGATTCTTGCGGGCAACATCGAAACGCCGTGGATGGAGGCGGAACGGGAGGAGCAGCTCGTTCGCCGGGGCCGCTATGTGGAGTTCAATCTTCTCCACGATCGCGGCACGATTTTCGGCTTGCGGACCGGCGGCAATGTCGAGTCCATTCTTTCGTCCTTACCGCCGACCGTCCGCTGGCCGTGAGCTCATTTAATTGTTTGGCTATTAAAGCGCACAATAGAGGCGTACGGTAAAAAGGCGCGCAATTTCAAGAGGTCAAAATGTGGAGGGTCACCTAATCCCAGGGGATCGACGCGAAGACATCAGAATATTACATTGTTGGCTACGTTAATGTCGTAGCTGGCTACATTGTGTTCGCGAATACGATGTTTGTGGTCGGAGTTATGGTCGTCCATACAAAGCCACGCAACGGAAATCCGTCTCCCCGCCTTGGATGACCGGCGGATAAGCTCTGGCGAGCTTCACCCTCCAGCAAGCACTAAATGACTGGTGAAACGGGCTCTTCGCGAATGCGGTTCCGCTTTTCCGGATCATACTCTAGCATTCTATGACGCTTACACGGCGGTTCTGACCTATCCGGATTGAGCCTTTCGTACAAAGCTGATCGCACATTCACGAGGAGGCGCGGCTATCAGGCGCGACCGGGCATGAGCAGCAAATCCTTCGCCTCCACGGGCGATCTCGGACCGAAGAATGTGTCTTTCGACGAGCTCGGAAGCGGTCTTTACGCCTACACGGCCGAGGGTGAC
>JAFBAK010000196.1 GCA_019247795.1 Hyphomicrobiales bacterium | reverse complement strand
GGACAGCGGAGCCGATCGGCGGCTTATGAATCCATGAATTATCGCCACAGCTTTCATGCCGGCAACTTCGCCGATGTGCTCAAACATGCTGTGCTCGCCCGCGTCCTCGTTCATCTGCGTTCGAAGGACAAGGCCTTTCGCGTGATCGACACGCATGCAGGGCCAGGGAGTTATGATCTGCAAAGCGAGGCGGCGCTTCGCACGGGCGAGTGGCGCCACGGCATCGGACGTATCCTCGATGCGAAAACGGAAAGGCTGGAAGGTGCATTCGAGCATTTCCTCACGCCTTATCTCGAGGCGGTGACGGCTTGGCGCGAGCAACAGGGTGACTTCGCCTATCCGGGTTCACCTGCGATCGTCCGGCATTTTCTGCGGCCTGAGGATCGCCTGCTCGCTGTCGAGCTGCATGAGCGCGCTTTCCTGAAGCTCGAGCGCCTCTTCCCGCCGGGCTCCCGCGTGAAAGCGCTGAAGCTCGACGGTTACGAGGCCTGGAAGGCCTTCATCCCGCCGAAGGAACGACGGGGGCTCGTGCTCGTCGATCCGCCCTACGAGGCGCCGGATGAATTCGCGCATGTCGCGAACGGCTTCGAGGCGGCCGTGAAGAAATGGCCGTCCGGGATGACGCTCCTGTGGTATCCGGTGAAGGATCGTGGGCTCGTCGGCAACTTCATAGCGAGGGTGAGAGCCCGCCTGCCGACGGAAAGCTTGAGGGTCGAGCTCGACACCGGAGCCTCGGAGCATGAGGCCGGCCTTTCGGCCTGTGGCCTCCTCCTGGTCAATCCCCCCTGGACCCTGGAACGCGAGCTCAATGCCGCCCTGCCCTTCCTTGCCCGCAGGCTCGCACGCGGGCCACGGCCGAATGTGATCTGCGAACGCCTCGTGCCCTGAGCGGAACGCGCTGACGTTGCCACCCTCTTCGCCCGCGAACGCCGTCGCGGCCGAGAGAGAACCAGAGCGCGAATGATGACGATCGCGTCAGGGATACACGGACGAGGTGAAACTGCGATCCTTGGACAAGCTTGGCGGCGCGTCCAAGGACCAAAGCGGGGGAGGGAGCGGCCGCATCACGCGCGCGGTGCCATGGTGCCCAGGATCGCTGCGACGCCGAGAACCAAGACGCCGAGCCCTTGCTCGATCATGATATTGCGCCGGAGCGCAAGAAACGCCGTTTCCTCGTTGGCGCTTTCGAGTCGAGGCAAGAGCCGCCATCGATTGGACGCGGCGGCGATCAGCATGAGGCCGAACAATGAGGCTTTCACCAGGATCGCGACGCCATAGGGCGTGGTGAAAAGATCACTCGAAAATCTCAACCGGAACACGCTGTTGGCGATGCCGGTCAAAAGGATGAGCAAGACGAAGATGACGCCGAGCGTGGAGAAACGCCGCAGCGCCGCGCGGCACTCGCTGCTTCGCGTGCGAGTTTCGGCGGATCCGCGGCGCGTCAAAAGGGAGGCGAGCGGAAACAGCCCACCGATCCAGGCACCTGCCGCGAGGACATGCGCTACGTAGGACAAGAGCTCGATGTCGAGCTGCGTGCCTGTGCGCATGGCCGCATGGCCGAGCCAGGCTTGGCTCGCGAGAGCCGCCGCGGACAACAAGGCCGAGAGAAGCCTTCGGGCCCTCGACCTTCGCATCCTGGCAAGGACGATCACAAGGGCGATGAGGATCGCCAGACGGACGAGCCAGATCGGCCCGAAGCTCGTCTCGAGGAAGAAGGCTTCGAGCGCATCGAGATCGAGGACTTCCTCAAACCCTCCAACCATGTTGGCGAGCGAACTTGCGATCCAAACGAGCGCGGAGACGAGCGCAAGATAGGCGGCAAGGCGGACGCGGCGGTCAGTCACGTCAAGCGCCCGCGCCTCTTCGGACTTGGCGCCGTCGGGCAACGCATAAAACGGGAAGAGCGATGCTCCGAACGCGATCATGAGGCACAGGAAATGCACCCAGCGCGCAAGTACGAGCGGAACATCGATCTCCATGGGTAACTCAGGGCTTCACGGTGAAGGAAAAATTGCCCTGGGTGGAATGCGTGTCGACCGAAACGGCATGCCAGCTCACCTTGTAGCTCCCGGGCTGCAGCGCCGTCTTCAGCGGCACGATGAGGATCGCAGGATTTGCGGGGTCGACGGCGGCGGCTCCCGTGTCGATGGCGCGCCCATCCGCCGCCGCCACCGATATCTTGGAAAAGCGCGGTTCGACCCCTTCCGAAAAGGTGATCCGGATATCGGCCGGTGAGGCGGAAACCGTGCCGCCGACGGGCGGGACCGCCTTGACCAGGACCGCATGCGCCATGGCGGCGGACGAAAGTCCGGTCGCCAGCAAAAGCGTTGCAGCGAAAAGCATTGCGCGTTTCATGTCAGTGCTCCGAGAACAGGGGCTTGCCGAGGGAGTTTGGGAAGATGTCGTCGAGGAAAAAGTGCAATTGCGCGATCACGCCGACATGTTTGCCGCTCGCCTTGTTGATCGGCACCATGGCTTCGACCGTGAATTGATAGGTATCGGCCGAATAGATGATGCCGGGGTTGATCGTGCCGGTCGTCCTTGCGCCCGTCCCGGCAAGATTCGCGATCGGCGATTGGAAAGCCGCCTCCACGATAGGAGTGAGGCTGCGCAGGAAATCGGGCCCGTCGATCTGCCGCACATGCGCGTTGAGATAAGGCAGGCTGTATTGGAAAGTGAGGCCCCAGTCGAGAAACACCGGATTGTGGGTGGTGTTGACGTCCACGCCACAGATTCCCGAGGGCGCCATGGTCACGTCGCAGCTTGTCGTGTCGATGCTGGCGACCGTCTTTTTCCACGGATCGGGAAAGCCGATGCCGATCTGGCCGGTGATGGCGATCGGCCTCAGCCACATGAGATTGTCCGGCAGGTCGCCGAATCCCTTGCCGAAATCGATCGACGGCGTGATGGTCGAGAAATTGGCGGCTCCGACGCGCGCGGCGCCGGTCCCGCCGACATTCACGTTCACCCCGACCGAGACCATGAACTCGTGCGGCGCGTCACTGAACAAATGGTATTTGGCGCCGAGCACGAGGTTCTGGAATCCATCGCCGCCAGGATGCACATGCGTCCAGGTATCCGCGATCGACACGCCGAAATCCTCGGTGATGCGCTTGTCGAACTCGAACGAGTAATCGCTCTCGATCGAACCGTCCGCATTGGTGAAGCGGGCAAATGTCGGAAGCGAGACTTCGTCGGCGACCCCCGGATCGTCGATCGCGAGGGTAACCGGGAAGATGCGATCGCCGACGATCGCGTGCGAAAAGACGGAGGTGACCCAGCCGAGCGTCGCTGCGCTCGCGAGCGCGCCGGCGAGACCGAGCCTGTGCTTCATTTTCATGGTTGATGTTCCGAGCTGAAGAGAGATTGGGCAAGCCGCGCCGGGAAGGAGGCGCGCTTGCAGCGAATCACGACGTCTTCAGGCGGAGAGAGGCGGCCCGCGCGGCTGGGCGATCGTCGCGCCCGCGCTTGCCGTGAGGAAAGCCGCGGGAGCTCGAGAGAGTCTGACCGAGAATCCTGCAAAATTTTTCGGCGACGGCGACGGCGGCACCAGGAAGAGCGCGAGCCCGTGGCCGAGATGGCAGCAAAGCCCTGAACAATCGGCCCTGTCGTGCGCCGGACCGCCATTCTGCGGCCCATCGTTCATATCGGCGCAGATCACATTGGGATCGCCGGTGAGCGCTGCGAGCTCGGCGAGCGCGCCGAGCTGCGCCGATGGCGCTGCCCTGTGCGCGGAATGGGCACTGAGCGGCGACAGGATGACTTGGAGAAGGAGCGCCGTGGCGCCGATGAGGAGCGCAATGCCGCGCTCGCGCCTCGAGGCGCGCGCCAGCCGAGCTCTTGAACTCGCCCCTCTCTTCATTCCGCTTCGCCGCATGATCGAAGCCGCCCCGCCAAGACCATACACGTGTTTTGGCGTGTGATGAAGCGCCGTGAAGGTCAGCCGATCGCGGTTTTCACCGTCTCGATGAGCTGCTTGAGCGTGAAAGGCTTCGGCAGGAAGGTGAAACGCTCGCCTTCGGGAAGGTTCTTGGCGAAGGCATCCTCGGCGTAACCCGAGACGAAGATGATCTTGAGAGCGGGATCACGCTTGCGCAGCTCGCGCATGAGGGTCGGCCCATCCATCTCCGGCATGACGACGTCCGAGACGACGAGATCGACCGAGGCTTCGGTCTCCGCGAGAAGATCGATGGCCTCGCGACCCGAGGCCGCCTCGAGAACCTCGTAGCCGCGCGACACCAAGGCGCGTGCCGCGAATTTTCTGACGGCCTCCTCGTCCTCCACGAGGAGCACACAACCGGTGCCGGTGTGGTCGACGGCCGGGGGCTCGAGCGTTTCGGCCACCTCGATCTCCGCTGCGGAAGGGGTGATGGCTGTTTGCCCTCCAGGTGAAAGGAGAGTGCCCTTCTCCTCCACATAGCGCGGCAGAAAGATGCGGAACACCGTGCCCCTTCCGAGCGCGGAATCGCAGAGGATGAAGCCGCCCGTCTGCTTGACGAAGCCGTAAACCATCGACAGGCCGAGGCCCGTGCCCTTGCCCACCTCCTTGGTCGTGAAGAACGGCTCGAAAATCTTTTCGATGTTCTCCGGCGAGATTCCGCTCCCCGAATCCTCGATCTCGACGAGCACATAGTCGCCCGGCACGAGCCCCGAGCCGAACGACGCGCATTCGGCGGCGGGCACATTTCGGGTGCGGATCGCGAGCTTGCCCCCCTCGGGCATGGCATCGCGCGCGTTGACGGCAAGGTTCAAGATGGCTTGCTCGAACTGCGTGGCGTCCGCGTGCACATCCCACAAGTCGCGTCCTTGACGCATGTCGAGCTTGACCGTCTCGCCGACGAGACGCTTCACGAGCATCGACAGATCGCCGATCAGCTCGCCGAGCTGAAGCACTTGTGGCCGCAAGGTCTGGCGCCGCGAAAAGGCGAGAAGATGCTGAACCAGATTCTTGGCGCGGTTGGCGTTCTGCTTGATCTGGATGATGTCCTGGAAGGCGGGATCTGTCGGTCTGTGATTGGCGAGGAGAAGGTCGGAATAACCGATAATGGCCTGGAGCACGTTGTTGAAGTCGTGGGCGACACCGCCGGCGAGCTGACCTACCGCCTGCATCTTCTGGGCTTGCGCAAATTGCGCCTCGAGGGCGCGCTGCTCGGTCGTCTCGATGGCATAGACGATCGCGGCCTCGCCCTCGCTTGCGGCAGCGCTCCCTGTCGGCGTCACGAAGAACCGCGCCGAACGGGCCTCCTTGCCGGCGAGCGTGGCGTCGATCGGCGTCGATGTTCCGCGCCCTTCGGCGGCGGCGGAAATGGCCCGATCGATCGCGGCGCGGCCCGCATCCGTCACGATGCTCGAGATGGTGCGTCTCTCGCCGCTCTCGGAACGCAATGCGCCTCCGAAGAGGCGAAGGAACGAGGCGTTGGCGCTCAAGATGCGCCCCGACACATCGACGATCGCCAACGCAAACGGCGTGGTGTTGAACAGGCGGGCGAAACGGACCTCGGCGGCGCGCTGCGCTTCGTCTTGGGCTCCCTTGGGCCCACGATCGAGCACGAGCGTGCGCGACGCGCCAGGTTCCCCGTCATGCGCGAAAGCCACCCGATGCAAAATGCGCACGGGCACGGTCTCGCCGCCGCGCTTCTTCAGATCGACGTCGAGAATGTCGGTCACCACATCACCCGGCGCACCGTTGAGATGAGTGATCAAAGGAGAGGCATCGCCCGCCACGACCTCGGCGAGCCTGAGGCCACCGGCTCCGATTTGCGCGAGATCATGATCGAGCCAGGAGGCGAGCGTGGCATTCATGTAGGCGATGGACCCGGAGGCGTCGATCGACATGAAGCCCGCAGGCGCATGATCCAGATAGTCGATTGCCTGCTGCAGCTCCTGAAAGACATTTTCCTGCCGCTCGCGGTCACGCGTGATGTCCGACACGGTCCAGAGCGCCTCGCCTTGCCCTTTGCCGCGCGGGATAGGCTGAACCCGCAAGCGGTACCAGGCGACGCCCGCGCCCGGCGCCGCCCCGATCGGTTGAGCAAGCCGGATTTCTTCGACCGCGCGGCGGCCTTGGCGCGCCGCCTGTGCCAGTCGATAAATAGCCTCGGAGACCTCAGGCGGTCCCGAGAACAGCCGCTCGACCGGTGTCACCCCTCCTTGCGCCGGCCCTTGGCACAGGGCGAGATACGCTTCATTGGCGTAGAGAATCTGCCCGCCGGCGCCGCTGATCAAGAGCCCCTCCGGCGAGGAATCCGCGATGGCTTGAGCGAGATCGTTGGCAGTGGGCGCAAGCCCGAAATGCATGAGGCGAAACGCCCAGGCAAAGAGAAAGAACACGCCTGCCGCGGAGAGGACCGCCAGCATCGCCCCGATGAAGGGCGTGGCCTGTCCGTGCGAAACGAAGAGCACGCTCAAAAGGCCGCCGATCATCAGCCCGACGATCACGAGCATCAAGCCGAGGCCCTGATGGCGGTCCGAGCGATTGATCCTGGAAGGAGCGGTCACGCCGGCCATCATGTTCTTCCTCGTGATCCGGCTCCGACAACGGCCGACGACAACTTCATAACGAGGCGGATAGATTCCATTGCGTGGCGGCAAGCATGGGTTCGAATCGATCCACCTGGAATAGCGAATCAGCGATCCTCTCCGCTGATCCTATAGCATGATCCGAAGAGAAGCTGGGACGCATCCATTCGAAGTCCGCGTTCCACGAAGCGCGCCGTGTGCGAGCCTTGTCCGCTCGTGGTTCAGCCGGGCGGCTCGACAGGCGCGAGCGGCGGCAGCGCCTTCTCGATCTTCCGCAACTCCTCCTCGCGCCGCGCGATATAGTCTCGCGTGATCGGCACCGTGTCCTCATGCTTTGCCATCTGAACCTGAAAGACGAGCGTCCGATCGAAGCGAAAGGCGGCTTCCGACGCCGCCAGGAAGAACTCCCACATGCGGCAAAACCGGTCATCATAAAGTTTCGCCATCTCGTCCCGCTTGGCGAGAAACCGCTGGCGCCAATTCTTCAGCGTATAGGCATAGTGGAGCCGCAAGGTCTCGATGTCCGTGGTGATGAGATCGCTCTTCTCGATCACCGGCGTCATATCGGAAAGCGCCGGGATATAGCCGCCGGGAAAAATGTATTTCGTCACCCAGGGATTTGTCGGGCCCGGCTCGTCGCCGCAACCGATGGTATGCAGCAAGGCCACGCCGTCCTCCGGCAAGGCATTTCGGATGCGATCGAAGAAAGGCGCGTAGTCCCCCTTTCCGACATGCTCGAACATGCCGACCGAGACCACGCGGTCGAAGGAGCCGGTGACATCGCGATAATCCATGAGCCGAATGTCGACCTCGTCCGAAAGCCCTTCCTTTGCCACCCGGGCGCGCGCCACCTTGTGCTGCTCCTCCGACAAGGTGACGCCGGTGACCTTCACGCCGCAGGTCCGCGCCAGGTAGAGCGCGAGCCCTCCCCAGCCGCAGCCGATGTCGAGGACATGCTGGCCGGAGCGCAACAAAAGCTTTGCCGCGATGTGTCGCTTCTTGGCGAGCTGCGCTTCGTCGAGCGTCTGGTTCTCGTTCTCGAAATAGGCGCAGGAATATTGGAAGTCCTGGTCGAGAAAGGTCCGGTAGAGGCGAAAATCGAGGTCGTAGTGATGATGGACATTCGCTTTCGCCTTGGCCTTGGGGTTGCCCGGAAACAGCCTCCAGGCAGCGTCCCTGAGGCGCCGCAATGTCATGATCCACGTGGCAGGCTTGACGTTCCGCACCGATTGCGCAGCGATCGCTAATAGGTCGTAGATCGAGCCTTCGAGGATCTTCAGGCGTGCATCCATGAAAAGCTCGCCGAAGGCGAGGTCGGGATCGCGCAGGAGCGCCAGCAATGCAGCTCGATCGGCAAGTTGGACAGATACCAAGGGACAGGCCTGATCGCCGACCTCGTCCGTCGTGCCCGAGGGAAGCACGATTCGCAATTTCCCCCCTTTTACGTGACCTCTCAAGAAATTGAGCAAAAGCTCATCGAAAACGCGCATCGAACTCCCCGCCTTCCGCCTTGCCCCCGTTCAGGGGTTCCATCCTTTTCCCCACTAAATGCAGTTCCACCCGGAACCGCGCAAGATGGGCTTCGCCTGTCCAACTGCTCCGGCCAAGCCTTTTAACGGAGATTTGAGGCCCTCCGTTTACCAAATGTTAACCTTCGTGAGACCTTCGCCTTAAAGCGTGGTAGGTTCGATCAATGGCCACTGAGCACAGGGCTCGCAAGCTGGGGATCGAACCCGGATTCGCGGGCGAAGACATGCGGAGGCGTGAAATCACTTATTTGAAGCCGAGCACGGTTGAGGGAATGCGAAAAGTCGAGGTGTCGGATTGGAGGTCTGGGTGTTTCGCCATGGGTGATTCCGCTGGCGACGCCGGGCTGCCGATGAGGAGTTAAGTCATGAACTTGAGTGGCGCCCCTCTGTGGGTCAGCGCTGGGTTGGGCCTGGTCGCCGTCGTCGCGCTCGCCGCCATCGTGTTTTGGGTGGTTCGGCGAATGTCGCGCGGCCTGAATTTCTCCGATGGCGGGCAGCGCGGCAAACGCTCGCGGCTCGGCGTCGTCGATTCTTACGACATCGATCGCCAACGCCGCCTCATCCTCCTTCGTCGCGACAATGTGGAACATCTCGTCATGATCGGCGGTCCGAACGACATTCTCGTCGAGCCGACCATTCGTCGCGGCGTGGCACAGGCGTCTCGCGCTCAAACCGCCGGCACACCGCAATCTCCATCTCCGCTCGCCGCCAACATGACGCCGCGCGAGGTTCCGCAACCGGCAAGGCCGAGCGAACCCGCAGCGCCGCGAATCACGCCAATGCCTGTGCCCGTGCCCGAGCCGGTCCCCGGTCCACAACCCGCGAACGTGGCGCAGCGGATGTCCGCGCCTGTGTCTGCATCGCAGGCATCACAAGGAGCGTCGCCGCGCAACGAGGCGCAACCGGCGGCGCGCCCCGACACGGAACGGCCGCGCCGCCCGGAGCCGCCGACGCTCGCGCCGGCGCCCGCTGCCTCGCCTCCGGCGCGCAGCCGCCTGCCGGACGCCGATCTTGCCGCCATGGCGCACAAGCTCGAGGAGGCATTGCGTCGTCCTGGAGGAGGGGCGCAAACGCCTGGTCGCGGACCGATCCCGCCGGCGCCCGAGCCATCCGCACCCAAGCCCGCTCCCGCACCCGTCAAGCCCGCTCAGGCACCACCGGCGCCCATGACGGCAGCCATGTCCATGCCGACGGCGATGTCCATGCCGAGTTCCGCCGCCGCCCGGCCGGCGCGACCTCCCGAGCCGCCGAAACCGCCCAATCCGGGGCCGGGTCCGCGCCCGCCCGAACCACCGGGCGCAGCTTCCAGCCAGGCGCCGAAAACGAGCGAGGTCGGCAAACCGCAGCCGGCGAGCTCCGCCGAAGCCAACAAGCCCGTGCCGCGCCCACCCGCACCGGCTCAGCCGGTCCCGCCGCCCCCGTCGAAGAACGACACGCCCGACCTCGATTCACTCGAGGCCGAGATGGCAAAGCTACTCGGGCGTCCGCCTCTGCCGGGCGAAAAGAACTCCTGACCGGGAGACTCGAGGCTCGTCCGGAAGAGCGCAAGCCGTTTGCCCGAAACTTGCTGCTCGCTTCGTGGGCAGGAAAATCATCGCACTCGAAGCCAGCACGTGTTGGATGCGAGGCAGCAAGATCCTGGATCACGCCGCTTGCGAAATTCCGCGCGGCTTGCGCATGGCGTCCATTCCCTTGTAGGTCGCGAATTTCAGCATCGATTGCCACAGATGGTCGCCGTAGACGAAAGGCGCGAAGGCCTCGACCGCTGGAAGGGGCAAAGGCTCGATGATCGCATCGACGCGTGGCTCATAGAAGAACGGGATCGAGTGCCGGGGCCGGCCCGGGCTCAGCACCCGATGCTGCGTGGCCTTGATGCGCCCCCCTGTCCAGCGCTCGAGGAGGCCGCCGAAATTGACCGCGACGCTTCCCTCGCGCGGCGGCACATCGACCCATTCGCCCGAAGCCGCAAGGGCTTGCAGCCCCTCGACCCCGTCTTGCGCGAGCAATGTCACGAAACCCGAATCGACATGCGCGCGACCGATGATGCGGCGCGTCGTGCCCTTGTGCTCGGCGAAGGTCGCCCCTTCTCCGATCTCGGCAACGTCCCGCTCAGGATAATGCAGGAAGCGCAAGGTCGAGTTGCCGCCCTCGAAAGCCCCGTCGAAGAAGCGTTCTTCGAGCCCCAAGCCGCGTGCGATCGAGGCCATGAGCACTTGCCCCGTCCTCTCGAGCGCGCGGTAATAATCGGCGGTCGCGGCGCGCCAGCCCGGCAAGGCCTCTTCGGACGGAAAAGGTGTCGCGCCGAGGAGCGGATCATCTCCGGCATCCGCGCGCCGCGAATGGGCGACATCGGGGCCCATGTCGTAGCCTTCGGCATTTTGAACGGGTCCGGGCAGCAGGGGAAAATAGCCGCGGTAGATGTTGGAATGCTCCGGCGCGTATTTCTGCCGCCAGAGCTTTCTTTTCTCCTGCGCCGGCATCAGGAACAGCTTCAGCATCTCGGCTCGCCGCGCGCGCGTCGCGGGCAGAAGCTTCGAATCGGCCATGACGGTGATGAAACCCGATCCCGTCGCAGCCCGCATGACCTCGGCATCCGCCGCACGCCTTTGCGCGCCGTCTTTTCCGTAAAGCGGCGTGATGTCGATCAGCGGGATCATCTGGGGTCTCCTCGCGACAGCGTCGGCAACCATGATCGCCGAGGCACCGGGCGAGCGCAACGGGCGAGCCCTTGGATCGGGCGCCATTTCGCCCCTGGGAACCGGCGGGCACCCTCCCCATATGAGCGGCGCTCCCTCGGGGGAAGGAAGGTTTTGCGAGAGTGAGATGACGAGATTGAGGTTCCGATTTGCCGTGATCGCCGCGATTTGCGCCGTTTTCCTCGGTGCCGCGAGCGCGGAAGCGCGCCCGGGTGGCGGGTTGAGCTTCGGCAGCCGCGGCTCTCGCACCTTCAGCCTGCCGGGCTCGACCGCGACCGCCCCTGGCCCGGTCAGCCCGATCCAGCGCTCGATCACCCAGCCGGGCCAAGTGCCGCGCATCGCACCGACTTCGCCCTTCGGGGGCTTCGGGCTTGGCCGAGGTTTGCTCTGGGGCCTCATCGGCGGCGGCCTGATCGGCATGCTTTTGGGCAATGGAATGGGTTCGATCTTCTGGGTGATCCTGCAGATCGGCGCGATTTTCCTTCTTGTGCGCTGGGCCATGACCTTCTTTGCGCGCCGTGCCGCTCTCGCCGGGGGCCCGCCCGGCTATGCGCGAACGGGCTTAGGCCCTTTGAGCGGATCGGCGGGACCGTCCACGCAGCCGCTCTCGATCACCCCTTCCGACTATGGTGCGTTCGAGCAGCTGCTCGCGCAAATCCAAACGGCCTATGGGCGCGAGGATGTCGGAACGCTTCGTCGCCTGAGCTCTTCGGAAATGGCCTCCTATTTCGAGGAGGAGCTTGCCGCCAACGCGGCGAAGGGCCTCGTCAACAGGGTCTCCGGCGGGAAGCTCCTTCAGGGCGACCTCTCCGAAGCCTGGCGCGAAGCCGGAGCCGATTACGCGACCGTGGCGATGCGCTTCGAAATCCTCGACACCATGGTCGAGCGCGCCTCCGGCCGTGTCGTTGCGGGCGATCCAGCAAGGCCCGAAACGGTCACGGAGATCTGGACTTTCCGGAAGCCGAGTGGGGGCGGTGCCTGGCAACTCTCTGCGATTCAGCAGACAAGATAGCGGATGGCGAGTAGAGAGTAGAGGCTCGCGCCTGCCAATCCCTGGTCGCTACTCGGCGACATTGATCAAGATCTTTCCCACCTCTTTACCGCTCTCCATCGCCTCATGCGCGAGCGCGATCTCGTCGAGCCCGAAACGCGCCGCCGTCTGATGCTCGAGCGTGCCTTCCTCGATCAGCGAGTTGATGTCGCGCACGGACGCATCGAGCGCCGTGCGAGGCGCTTCGTAGATGATCAGCATGCGCAAGGTCGCGTCCTTCACCAGGAAACCGGGGAAGTTCAAGGTCGGGCGCGGATCCACGTCTGATGCGTAGGCCGCGATCACGCCGTTGGGCGCGAGAAGCGCGATGTCGTTCGTCTGATTGGCGCCGAAAGCCACCTCGACGATGAGATCGAGCGGATTTTCCTTCTCCAGCAGGCGACGAAGGCGCAGCACGACATCCTCTTTTTTGTAGTTGATGACGGTGTCGGCGCCCGCAAGCCTTGCCTTCTCCGCCTGGGCGTCGCGGCTCACGGTCGCGATCACATGGTCGGCCTTCCCCCATTTGGCGAGCTGCACCGCATAAAAGCCGACCGCTCCCGCGCCGCCTTGGACCAGCACTGTCTTGCCGATGAGGGGACCCGTTGCGAAGAGCGCGTAGTGGGCGGTCATTGCCGGAATGCCGAGGCTCGCGCCTGCGCTGAAATCGGCAGAGGACGGCAAAGGCACGGCGCGCTCGGCCGGCACGCAGCAATATTCGGCCGCCGTGCCGAAAGGTCGGCGCCACTGCGCCATGTAGAGCCAGACGCGCTCACCGAGCCGCATCTCGTCGACGCCCGGACCCACCTTGTCGATCACGCCCGCGCCGTCCTGATGCGGAATGATGACCGGGAACGCCATGGTGCTCACGCCGGCGCGAATCGAGCGGCTCTTGGTGTCCGTGGGATTGACGGCAGAAACGGCAATCTTGACGCGCACCTCTCCAGGGCCGGGTTCCGGCGTCGGCTGTTCGCCCGCCCGCAGAACTTCACGCGCCGGCCCGCGGCTCTCGTAAAAGGCAGCTTTCATTGAATATTGGTCCTATCAATCGGCAAGAGGGCATCTTGCACCCGGACGCTATTACGGCGCGAACCGACCGAAGCCAAGGCGTGCCTCACCGCCTCCGTCTTCGCTTCCCTGTGGCGCCCGAATAGCGCACTTCGGCGGTGGTGCTCGGCCCCATCTCGTCGAGCGTCGGCTTGCGGGCACGTGTCTTAGGCAGTCCCTTGGGCAGAGCTTCGCCACCGCCCCAGTTGTGTGGGCCCATCTCCTCGCTCCGAGGCTTGTGCGGCCGATCGCGCATCGCGCGTGAGCCAAGGCCTCGAGCCACGCCCGTCGGCAGGTTCGCCGCTTCGCCGAAGCCGCGCTCCCCGGCGTAGCGGCCAGCGCGGCCTTCCACATATTCCTGGCGCGCCATGGGATCGTCGGCGATGGCGAGCTCGGTCGCCTGGAGGCGCTTGATCTCGTCGCGCAGCCTCGCCGCCGTCTCGAATTCGAGATCGGCCGCGGCCTCGCGCATCTGCTTCTCGAGATCGGCGATCGTCGCCTTGAGATTGTGGCCCTTGCCGGCCACGGCCTCGCCTTCGATGAGCCCTTTGTCGACGGTCACATGATCGCGCTCATAAACCGAGCCGAGGATATCGGCGATGTGTCGCTTGATGCTCGCCGGCGTGATGCCCCTCTCGAGGTTCCATGCCATCTGCTTCTCGCGACGCCGCGTCGTCTCGGCCAGGGCGCGCTCGATCGAGCCGGTCACCTGATCGGCATAAAGCACCACCTTGCCGTCGACATTGCGGGCCGCGCGACCGATCGTCTGGATGAGCGAGGTCTCGGAACGCAGGAAGCCCTCCTTGTCGGCATCGAGGATGGCGACGAGCGCGCATTCGGGAATGTCGAGGCCTTCGCGCAAGAGGTTGATGCCGACGAGCACGTCGAAGGTGCCGAGCCGCAAATCGCGGATGATCTCGATACGCTCGATCGTGTCGATGTCGGAATGCATATAGCGGACGCGCACGCCATGCTCGTGCAAGTACTCGGTGAGATCCTCGGCCATGCGCTTGGTGAGCACGGTGACGAGAGAACGATAGCCTTTCGCCGCGACGGCCTTCACCTCGCCGAGGAGATCGTCGACCTGCGAGCGGGCCGGGCGAAGCTCGACTTGCGGATCGATGAGGCCGGTTGGCCGGATGACCTGCTCGACGAAAACGCCGCCGGTGCGCTCGAGCTCCCAATGCGCGGGCGTCGCCGAGACATGCACCGTCTGCGGGCGCATCGCTTCCCATTCCTCGAAGCGCAGCGGACGGTTGTCCATGCAGGACGGCAGCCGGAAACCGTATTCGGCGAGCGTCGCCTTGCGGCGGAAGTCGCCGCGATACATGCCGCCGATCTGCGGGATGGTGACGTGGCTCTCGTCGGTGAAGACGAGCGCGTTGTCGGGCAGGTATTCGAAGAGCGTGGGCGGCGGCTCGCCGGGCTTTCTCCCCGTGAGCCAGCGTGAATAATTCTCGATGCCGGCGCAGGAGCCGGTGGTCTCGAGCATCTCGAGGTCGAAGGTCGTGCGCTGCTCGAGGCGCTGCGCCTCCAGGAGCCGCCCCAAGCGCACGAGATCGTCGAGGCGCGCGCGCAACTCTTCCTTGATGCCTTTGATCGATTGCAGGAGCGTCGGACGCGGCGTCACGTAATGGGAATTGGCGTAGAATTTCACGTAGTCGAGTTCGGCCGTCTTCTGCCCGGTGAGCGGATCGAATTCGGCGATGCTCTCCACCTCGTCACCGAAGAGCGAAAGGCGCCAGGCGCGATCCTCGTAGTGTGCCGGAAAGACCTCGATCACGTCCCCGCGAACGCGAAACGAGCCGCGCGCGAAATCTCCTTGCGTGCGCCGGTACTGCAGGGCGACGAGGTCAGCGATCAATTGGCGCTGTTCGAGTTTGTCGCCGACCTTCACGCCGAAGGTCATCGCCGTATAAGTCTCGACCGAGCCGATACCGTAAATGCAGGACACGGAAGCGACGATGATGACGTCGTCGCGCTCCATGAGGGCGCGCGTCGCCGCGTGTCGCATGCGGTCGATCTGCTCGTTGATCGACGATTCCTTCTCGATATAGGTGTCGGTGCGCGGCACATAGGCTTCGGGCTGGTAATAATCGTAGTAGGAGACGAAATACTCGACCGCATTGTTCGGGAAGAAGCTCTTGAACTCGCCGTAGAGCTGGGCCGCAAGCGTCTTGTTCGGCGCCAGGATGAGGGCGGGCCGTTGCGTCGCCTCGATCACCTTGGCCATGGTGAAGGTCTTGCCCGAGCCGGTTACGCCGAGAAGCACCTGGTCGCGCTCGAAGCGGCGCACGCCGTCGACGAGCTCCGCGATCGCTTGCGGCTGGTCGCCGGCGGGCTCATAGCCGCTCACCGAAGCGAAGCGGATGCCGCCCTCGGTCTTCTCGGGACGCGGCGGACGATGCGGCATCCAGGGCCGGTCCTTTGAGATGCGCGGATC
>JAFBAK010000181.1 GCA_019247795.1 Hyphomicrobiales bacterium | reverse complement strand
ACGGGCTCGGCTCGATCTTCATGATCACGCTGAAAAGCGCCGAAAAGGCCAAACAGGTCCTCACGCGCGTCAATCTCTTTTCGCATCTCGTCAATCTGGGCGAGACGCGCTCCCTCATCGCGCACCCGGCGAGCACGACCCATCGCTCCTTGAGCCCGAGGGAACGCGCCTCTTTCGGCATCACCGACGCGACGCTCAGGTTATCGATCGGCATCGAGGACGCCCCCGATCTCATCGCCGACCTCGCGCAAGCGCTGGATTGAGGGCCGCACTTCACCTCTCCCGCGAGGGAGAGGTCGGAGCGCCGCGAAGCGGCGGTCCGGGTGAGGGCGGCAGCGCCGGCTTATGCACCGAAAGGGGCGCGCCGGGGCGACTCGTCTTCCGAGGTGAGCGCTGCATCCCTCACCCGGCTCGCTCCGCGAGTCCGACCTCTCCCTGCGGGAGAGGTTTGGGGCGATCTCGAACCTTTGACTAGAGGAGAGGTGGGGCCTCGCGTTTACGGTTTCGTAGGGCTGTTGCCACATCGTGGGGCTTGCGATGCCCATCCTGGCCAAGAGCCTCGCCTTTCCGCTCGTCGCGCTTCTCGTCGCGGCGCCCGGCGAGCCTTCACCGGCCTCAGGCGACGTTTCGGCCGCGGTGCTCTCGACGCTCGCGCGGCGCTTTGCGGACGACGCGCCTCTCGTGCGCGGGCTCGTGATCAAGCGCGATCGGCGAATGGCCGGTTTCGTCGCTTGCGGCGAGGTGGGCGCGATGCCGGCTGCGCGCTATCAGCGCTTCTTCATCACCGTGCCGGGCGGGCTTGCCGTCCTCGAAAGCGATGACCCCGATCTCCTCGCCCGCTATTGGGAGCTCAACGACTGCTGACCCTGACAACGGGCAACGAGCTTGTGGACGCGACTGCCCCCGTCTCACCGCCATCGGCAAGGGAAACCCATATATTCTCGTCCGCTTGCGACTGGCGCTTCACGAAGGCGTAGCCGGTCTCGTCCCAGCGCAGAAGCTTGTCGGTGAGATTGTCGAGGATGAAATCGCCCCGGTCGGTGGTGACGGTGAGAACCGCATGGCCATTGCCTTGATGATCGCGCACCACGGTCGCAAGCACCGCCGCGCGCGGCCACCCCGCCTCGATGAGCATCTTGCGCTTCAAGAGCATAAAGTCGCTGCAATCGCCGGCGCCATCGTCCGGATAGGTCCACCAATCGACGAACGTCTTGCGATCGAGATGGTAGTGGTCATCATCCGTTTGCGGTGTGATGGCCCGGTTCGCGAGCCGGGTCACGGTGACGAGGAGGCGGTGCGCGTCGCTCGTCAATGCGACATTGACGGGCGTTTGCGGCCCGGCATCGCATTCATCGGCCTGCACGCGGCAGAGATTGTGCCAGCCGATCGGCCGGCGCGTCTCGGCGCCGACCGGCGTCCAGCTTGTCTCGCGCGTGGCGGCAGGTCGCGCGAGAGATGGCGAAGCAATCGCCTGCAGGGCGGCTGAGGTCGCCATGTAGCCCGCAAGCCCCACGGCCAAAAGCGTGAGCGTCCCCGTTTTCATGTGTTGACCCCTTCCCGAGAGCGGGGCCAAGCTCGCATGCAGAATTTGCCGGGCGGCGAATTTGCCGCGCTGAATTCGACAGGATCGATTTACGCCGGGTTATCCAAAACCTGCCTCTCGGCCCCGGATATTTTTCGCATATTCCGAGGCCCAAACCTCCCTCGCGGGAGAGGCGGGAAGCGGCGCTACAATTTCATCTTCTGAGCGCCGGCGGCGGATAGGTCGGATCGATGAGGCAGGCGATCATCCAGTCGCGATCTTCCTGGGAAAGCTCGGGTTGGGAGAAGCTCGAGAGCTTCGGAAGCCCGGGTGATTTGCCGATATCGGCGCAGGACCGGTTGCGCCCATCGAGCTCGTAAAGTCTTCGGTCGCAAATCAGCAAGGGCCTGTCGGTCTTCGTCCATTCTGCGGCATTGAAGGGGATCGGCTGTGGCAGACATTCCGTGCGGGTCTGCGAGCCGGGCGTTCCGCACATGTATTTCACGCGACCGGACAGTCCCTCGACTTCGGCGATGAGGCGACCGTCAAAGCCGCGAGAAGGCGCCCCATGGTGCCAGAGGCCGCAAATGCGCCCTTCTTTCTGCCTGAGCACATAGTATTCGCAAATCTGCGTGCCGCTCGAGCTCTCGCAGCTTTCCCAGACACCGTCGAACAGTCGCGACGTATCCGCCCGTGCCGAGGAGACGGTGACGAAAGACGCCAGGCAGAAAAGCATCGCGATCGAAAGACGCATGCGTTCATTCCGCGCGGACGGCGCGCCGCAAGCCCGGCTCAGCTCTCCTCGGCGGCCCAGCCGAGCTCCTGCTGAACGAGGCTTGCCCAATAGGCGGCGCCGAGCGCCAGGATGTCGTCGTTGAAATCATAGCGCGGCGTATGAACCTGGTGGACTTCGCCCTTGACGTTCGTGCCGTTGCCGATGCGCATGAAAACCCCCGGCTTCTTCTGCAGCATGTAGGCGAAATCCTCTCCGCCCGTGCTGAGCTGGACATCCCCGACATTGCCTTCCCCGACGATCGCCGCCGCCGCGGCGCGCGCGATCGGCATCTTCTCCTGCCAATTCACGGTGGGAGGACAGAGCGGCTCGTAGTCGAGCCGCGCCTCACAGCCATGCGCCGCCGCGAGTGTCGTCGCGAGTTCCTCGAGGTGCCGCCGCATCACGGCTTGCGCGTCCGAGCGGAAATAGCGGGCCGTGCCGCGCACCACGATCTTCGACGGCATGACGTTCGGCGAGTTATAGGCGCCGCCGCTCACATGACCGACGCTGAGCGCCGCGCTTTCGGTCGGATGGAGATTGCGAGGCAGGATCCTTTGCACGCCGAGAAGGAAATGGCCGAGCACGACGGTCGCGTCCGTCGCAAGATGCGGCGAGGAGCCGCCATGGCCTCCCGTGCCGGTGAAGGTCACGCCCCAAAAATCGGAGCCCGCGAGCATCGGCCCTTCACGAGTCGCGAATTTGCCGACCGGTAGCCCTGGTGAGTTGTGAAGCCCGTAGACGCTGTCGCAGGGAAATCGATCGAAGAGGCCGTCAGCGATCATGGCGGGCGCGCCGGTACCCGCCTCCTCCGCCGGCTGAAAGATGAAATGCACCGTCCCGGCGAAATCGCGCGCGCCCGCGAGATAGCGCGCCGCGCCGAGCAGCATCGTCGTGTGCCCATCATGGCCGCAGGCGTGCATCTTGCCCGGCACGACCGAGGCGTGCGGAAAGTCATTCGCCTCCTCGATGAAGAGCGCATCCATGTCGGCCCGAAGCGCGATGGCGCGTTGCCCGGGGCGATTGCCCTTGAGCGTGCCGACCACGCCAGTCTTGCCGATCTTTTCCGTGACCTCGATGCCCCAGCCGCGTAATTTCTCAGCGATGAGGCCCGCGGTGCGCACCTCCTCGAAACGCGTCTCGGGATGCCTGTGAATGTCTCGCCTGATCTCGATGAGCTCCGGCGCGAATCTGTTGATCGTGTCGAGAATCGCCTGCTTCACCATGGTCGAGATCGCCTCCTGCTTCGCGGGGCCGCGAGATTGTGCCAGCGCAAGCTGAGGGTCAAGCAAAGTCGGCTTCACAAACGCGCAAGTGGGCGTCGTGCTCGAGGACATCAAGCCGATGCGCCGATCGCCTTGAGGTAGCGGGCGATCGAGCGCTCGAAGACGGCACGGCCTTCCGCCATCACGTTGCGCCGCGCGAAGGCGCCGAAGATTTTCTCGAAACGATAGGGCCTCATGATTTCAGCGATGTGCCGGACCGCGCTCGCATCGAGCGGGATATAGTTCGGGAAGCTGTGCATGAAGCTCGCCGACGCGCGATCCATATTGACCGCGATCACATCGCCCGCGAACACGGCCCCTTGGCCTTTCGCGCCTTGCGCCCAGTGCATCACCGTCGCGCCTGGGAAATGGCCGCCGCAGCGGATGAGCGTCATCCCCGGCGCGATCTCATGCGCATCGCCCTTCCAATATTCGATCGTTCGGGGCTCGCGCATGACCCATTTCCGATCATCGTCGTGCAGGTAGATCGGGACCCCGCCGAAGGCGTCGCTCCACTCGGCCATCACCGTGTAATAATGCGGATGCGAGATGGCGA
>JAFBAK010000102.1 GCA_019247795.1 Hyphomicrobiales bacterium | reverse complement strand
GAGCCGGCATCAGCGCTAGAACCTAAGCGGGAGGAGTTCATTCTCCCACGGCCAGGGCAATATTCGGAAGCCTACCGCCGTGCCGAATATGATCGCCTGTTGAAGGTTCGGGCCGAGCAGGGCTGGTAGTGGCGCTGTGGTGGCCTGTGTCGCCTGTTCCGGCCTCCCTAGCGGCATCGGCAGGGGTAGCACCGGCCATCGGGAAGGCCAACACAGCCGCCCTGTCGCGGTTTGTGCGCCATCACGAGCCGCAACCGACCCGAGCGGTTCCGCAACGGAAAAATCCGTTGAGCCGCACACTTCGCAGGGGCTGTGCGTAACACAAAGTATCAACAAAAGGATGCGTTGGCATCGATTATGGTCGCCGCCATGAGCGCTGCTATCGCATCAGCATTCGGTCAAGGGCTGCGTCGCGAGCGGGCGTCGCTCTACGTTGGAATGTCGCCCTCAAAGTTCGACGAGCTTGTGCGCCAAGGCGTCATGCCCCGGCCCCGCCGTATCGACCGATGCGTCATCTGGATTCGCGATGAACTTGACGCCGCGCTGTTCTCATTGCCCTGTGATGGCCCGCCCGGAGACGAGACTTCGGTATGGGCGGACCTTGAGGCATGAACAGCGAGGCCACCACCATGCCGCGTAGACTTCCCCGAGGATGCATCGAGGACGTGGATCGTTACGGCAAGGTCCGCGTCTACCTCCGCCAGAAGGGCAGGCCGAAGGTTCGGCTGCATGGCACCCCATGGACCGAGCCGTTCATGGACGAATACGAGAAGGCGCTCGCCGGGAGGGGCGATGATGTTGGCAGGACTGCCGCAGGGAGCAAGGCCGGGACGTGGCGCTGGCTGTGCGAGCGATACTTCCTCTCCGCAGGATTCCGTAGGCTCGATGCCCGGACGCAACGAGTCCGCCGCCAGATACTTGAGGCAACCTGCGACGAGCCGACCAAGCCGGGAGCGCAGGCGCTCTTCCGCGACTTCCCGATCGCGATCATGACGGCCAAGGCGGTGCGCGTCTTGCGCGACCGCAAGCTCGACACACCCGAGGCCGCGAACGGCAGGGTGAAGGCGATCCGGCAGGTCTTCGCATTCGCGCTGGAGGAGGAGCTTGCCGCAGCAAACCCGGCTCGCGACGTGCCGTATCTGAAATCTGCATCGCAGGGCTTCCACGCCTGGACGCTAGACGAGGTTCGGCAATTCGAAGCCCGCCACCCGATCGGCAGCAAGCCAAGGCTCGCGCTCGCGCTGCTGCTGTTCACCGGCCAGCGCCGGAGCGACGTAATCCGGTTCGGTCGCCAGATGGTCCGCGACGGGAAGCTCTCCTTCACGCAATTCAAGAACCGCAACCGCAAGCCCAAGCGTCTCGTGCTGCCGATGCTGCAGGAGCTTGCCGCCATTATCAATGCGTCACCATGCGGCGACCTGACCTACCTCGTGACCGAGTTCGGCAAGCCCTTCTCCGACGCCGGATTCGGCAACTGGTTCCGCGTCCAATGCGACCGAGCCGCCCTCCCCCATTGCAGTGCACATGGGCTGCGCAAGGCCGGGGCGACCATCGCAGCCAATGCCGGCGCCAGCGAGCGGACGCTCATGTCGATCTTCGGGTGGGATAGCTCGCGGCAGGCGGCGCATTACACCCGCTCGGCTGACCAGGAGAGGCTTGCCGGTGACGGGATGAGGCTGCTGGTGCCGACTGGATCGTGAACAGATGGGTGTCCAACTTTCGCATTCAGTTGGACAATGTTGGCAAAAACCTCAACCAAAACGACGGCTTGATTTTGAGGTGGTGCCCAGGGGCGGAATCGAACCACCGACACCGTGATTTTCAGTCACGTGCTCTACCAACTGAGCTACCTGGGCGGCGCGCGGCGTCGCCGCGAGCAGAAGCGTCGCGTATAAATGGGCGGCGCGAAGCTGTCCAGATCGCGCATGGGCCACAATGAGGGTAAGCTCTTCCTCGATCGCCCGCCGAATCATCCGCGGAGGGTTGCTTGCGCCTCATCGTTTCGGAGCTTGCCTGCGAGCGAGGCGGCCGTGTCCTCTTTTCCGGAATGGGTTTTGCCGTCGCAAAAGGTGAGGCCGCCATGCTCACCGGCCCGAACGGGGCCGGCAAGACGAGCCTCTTGTCGATCCTGGCCGGGCTCCTGAAACCCCTCTCCGGTGCGGCGCGCCTCGAGGATGCGCGAGGCGAGGAGAGCGATCTCTCGGAGGAGGCCCATCTCGTCGGCCATCGCGACGGCGTCAAATCTCAGCTTCTCGTCTCGGAGAACTTGCAGTTCTGCCAAAAACTCCTCGGCTCGCCCTGGCTTTCGCCCAGGGAAGCTCTCGCGACGCTCGGCCTCGAACATGTGCTTGGGCTTCCTTGCGCCTATCTTTCGTCCGGTCAGCGCCGGCGCGTGGCGCTGGCGCGGCTTCTCGTGTCGCGCCGACCTCTTTGGCTTCTCGACGAGCCGACCGCCGCGCTCGACCTCGCCTCGCGTGCCCTGCTCACGAAACTCATGGCCGATCACTTGGCGTCGGGCGGCCTCATCGTCGCGGCCAGCCATGAGCCGCTCGGCATCGCGACGCAAGAAATCAGGATCGGCGAGGGATGACGCGCGCCCTCCTCGCTCTCGTTGGAAGAGACCTCAAGCTCGCGACCCGGATCGGAGGCGGCTTCAGCCTCGGAATTGTGTTTTATCTCGCGCTCGTCGCCATCCTCCCTTTCGCGGTTGGGCCCGATCTCAACCTGTTGTCGCGGATCGGGCCCGCCGTGCTCTGGCTAGGCGCGCTGCTTTCGACCTTGATCGGGCTCGATCGGCTCTTCCAAGCCGATGAGGAGGATGGCTCGCTCGATCTCATGCGCATGAGCGGGGTGCCGCTCGAGGCGATCGTCGCCGCGAAAGGCATGGCGCATTGGCTCGCGAGCGGACTGCCGCTCGCAGTCGCGGCGCCGCTCTTCGGCCTCATGCTCGGCGTCGAGCCGCTGGCGCTTCTGGGGACGGCGGGAAGCCTCGTGCCCGGCACGATCGCGCTCACTTTCACGGGCGCGATCGGGGCGGCGCTCACCGTGAGCTTGCGGCGCGGCGGGATGCTGCTCTCCATCCTGGTCGTACCCCTCATGGTGCCCATCCTCATTTTCGGAGCGGCGACCGCCGAGGCGAGCCGCCCGGGCGCCTTGAATTTCACCCTGCCATTTCTCGCGCTGACGGCGCTTGCGCTCGCGGCGGTGGTCGCAGGATCGGTCGTCGGCGCTGCGGCGCTGCGGGCGAGGCCGTAAGCGGCGCGCAGCCGAAAACGCTCACCCGAGAACGCTCGCCCTTGCGCGGCGGCGCTCGAAGCGAATAGCCTTGCGGGAGAAGCTTCAGGAACAGATGCCACCAATGGGGACGTGCATGACCACGCTCGATCGCCGCGGCTTTCTCGCCGGCGCCTCCATGTTCGCCTCGCTTGGCGCGCCCGCGATCCTGCGCGCCGAGGATGCGATCAAGATCGGCGAGGTGAACAGCTACACGGCACAACCCGCCTTTCTCAAACCCTACCGCCAAGGCTGGGATCTGGCGTTGGAGAAGGTGAACGCCGCCGGCGGCGTCGATGGGCGCAAGCTCGAAACCATTTTTCGCGACGACGGCGGAAAGCCCGAGGATGCGGTGCGCTATGCGGGAGACCTCATCGACGCCGAGAAGGTCGATGTGCTCGCTGGCGGCTTCCTGTCGAATATCGGCCTTGCGCTCGCCGATGTCGCCAATCAGCGCAAGCGCCTTTACGTCGCTTCCGAGCCTTTGACCGACGCCCTCGTGTGGGCGAAAGGCAATCGGTACACGTTCAGGCTTCGCCCCTCGACCTATATGCAAGCCGCCATGCTCGTCGAGGAGGCCGCGAAGCTTCCGGCCAGGCGCTGGGCCCTTGTCGCGCCCAATTACGAATACGGCCAATCCGCGAACAGATGGTTTAAGGATCTGCTCAAGCGGGCAAAGCCCGAGGTCGAGTTCGTGGCCGAGCAATATCCCGCGCTCGGCAAGATGGATGTGGGCGCGACCATCCAGGCGCTCGAGGCGAGCAAGCCGGAGGCAATCTTCAACGTGACCTTCGGCGGCGATCTCACCAACTTCGTGCGGCAAGGCACGACACGTGGCCTTTTCGAGGGGCGCTCAGTGGTGAGCATGCTGACGGGCGAGCCCGAATATGTCGACCCGCTCGGCGCGGAGGCGCCTGTGGGTTGGATCGTCACCGGCTATCCTTACGGCGATCTCGACACGCCCCAGCATGTCGCATTCCGCAACGCCTACAAGGCGAAATTCGCAGAGATGCCGAAACTCGGTTCCGTCGTCGGATACGAGACGGTGAATTCGATCGCGGCGGCGCTCGCCAAGGCGGGCTCGACAGACAATGAGAAGCTCGTCTCCGCGCTCGAAGGCCTCAAGCTCGTGACCGTGTTCGGTCCGGTCGAATTTCGCGCCATCGACCACCAAAGCACGATGGGTGCCTTCGTCGGCAAGATTGCCTTGAAGGATGGGCTCGGGGTCATGTCCAATTGGAGCTATCGAGACGGCGCCAAATATCTTCCGCCGGATTCGGAGGTGAGGGTTTTGCGCCCCGCCGGCTAAGGGCGGACTACCAGAGAACCCCCCGTGCGAATCGCGTCAAGCTCGACCGCCGAAAGCGCCTGCGGCCTTCCGTGCGCGACGCGTTCTGGTCGCCAGAAACGTCGCGCCTTCGCCTCTTAGCTCGACGTGACCGTACTGACACCCGACATCATCCTCATCCAGGCGCTCAACGGCCTCGCGAGCGCCTCTTCGCTCTTTCTTGTCGCCTCGGGGCTCTCGATCATTTTCGGAGTGACGCGCGTGGTGAATTTCGCCCACGGCTCATTCTACATGCTCGGCGCTTATCTCGGCTGGAGCCTGACGCGGCATCTTGCAAGCTTCGGCGCCTTCGGCTTCTGGGGCAGCGTCCTGGGCGCGGCTCTCATCGTGGGCGGTATCGGCATTCTGGTCGAGATGCTTGTCCTGCGACGGCTTCGGCGTGCGCCCGAGCTTTATCCGCTCCTTGCGACATTCGGCGTGGTGCTCATCGTCCAGGATGCGGCGCTCGCGATCTGGGGACCCGAGGATCTTCTCGGGCCGCGCGCGCCGGGGCTCACCGGCTTCGTCAGCATTTTCGCGAGCCGCTTCCCCGTCTACGAGCTTTTCCTCATCGCTGTCGGCCCCTTGTTGCTGGGCGGTCTATGGCTCCTTTTTCGACGCACGCGCTTCGGCCTCCTCGTGCGCGCCGCCACGCAGGATCGCGAAATGGTCGCCGCGCTCGGCGTCGATGAGCGTCGCCTGTTCTCGAACGTCTTCTTTCTGGGTGCCGCGCTCGCCGGCCTCGGCGGCGCGCTGCAACTGCCGCGCGAGGCGGTGAACCTCAACATGGACGTGTCGGTCGTGGTTGAGGCATTCGTCGTGGTGGTGGTCGGCGGCCTCGGTAGCCTTGTCGGCGCCTATGTGGCCGCGGTGCTCATCGGCATCATCCAGGCATTCGGTATTCTCTTTTTGCCCAAGGTCACGCTCGTGCTCGTGTTCCTCGTCATGGGCATCGTTCTCGCGGTGAGGCCTTTCGGTCTCTTCGGCCGCTCCGCCGCGAGCGAGGGGTTACGGACAGTGGCGCAGGAGAGCGTGCTGCGTCCGCTTTCCACATCATCGCGCATCCTCTTCGCGCTCTGCGTCCTGCTCATCGGCGCGATGCCGCTCTTCGCCGGCGGTTACGCAATGGGGATCGTTGCCGAGCTTCTGATCCTTGCAGTCTTCGCCGCGTCGCTGCACTTCCTGATGGGGCTTGGCGGCATGGCGTCCTTCGGGCACGCAGCTTTCTTCGGCATCGGCGCTTACGGAGCCGCCCTCGCCTTGACGGCACTCCAATGGCCGATCGCGGCTTGCCTTCTCGCAGCGCCTCTCGGGGCGGGCCTCGCGGGCATCTTCGCAGGCTGGTTGTGCGTGCGGCTTTCGGGCGTCTACCTCGCCATGCTCTCGCTTGCCGTGGCGCAGATCGCCTGGGCCACGTCTTTTCAATGGGTGGAGGTGACGGGAGGCGACAACGGGATCCTTGGCGTATGGCCGCCGCCGCCGTTCGCGTCGAGAAGCGGCTTCCTTCTGCTGACGCTCGTGCTCACGGCCGCCGCCCTCGCCTCCTTGCGTATCGCCGCCTTTTCGCCCTTCGGCTACGCTCTGCGCGCCGCACGCGATGCGCCGCGGCGCGCCGAAGCCTCCGGCATTCATGTGCGCGCCACGCAATGGGCGGCCTTCGCGATCGCGGCAGCTTTCGCCGGCGTCGCGGGCGGCCTCTACGCCTTGGCCAAAGGCTCCGTCTTTCCGACCTATCTCGCCATCAGCAAATCCGTCGACGCCTTGATCATGGTTCTGCTTGGCGGCATCGGCTCGCTCACCGGCCCGATCATCGGCGCCTTCGCATTCGGCGGCCTCGAGGCCGAGCTGATGGCGAGCGCGCCTTTCTGGCGCGCCATTCTCGGCGTGGTGATCCTCGCGCTCGTGATCGTCGCTCCATCTGGGATCACCGGGGTGCTCGGAAGGCAAATCGGCAAACGGCAGAAGAGCGCGGCATCGGCATGAGCACCAAGGTGCTGGAGGTCGAAGGACTGCGGAAACGCTTTCACGGCGTCGAAGCCGTGCGCGGCGTTGACCTCACGGTCTGTGCCGGCGAGGCGGTCGCCCTCATCGGGCCGAACGGCGCCGGCAAGACCACCTGCTTCAACATGATCGGTGGGCAGCTCAGGCCCGATGCTGGACGCGTGAGGATAAAAGGTGAGGATGTGACCGGAATGTCCCCGCGGCTTCTCTGGCAACGTGGCGTGGGGCGCACCTTCCAGATCACTGCGGCGTTTGCGTCGATGACAGTGCGCGAGAACGTTCAGCTCGCGCTGCACGCCAAGGCCAAGCGTCTCAATCACGTCTTCGGACGCATGACTGCCAATTTCGGGGATGAGGCTGACGCCGTCTTGGATCGCGTCGGCATGCGCGCGGAGGCACAGCGCCCCTGCGCCTTCCTCGCCTACGGGGATCTGAAGCGCATCGAGCTTGCGATCGCGCTCGCCGCTGCACCGAAGTTGCTTTTGATGGACGAGCCGACGGCCGGGATGGCGCCCGGCGAGCGCGTGCAGCTCATGGCGCTCGCGGCAAGCCTTGCGAAGCGCGAAGGCATTGCAGTGCTTTTCACCGAGCACGACATGGACGTGGTCTTCGCCCATGCGGATCGCATCATCGTCCTCGATCGCGGCTCAATTCTTGCCGAGGGCCAGCCGGACAAGATCAAAGCCGACCCCGCCGTGCGCGCCGTCTATCTTGGCGCCGGGCTTGCTCCGACGGCGTCCGCATGACGCAAGCCCCGGTGCTTTCGGTCGAGGCGCTCGATGTGCATTACGGACGAGCGAAAATCCTGCATGGCATCTCTTTCGAGGCCAAGGCAGGCGAGATCGTCGCGCTCGCCGGACGCAATGGAGCCGGAAAATCGACGACGCTCAAGGCCATCATGGGCCTCGTGCCGGCATGGGCCGGCCGCATCGCCTTCGAAGGGCAGGACATCACCGGCCTCGACACCTATCGCATCGCGAGGATGGGGGTGGGCTTCGTGCCCGAGGATCGGCGCATCTTCACCGATCTCACGGTCGCCGAGAACCTCGCGGTCGGCGCGCGGCCGGCGAAGGATGAACGCAAGGCCTGGAGCGTCGAGCGCCTCGTCGCGGTTTTCCCGAATCTGGGACGATCGCTGCATCGTTCGGCGGGCCATCTCTCGGGGGGAGAGCAGCAGATGCTCACCATCGCTCGGACCCTCATGGGAAATCCGCGACTCATCCTCATCGACGAGCCGTCCGAAGGTCTCGCTCCCGTAATCGTCGAGGAGATGGCGCAGGCCTTGTTGGCGCTGAAGCGCGACAAGCTCACGATGGTCGTCTCGGAGCAGAACCTCAATTTGCTCGCCGCGATCGCCGACAGCGCGGTGCTTCTCGAGCGCGGCCTCGTGCGACATGTGGGACCGATGTCGGAGCTGATGAGCGATGAGAGCCTGCGAGTACGCTATCTTGCGCTGCCGTAATGGCCGATCGACCGGCGCCGTGCTCGCTCGCTTGCATGCGCGGAAGGTCTGACGCGCAACCCTATGGACACGGTATGACAGCTTCCACTCTCTTCGATCTTTCCGGCGCCGTGGCGCTCGTCACCGGCGCCTCCTCCGGCCTTGGCCGGCGCTTCGCGCGGGTGCTTGCGGAAAACGGCGCGAGCGTCGTGCTCGTCGCGCGCCGTCAAGAGCGGCTCGAAGCGCTCGCCGTCGAAATCGAAGCCAAGGGCGGAAAGGCGCTTCCGGTCGTTGCGGACATGGTAAAGCGCACCGAGATCGCGAAGGCCTTCGACGATGCGCAAGCGAAGTTCGGGCCCGTCACGGTGCTCGTCAACAATGCCGGGATCGCGAAACCGCAATCCTTCCTCGGCATGCGCGAGGAGACCTGGCGGCAGACGCTCGACATCAACCTCGACGCCGTCGTGGCGGCTTCGCAAGAGGCAGCTCGCCGCATGGTCGCATCCGCCGGCGGCGCAATCGTCAATATCGCTTCGATCCTCTCCTTCGGCGCGCAGAAGGGCAATCTCGCCTATGCGGTTTCGAAGGCGGCCGTCCTCCAGGCGACGCGCGCCATGGCGCTCGAGCTTGCGCCGAAGGGCGTGCGCGTCAACGCCATCGCGCCGGGGTATTTCTCGACGGAGATCAACGCCGACTACCTCGCTTCCCCGCAAGGCGAGGCAATGTCGCGTGCCATGCCGATGGGCCGCTTCGGCCAGGAAGGCGAGCTCGACGGCGCGCTTCTCCTTCTCGCTTCTCGCGCCGGAAGCTTCATCACGGGTGCGACGATCGTCGTTGACGGCGGGCACATTCTCGCGATCCCGGAACGGTGATGGTGATCTGAAGGGAGGAGTGGAGCGTCAATCAGCCAAGCGCCGCGGCTCGTCATTGACGTTGCCTCGATATTATGTCAGCATTACTGACCTATTCCCAATGAGCGAGACGCATTATTCTTGTTGCGTCGTATGCGGCGGCGGCGATATCGCGCGCGATGCTCGCACGCGAGTGGCGTGATGGGTGCCGATATGTCGCCCGAGGAGAAAGTCGTGAGCCAAACCAAGTATCACGTCAGCCTCGACGATAAATTCGATCTGACCAAATCCTTCGTGTTCCTCAATGGCGTGCAGGCGGTGCTTCGCATGCTCCTCATGCAGAAGGAGCGCGACCGGCGCGCCGGGCTGAACACGGCGGGCTTCATCTCCGGCTATCGCGGCTCGCCGCTCGGCGGGCTCGACCTGCAGCTTGCGCGCTCGTCGAAGCTTCTCACGGTCAACGACATCGTCTTCAAGCCGGGCCTCAACGAGGAGCTCGCCGCGACCGCATGCTGGGGAGCCCAGCAAGCCGAGATGCGCGGCGAAGGCCGCCATGATGGCGTCTTCGGCCTTTGGTACGGAAAAGGGCCGGGCGTCGATCGCTCGGGCGACGCCTTGCGCCACGCCAATCTCGCGGGCACCTCGAAACATGGCGGCGTGCTCGCGCTCATGGGGGACGACCACACGGCCGAGTCCTCGACGACTGCGCATCAAAGCGAGTTCCATTTCGTCGACGTGATGATCCCGATCCTCAATCCGGCGGGCGTGCAGGAGATCCTCGACTACGGGCTTCTCGGCTATGGAATGAGCCGCTTCTGCGGAAGCTGGGTCGGACTCAAGCTCGTCAAGGACAACATCGAGTCGACGGCCTCGGCCGATGGCTCGCTCGACCGCGTGCAGATCGTCATCCCCGAGGGCTTCGTGCTGCCGCCGGGCGGCCTCAACATTCGGGCGGTCGATGCCATCCTTGCGCAGGAGGAGCGTCTTCAGGAGCACAAGCGCGACGCGATGCTCGCCTTCGTCGGGGCGAACAGGCTCAACCGGATCATCACCTCGGGCGGCCCAAGCCCGAAGATCGGCATCATCACCACCGGCAAGAGCTATCTCGACGTGAGGCAAGCCTTCGACGATCTCGGCATCGACGAGGTGCGCGCCAACGATCTCGGCATTCGCCTGTTCAAGATCGGCTGCGCCTGGCCGATCAGCAAGGCGGCCTTGATGGAATTCGCGGCCGGGCTCGAGATGATCATCGTGATCGAGGAGAAGCGCTCGCTCATCGAGGTACAGCTGCGTGAGGAGCTCTACGGCACACAAAATCAGCCGATCTGCGTCGGCAAGAAGGACGAGCGCGGCAATTGGCTCTTTCCGGTGAAGGGCGCGCTCGATCCGAACGACATCGCGATCGCGATCGGCGAGCGGATTTCCCGCTACCGTCGCACCGACGAGATCGAGGCCAAGGTGGCTCGCCTCAAGCAGGCCCAGGCGATGCTCGCCGAAGCGCAGGATGTCGCGGTGCGCACGCCCTATTTCTGCTCGGGCTGCCCGCACAACACCTCCACAAAGCTGCCGGAGGGCTCACGCGCCTATGCCGGCATCGGTTGTCATTACATGGCGGTGTGGATGGATCGCGCCACCGAGACCTCGACGCAGATGGGCGGCGAGGGCGCGAACTGGGTCGGCGAAGCGCCGTTCTCGAATCGCGGGCACGTTTTCCAGAACCTGGGGGACGGCACCTACAACCATTCCGGCGTTTTGGCCTTGCGCTGGGCGGTCGATACAAAGACCAACATCACCTACAAGATCCTCTTCAACGATGCCGTCGCCATGACGGGCGGGCAGCGCCACGAAGGCGGCCTCAGGGTCGAGCAGATCGCCCAGCAGGTGCGTGCCGAAGGAGTCGAGCGCATCGCCGTCGTGAGCGACGAGCCCGGCAAATACGGTCCGGACATACTCTGGCCGCCGCGCGCCACCTTCCACCATCGTGACGAGCTCGATGCCGTGCAGCGTGAGCTCCGCACCGTGCCCGGCGTCAGCGTATTGATCTATGATCAGACTTGCGCCGCCGAGAAAAGGCGCCGGCGCAAGCGCGGCGAGTTTCCTGATCCCGACAAGCGCGTCATCATCAACGAGCTCGTCTGTGAAGGATGCGGGGATTGCGGCATCGCCTCGAACTGCGTGAGCGTTCAGCCGCTCGAGACGGAATTCGGCCGTAAGCGCCAGATCGACCAATCGAATTGCAACAAGGATTTTTCCTGCGTCAATGGCTTCTGCCCCTCTTTCGTGACCGTGGAAGGCGCAAAGCCGAGGAAGGCGAAGCCTGCCGTCTCTTCGTCTGGAGAGGCCGATATCTCGAACCTGCCCGACCCCGTCCTGCCGCCATTCACCAAGCCGACCTACTCGATCATCGTCACCGGCGTCGGCGGGACGGGTGTCGTCACCGTCGGCGCGATCCTCGGCATGGCCGCCCATCTCGAGGAGAAGGGCTGCGGCATGATCGACATGGCAGGTCTCGCTCAGAAAGGGGGCGCCGTCTACAGCCATGTGCGCCTGGCGAAGCGCCAGGAGGACATCAACGCGATCCGCGTCGCCGCAGGCGATGCCGACCTCGTTCTTGGCTGCGACCTCGTGGTGACCGGCACCAAGAAGGTGCTTGCGTCCGTGCGCAGCGGAACGACGCGCCTCGTCGTCAACACCGCCGAGCTCCTGCCGGGCGATTTCACCCGAAACGCCGATTACTCTCTCCCTGCGACGCGCATCAAGCGCGCCATCTTGGCCGCAGCCGGCTCCGATCAAGTAAGCTTCGTCGATGCGAGCACCATCGCCACAACGCTTTTGGGCAACTCGATCGCGGCCAACATGTTCATGCTCGGCTTTGCCTACCAGAAGGGTGCGGTGCCGCTTTCGGCCGAGGCGCTCGAGCATGCGATCGAGCTCAACGGCGAAGCGGTGAAGATGAATGTCTCGGCCTTCCGCTGGGGCCGCCGTACTGCCTTCGACCCAGCTTCCGTCGAGGCCTTCGTGGGCGCTGCGACCAGGCCGACGGAAGATCGCAAGCTCTCCCAATCTCTCGACGAGCTGATCGAGCGGCGTGTCGAATTCCTTACAGATTATCAAAACGCCACCTATGCTCGTCGCTATCACGAGCTCGTCGCAAAGATGCGGGCGGCAGAGGAGCGAGCTGTGCCCGGCGCGACTGCTCTCACCGACGCCCTCGCGCGCTATTATTTCAAGCTCCTTGCCTACAAGGATGAGTACGAGGTCGCGCGCCTCTTCACTTCGGGCACTTTTCAGAAGCAGGTCGAGGCGAGCTTCGAGGGCGAGAAGCTTCGCTACAACTTTCATCTGGCGCCGCCGATTCTCGGTCGCAAGGACAAGACGACGGGCTTGCCGAAGAAGACGAGCTTTGGGCCTTGGATGATGCAGGGCTTTGCTCTTCTCGCGAAGCTCAAGGGGCTGCGCGGAACTCCGTTCGATCCGTTCGGCTACAGCACGGAGCGCAAAACCGAGCGCGGATTGATCACCGAGTACGAGGAGCTGGCTCGCGAGATTGCGGCGAAGGTCGATGCGCGCAATCATTCACTCGCCGTGGCGCTCGCCTCCATTCCAGAAAAGATACGCGGATACGGCCACGTGAAGGCACGTCATCTCGAAGCGGCAAAGCGCGAGGAGTCAGATCTCCTCGCCAAGTTCCGTTCGCCCGAACCCGAAAGCGCCCTGCCGCGCGCGGCCGAATAACCGATCGGCTTTCCAAGCCTTCTTGCGAGGTTTCCTTCTCCCGCGCCTTTCGATGCGCTTTCTGGGGGGAGAATGGCCAATCATCGAACTGCGATCTGGTTGACCAAATGGGCGACTTCGGCATGAAGGAGTGATGCTGCTCGGCAGCGCTCAAGCTACCCGGCCGGATCGAGCGACGGATAAGGGCGCCTTATGCTCTTCACCTCTCCTGAATTCCTCCTCGCTTTTCTCCCGCTGACGCTGCTCGGATTCCACGCTTTGCGGAGGTGGGGGCGCGAGCGCTTTTGCGTGCCGTGGCTCTTTCTTGCCTCCGCGGTCTTCTATGCCTGGTGGAGCCCGCGTTTCCTTCTTCTTCTCATGATCTCGATGCTGGTGAATTGGGCAATTGCGTACGCCATCGCGCGACGACAAGGGCGTTGGCGCAAGGTCCTCTTCATCTGCGGCCTCGGCTGGAATCTCGGCATTCTCGCCTATTTCAAATATGCGGATTTCTTCATCTCCAGCGCCGATGCTGTCGCGTCCCTCGATTGGCCGCTCCTTCATATCGTCTTGCCGCTCGGCATCTCCTTCTTCACTTTCCAGAAGATCGCTTATCTCGCCGATATCCACGCCGGCTACGCAAAACCGGGACCGCTTGCCGATTTTGCGCTTTTCGTCTTCTTCTTCCCGCAGCTCATCGCCGGCCCGATCGTCCACCATTCGGAGGTGATGCCGCAATTTCGGGCGATGGCGGCAAAGCCGCACGACAAGGACTATGCGCTCGAGACCACGGTCGGCCTCACGCTTCTACTCATCGGGCTCGTCAAGAAGGTGTGCATTGCCGATCAGCTCGCCCCTTACGCGACGAACGTCTTCGATCACGCGTCGCAAGGCGCTTACCGCATCGGCCTGTTGGCCGCGTGGCAAGGCACGCTCGCCTATACGGTCGAGCTCTATACCGATTTCTCCGGATATAGCGACATGGCGATCGGGCTCGCCCGCCTCTTTGGCGTCAAGCTCCCAGCGAACTTCGACTCGCCCTACAAATCGAAATCCATCATCGAATTCTGGCGCCGATGGCACATGACCTTGTCGCGCTTCTTGCGCGACTACCTTTACATACCGCTCGGCGGCAACCGCAAAGGCAATGCGCGGCGCTATCTCAACCTGATGATCACCATGCTGCTCGGCGGGCTTTGGCACGGAGCAGGTTGGACTTATGTGGCTTGGGGAGGCCTGCATGGCCTCTACCTTCTCGTCAACCATGTCTGGCGCAACTTCGCGACGCGGGCTCTTCCTCCCCTACCCGCGTGGCTTGTCACGCTACTCGCCGTGATCACGGCCTGGGTCTTTTTCCGCGCGAACGACTTTACCGGCGCAGCTAACATGCTCGAAGGTCTTTTCGGTTTCCATGGCGCTGGCGACCCTATTCCCGGCGCGCGAAAGGCGACCGGCCTCGTGCTTGCCGCGATCGCCTTCGCGGCCACGGCAATCCTGCCGAATTCCCAACAGATCATGCGCCGTTTCATGCCGGTGCTCGGACCCGTCGAGCCGCCGCGAGGAATCATGCAAAGACTCGTCTTCGTGCCGTCACAAGCAATGGTCGCGCTGAGCGCAGCGGCAATCATCGCGGTCGTGCTCTACTCCTGGGGCACGACGGAATTCCTGTATTTTCAATTCTGAAGCTTTCACCGAAGTGAGCCCACGCGCCTACCTCAAAAGTCTGCTCATCTTCACGCTCCTCGGTCTCGCGCTCGTGGCGCTTCTTGGGTTCGCCATCGATGGTTTTGGCGTTTTCGGCACAAGGCTCATCGGTGAGGCGCATTTTCCGTCCAACCTGCGCCTTTCGATCTCGGGCGATCGCGTCACAAAGGGGATCGAGATCGCGGAGCGTCATGGAGACGCGGTACTCTTCATCGGCGATTCGCGAACTCAGCACGGGCTCGACCCTGACGCGCTCGCGGGCGTGAAGGCCTATAATGCAGCGCTCGCCGGCGCGAGCTTGCGCGAGCAGATCGTGGCCCTCGACTATGCGCTCGCCCATGAGCCCGGCATCAGGCACATCGTTTGGGGCTTGTCGCTTGAGGAATTCCCCTTCGCCATCGCAACCTCGGGCGATTACGCCGAATCGCCCTTCGCTCACCGCAGCCTCCTGTCGGGACTTCTGCGCCACCTCTTCGCTCTCGATTGGTTCGCGGCCAATCTCAAGGCGCTCATCGAGGCACCTCGCCAAGTGCGCGCGCCGATGAAGCGCAACGGTGTCGCAGCCTTCGACCGCGACCCCATCGAAGGGCCCGCCATCGCTGCGCGCTTCCAAGGAGAGCTTGCGGGGACCGCGAGGGAACTCCACGGGCATTTTCCGCAAAGCGCACTCGGCGCGGCGCAAGCGCTGCTCGCGTCACGCCTCGCCTCTCTCAAGGCGGAGGGAATCGACGTCGACCTCGTGATCGCCCCGATGCATGTTTGGCGCCTCGAATTCTTTCGCATCATCGGCCTCGAAGATCAGCACGACGCGTGGAAGCGCGGTCTCGCGCAGACTCTCGACGCCCTGGCCTTGGCGCCCGGCGCCGGAAAAATACGCCTTTTCGATTTTGCGAGACCTCACCCTTTCACCGAGCAGCCGGTCTTCGAACCTCCGCCGAAGGGCGAGCGGCGATACTTCCTCGAGAGCTCGCATTTCTATCCTTGGCTTGGCGAGAAGATCCTGGCGAAGGTCTTGCCGAGGAGGGGGCTGCGCGACACGTCGACTTTCGGCATCGAGATCGTGGAAGGCTCGATCGATGAGGATATCGCCTCGGCGAAATCCGATCTCGATCGATGGGAGGCTTCACATCCGCAAGATGTCGGCTATGTGAAAGGGCTCATCCCGAAATGATGAGCGGATGCAGGGCGGCGCGAAACGGTGTCGAGCCGGAAGCCGCTCGCCGACGAGGGATCGCAAGAATGACGACGGACGAGGTCCTGAACGAGTTTCGCGCCGCGGGCGCCCTGCTCGAAGGCCATTTCATTTTGACCTCCGGCTTGCGCTCTCCGATCTATCTCCAGAAGAATCTCGTCTTTCGCGATCCTCGACGCACCGAGCGTCTTTGCCGCGCTCTCGCCGCCAAGGCGAAGGCGCGCTTCGGCGACATCGACATCGTGGTCTCACCCGCAGTCGGCGGCATTATCCCGGGCTATGAAACAGCGCGCGCGCTCGGCGCCGAGGCGATCTTCGTCGAACGCGAGGACAAGGTTTTCAAGCTCCGCCGCGGCTTCACGATCGCCGAAGGCGCACGCGTGCTGATGGTTGAGGATATCGTGACGACCGGCCTCTCCTCGCGCGAATGCCTTGCGGCGATCGCGGCTGAAGCCGGCAACATTCTCGGTGCCGCGTGCTTGATCGACCGGTCTGCCGGGAAGGTCGATCTCGGCGTACCTCTTGTCGCTCTTGCGAGCCTCGACGTGCCGTCCTATCCGGCCGATGCGCTGCCGGCGGAGCTTGCCGCGATTCCCGCCATCAAGCCCGGCAGCAGAGGCCTCTGAGGATCACGAAATGCCGGCATCGCCGTCCCCCTCCCGCATTCGGCTCGGCATCAATGTCGACCATGTCGCCACCTTGCGCAACGCGCGCGGTGGCACCCGACCTGATCCCGTGCGCGCAGCGCTCGCCGCCATCGCGGCAGGCGCCGACGGCATCACGGCGCATTTGCGCGAGGATCGCCGGCATATCAACGATGAGGACATGGCCCGCCTCAAGGCGCAAATCTCCAAGCCCCTCAATTTTGAGATGGCCGCGACGCAGGAAATGCTCGATATCGCGCTGCGCACGAAGCCGCATGCCGTTTGCCTTGTGCCGGAAAAACGTTCTGAGCGGACGACCGAAGGCGGCCTCGACGTGGTCGCGGGCCACAATCATCTCGTTCCCTATGTGAGCAAACTCGCCGAGCACGGTATTCGCGTCTCCCTCTTCATCGAGCCAAGCGAGCGCGCCATCGAGGCCTCGGCGAAGCTTCGTGTTCCGGTCGTCGAGTTGCATACCGGGGCTTGGTGCGAGGCCGTGCTGACGCAAGATCGCGCAGGCGATGCGAAGGGTTTCGACCAGTTGAGGCTCGGCGCCAGGCTTGCCCAATCGGCGGGTCTCGAGGTGCATGCCGGCCACGGCCTCGACTTCGACACGGCACGGCGCCTCGCCGCCGTTCCCGAATTCGTCGAGTTCAACATCGGGCATTTCCTCATGGGCGAGGCGTTGTTCTCCGGGCTTGCTCCGGTGATCCGTGAGATGCGCAAAGTGATGGACGAGGGCCGCGGCCTCACATGATTCTCGGCATCGGCTCGGATCTCACCGACATCCGCCGCATCGAGGCAACCCTTGCGCGCCACGGAGAGCGTTTTCTTAATCGCTGCTTCACCGAGGTCGAGCGGCGAAAGGCGCTTCGTCGCAATGTCGCAGGTCCGACTTTGGCGCGGCGCTTCGCCGCCAAGGAAGCTTGCGCGAAGGCGCTCGGCACGGGGTTGCGGCGCGGCGTTTTCTGGCGCGACATGGGAGTGGTGAACCTGCCTTCAGGACAACCCACCCTGGAGCTGACCGGGGGTGCCGCCGAACGCCTCAAATCACTGACCCCCCAAGGACGTTCGGCCTTCATCCATTTGTCGATGACGGATGATCCGCCCTACGCGCAGGCTTTCGTCGTGATCGAAGCCCGTTGAACGCGCAAACAGGGACCCGGCAAATAGCGAGATATTGAGAGGTAAGAGCCGGCACGCAAAAAAACGATCGCTTTAGTCAAATCTAAATGCCTGAACTACTCGCTGTTCTTCGATAGATCCGATAGCGCTCTTGCGCCACGCCTTCGGGCAAAGCCTGGGGCACGAGGCGTGGATCTTCGAGCTTGAGGTCCGAAAGCGCGATGCCCCCTGGCGCGAGAAGTGTCGGGACGAGGGCCGGCAACCAAAGGAGCGTCTCGCGATCTCGCTCGGCTATTCCCGATCCGAGATCGGAATGGACCAGGGCTGCGCCGATGCCGGTGAATTTTCGAGCGGTTTCCCGAATGTCGCCGAGCACCAGGTCCTCGGGCGCCGGGATCGAATCTGGCTGCGCCGTCACCTTGATGTCGAAGGCGATGATGCGGCGCCCGGGAAGCTGCTCGCGAAGATGATGATAGGTGCGTCCATTACCGAGCCCGAGCTCGAGCACAGGCCCTTCCCTATCGGCAATCGCTTGCGCGGCCCAATCGATGACAAGGCGCTGCGCCACCATGCGCCGGATGAAGCTGTCGAGCCGGCTCACGCGCCATTCCACCCGGATTTCCACTCACTCCCGCGGAAGCGGGAATCCAGATGTTCAGTGAAAACATCATCGGTCTGGATTCCCGCCTTCGCGAGAATGAACGGAGATTGCATGACAGGTCCGGTTTCCCTGCTTGGCGCTTACTAGATGGTCTGATAAGTCGCCACTCGCGACTGACTTCTGGCTTTGTCTCACCCGCTCTCCTAGTCAATCTTCACATATTCGAAATCGCCCGGCTTGTTGTCGATGCCGACCTTCGGCGGCGCGATCCACGAGGCGAACTGGCCCGGCCTCATCTCGGCCTTCATGAGCGACTCGATGAAAGCACCGTCCGCCCGCGACGGAAGATAGTTGTCGCGTTCCTTCTCCCATTGCGCATCGCCGAGGAGCTCGCCTTTCGGATTGGCCTTGACGCCCTTGAACTCGCCGATCTGGCGATGAAAAGCCGTGTGCGGCAGAGCGAGACGGAAATCGACGCCGGTCTTCTCGATGACCTTGTTCCAGCGTTCGACGCCCTTAGCGCAATCCTGCGTATAATTGTCGCGAAGCCGCATGTTGAGCGCCGTGAGGGCAGGCTCATCCACCAGCCTTATCTCGCCATCGACGAACTTGGCGACCGGATAGGTGCCCGAGGTGAGACGATGGTCGTCGGTGATCCTGGTCTCGTGGAAACGGCCCTTGAGCCCGGCGTTGTAGAAGTTCGCCGCATTCGTCGAGACCTCCGATCCGAAGAGGTCGAGCGAAAGCGAATAGTGAAGGTTCATCTTCTTCTGCAGTGTGGGCAAATCGACGACGCCGCGAGCACGTATTTTGTCGATCTCGTTGGCATCCTCGATGCCGGCCTCCTTCATCGCTTCGCAAGTGCGCTGAATGGTGCGGCCGACCCCGGTCTCACCCACGAACATATGATGCGCCTCTTCGGTCAGCATGAACCGGCAAGTGCGTGAAAGTGGATCGAAGCCAGATTGTGCGAGCGATTCGAGCTGCATCTTGCCGTCGCGATCCGTGAAGAAGGTGAACATGAAGAAGGACAGCCAATCGGGCGTCGCCTCGTTGAAGGCGCCGAGCATGCGTGGCGCGTCCTCGGACCCCGAGCGGCGGCGCAAGAGCTCGTCCGCCTCATCACGCCCGTCGCGCCCGAAATATTTGTGGAGGAGATACACCATCGCCCAAAGATGTCGTCCCTCCTCGACATTCACTTGGAAGAGATTGCGCATGTCGTAAAGGGAGGGCGCGGTCTTGCCGAGATGGCGTTGCTGCTCGACGGAGGCAGGCTCCGTGTCCCCTTGCACCACGATCAGGCGGCGCAGCATGGCGCGATACTCGCCGGGCACTTCCTGCCAGGCCGGTTCACCGAGATGCGCGCCGAAATTGACCTTGCGTCCCTCTTCCTTCGGTGCGAGCAACACGCCCCAGCGATATTCGGGCATGCGGACATAATCGAATTTGGCCCAACCCTTCGGATCGACCGAGATCGCGGTGCGCAAATAGACGAGCGCCTCCTGGTAACCTTCGGGCCCCATGTCCTGCCACCAATCGAGATAGCCCGGATGCCAGCGCTCGAGCGCTCGCAAGACTTGGCGGTCCTCGGTGAGGCCGACATTGTTCGGAATTTGCGTCGAGTAGTCGACGCTTTGAATGTCGATCATTCTACTAGCTCCTCACGTGAGGGGTGAAGGGTGAGGGTGAGGGCGAATAGCGAAAAGCGAGACAAGTGCCTTCTTTCCCGTTTCACGTTGCACTCGCCTTGCTACTCGCGACCAGCCGTCGTTATTCGCCTATACCCGTCTCGGATCAAAAACCGGCTTCTGCCCGCTGCCATAGCGGCGCAGGGCTCCTTCCTCTCCGACGGCATTCGGACGTTGGAAGATCCAGTTCTGCCACGCGCTCAGTCTTGCGAAGATCTTGCTTTCCATGGTCTCGGGTCCGCCGAAGCGCAGGTTCGCCTCGAGCCCCGTGAGGCTGTCGGGCGAGAAGCTCCGGCGCTCCTCGAGAAACACCCTAAGCTCGTCATCCCAATCGATGTCGTCGAGCGAGAAGGTGACAAGGCCGAGCTCTTGCGCCTCTTCGGCGTCGATGCTCTCGCCAAGCTTCTCTCGCGCGCGCTCCAAATCCCCCTGATCTGCAAGGAAACGGCTCTGCAATCGGGTGAGGCCGTTCGACATCGGGTACAGGCCGAAATTGCATTTCGCGAGTGCGATCTTCGCCGGCGCGCGGTTGTCGCCGTCCCGCTCGCCGTCGAACATGTAGGAGCGATCGGCCGCGAAGACGATTTCCGCGAGCGTTCCCGCAAAACAGGAGCCCGGCTCGACGAGCGCCACGATTGTGCGCGATGTCATATCGAGCCGCTTCAGCACTCGCTTCCACAAAAGCCGGATCTCGCGCGCGAGCCAATGCTCACGATGTTCCTCGAGGAAGGCGTCATAAGCCAACACAGTCTCGCTCGTGCCACTCGATTTGAAGAGGATCGCGGCGATCTCGAATTCATTGTTACGAATGTCGAGAATGGCGTCGTCGAGCTCGCGGGCCAGCTGCAACGGCCAGAAGCTCGCACCAAACGCAACCATCTCCTCGACTGTGGCGGGTGGAAGACTGTCGGCGCTGCGGAGTGTGATCGAAGCAAGTCGATCCTTCGTGTCCAGGGCGACCGAGACAAAGGCATACTCGATTGCGTCCGGCGTCCTTTGCCGCCTAAGGGGTTCGAGCACGATGCCGTCGCCGGCGAGGCGCGGCGACTTCTCTGCGAATTCGCGCGCCCGCTCCGCGATCACCGTTTCGAGCCGCGTGCTCGGCGCCACCTCGTCGACGAGCCGCCACTCGACGGCTCGCTTGCCCTTGACCCCCTCCTCTGTCGTGCAGAAAACATCGGCACGATCACGGCGCACCTTGCGTTTGTCGGTCAGGCGCGTGAGCCCTCCCGTGCCCGGCAGCACGGCGAGCAACGGCACCTCGGGCAAAGCGACCGAAGCGGAGCCGTCATCGACGAGAATGATGTGATCGGCCGCGAGCGCGAGCTCATAGCCGCCACCCGCCGCCGTGCCGTTGATCACGCAAATCGTCCGCAGCCCGGAAAATTCGCTCGCATCCTCGAAGGCGTTTCGGGTCTCGTTGGTGAATTTGCAGAAATTCACCTTATGTGCATGCGAGGAGCCGGCGAGCATGCGGATATTGGCGCCCGCGCAAAACACCCGGTTTTTTGCCGAACGGAGCACCAGGACCTTCACGGAAGGATGCTCGAAGCGCAAGCGCAGCAAGGCGTCGGCAAGCTCGATGTCGACGCCGAGATCATAAGAGTTCAACTTGAGCTGATAACCTTCGAAGAGACCTCCATTCTCGTCCACATCCATGAGAAGGGTGGCAATTTCGCCATCGATAGCCAATTTCCAATGTCGATACCGCGCGGGCTCGGCTGAGAAATCGATGCGGTCGCGGCCATTCGCCAATTTGCGCGCGTCCTCCACCATCGGTTTCCTCCAGGTTCGTTTGATGAATTATAATGCATGATATCCAGCGTGTCCATAACAGGACATCCGCGAAAACCTCAGCGCAACTCGGCTTCTCCATCGACATTTCATGAAATATATTGCAGCTTATGATCATGCGAGCCAAGCTGATCTCCAAAGGCGCAGGCGTGCTCGAGGGTCCGGTGAGCAAATCCCGGGTCGCGGATCCCGCTGGTCCGAACAGCACCACCGCCCAAACAGCCGCGCTCGGCAGCTCACGCGAACCCGACGACGCCTTCCTGGTCCAGCTTGGCCAAAGGGTGCGGCGCATCCGCGCCTTGCGCGGCATGTCGCGCAAGACTTTGAGCCGCGTATCGGGCGTCTCCGAACGCTATATCGCCCAGCTTGAAAGCGGGCTTGGCAATCCTTCGATCACTTTGTTGCGCCGTATCGCTGCGGCTACCGGGAAGCCGCTCGAGGACCTCGTCGGCGAGCCCCCCTCGCAACCGCAGGAATGGGCCCTGATGCGCGATCTCATGCGGCGCGCCACGCCCGAGGCGATACGCGTCGCAAGAGCCGTTCTCGCCGGCGACCGACCGAAGGCGGATCCGCTCGCGACCGAGGCCACAGCCCCCATCGAGCGCGTGGCGCTGATCGGCCTCAGAGGCGCCGGCAAATCGACGCTCGGGCGTCTCGCCGCTGAGCGGCTCGGCTGGAGTTTCATCGAGCTCAACAAAGAGATCGAAGCTGAAACCGGCTTGTCGATTGCCGAGGTCTTTTCGCTGTACGGCCAGGAGGGCTATCGGCGGCTCGAGCTCGCGGCCCTTGAACAGGTGCTCGCGCGCAAGGGGCCGACGATACTTGCGACGGCGGGCGGCATCGTCGCGGAACCCGTGACCTTCGAGCTGTTGCGGTCGTCCTGCTTCACCGTGTGGGTGAAGGCAATGCCCGCCGAACATATGAGCCGCGTGCGCGAGCAAGGCGATTTGCGGCCGATGGCTGATGACAAGGCCGCGATGGCCGAGCTTATGACCATTCTTTCGAACCGCGAGCCGCTTTACGCGCGCGCGGATGCGGTGGTGGATACGTCCAACAGCGATGTGGAAACAAGCGTGAACGAACTCCTTGCGGTCACGTTGGGGGCGACCAGGCGACCTGAAGCTCGACTATCCCCTCACAAAGGCCAGGGCTGACGCTGGACTGTGATCCTCGCGTCTCCAGATCTCACCGCCCCTCGAAGAAATCCTTCACCTTGGCAAAGAAGCCGCTCGACTCAGGTTGTGTGGCGCTCGAGCTCTCCTTGTCGAATTCCATCAACAACTCGCGCTGGCGTCGCGTGAGGCTCTGAGGCGTTTCCACCACCGCTTGGATGTGGAGGTCGCCGTAATCGCGGCTGCGCAAGACCGGCATGCCTTTGCCGCGCAGGCGAAATTGCTTTCCGGTTTGCGCCCCTTCCGGGATGTGAAGCTTGGCTTGTCCGCCATCGAGTGTCGGCACCGTGATGTCCCCGCCGAGCGCCGCCGTCGTCATCGAGATCGGCACGCGGCAGAAGAGATCGGCGCCGTCGCGTTGATAAAACGGATGGGGCTTCACCGAAAGGAAGAGGTAAAGATCGCCGGATGCCGCCCCGAGTGTGCCGGCATCGCCCTCTCCGGCAAGGCGGATGCGGGTACCATCTTCGACACCTGGCGGGATATTCACGGAGAGCGAACGTTCGCGCGTCACACGTCCCATGCCGGCGCAAGCCCCGCAAGGATTGTCGATCGTCTGCCCGCGACCGTGACAGCTCGGGCAGGCGCGTTCAATCGAGAAGAACCCTTGCGTTGAACGCACACGGCCATGGCCGTGACAGGTTGCGCAGGTGCGCGGCTTCGAGCCCGGCTTCGCGCCCGAACCCGAGCACTTCTCGCACAGCATCGTGGTTGGAACCTCGAGCTTGGCCGCTTTGCCCTTGAAAGCCTCTTCGAGGGTGATCTCGAGATCGGTTCTGCGGTCCGCGCCCCGCTCGCGCCCCGGGCCACGACCACGCTGCCGCGTGTCGCCGAAAAAGGTGTCGAAGATGTCCGACATGAAATCGGAGAAATCGGGTCCGAACCCGGGGCCCCCTGCGCCATTGCCCTGCGCAAAAGCCTGGTGACCGAAGCGGTCGTAAGCGGCCCGCTTCTGCGTATCGGAAAGGACTTGGTAGGCTTCGTTGATCTCCTTGAAGCGCAGTTCTGCCTGGTGGTCGCCGGGGTTACGATCGGGATGGTGCTGCATGGCAAGCTTACGGAAGCTTGCCTTCAATTCCACCTCGGTCGCGCTGCGTTCGACGCCGAGCACTTCGTAATAGTCGCGTTTGGACATCGTCTGCGTCGCCACCATTTTTGCCTCACAGCCTCTTCATTTCCGCGGGGCGCGCCAAAGACCCCCTTCGGCAATCGTGCCCCGCCGACTTGTCGCCGAACGGCCGCATAGGCTCTGGCGGGATATCCCTTATCGACGTCTCGGTCGAGAGCCGGCCGCATGAACGGTGGGGACGGGGCGGCGACGAGCCCCCGCCTGAAATATCCGCGAAGGGGCTTGCAAAAGGATTACCCGTGATGCCCGCCACGGCCCCGCTTCTTGCGCGAAGCCGAAGCGAAAACGCGTTCGCCCGCAACCGCTTCTCGAGGAAGCTTTCGCGGGCGAACGTCCATCGAGGGCGCGGCGGTCGCCCTGCCTCATCATCCACCGCCATCAGCATTTCGTTTCCGCACGATCCGAAGAGTGCGAGGGTCGAGAGCTCGGCATGCGGTCAAGCATCCTCAGCTTCGCGCCCGAACCTCAGGCGCTTTTTTTCTTGTCGTCCTCGCCGACTTCCTTGAATTCGGCGTCGATCACGTCGTCCTTCTTGGGCTCCGGCTCGCCGCCAGGTTGAGCACCCGCTTGCGCCTCGGCTTGGCTAGCCTTGTACATCGCTTCGCCAAGCTTCATCGATGCCTGCAGGAGTTCGTTGGTGCGCGATTTGATCGCTTCGACGTCTTCGCCGCCAAGCGCGGTCTTCAGCGCCTCCACCGCCGTCTCGATAGCGGATTTGTCCTCGGCCGAAACCTTGTCGCCGAACTCCTTCACGGACTTCTCCGTGGAATGGACGAGAGACTCGCCCTGGTTCTTCGCCTCGACCAGCTCGCGGCGCTTCTTGTCTTCCGCGGCATGCGCTTCGGCATCCTTCACCATCTTCTGGATGTCGGCGTCCGAGAGGCCGCCCGACGCCTGGATGCGGATCTGCTGCTCCTTGTTGGTCGCCTTGTCCTTCGCCGAAACGTTGACGATGCCATTCGCGTCGATATCGAAGGTCACCTCGACCTGCGGCACGCCGCGCGGAGCCGGCGGGATGCCGACGAGATCGAACTGCCCGAGCAGTTTGTTGTCGGCGGCCATCTCCCGCTCGCCTTGGAACACGCGGATCGTCACCGCCGTCTGATTGTCCTCGGCGGTCGAGAACACCTGGCTCTTCTTCGTCGGGATGGTCGTGTTGCGGTCGATGAGGCGAGTGAACACGCCGCCGAGCGTCTCGATTCCGAGCGAAAGCGGCGTCACGTCGAGAAGCAGCACATCCTTCACGTCGCCTTGCAGCACGCCCGCTTGGACGGCAGCGCCGATGGCCACGACCTCATCGGGGTTCACCCCTTTGTGGGGCTCCTTGCCGAAGAACTGCTTCACCACGTCCTGGACCTTGGGCATGCGCGTCATGCCCCCGACAAGGACCACCTCGTCGATCTGGCCGGCCGAAAGTCCGGCGTCCTTCAGCGCCTTGCGACAAGGCTCGACCGTCTTCTGGATGAGGTCGTCCACGAGGGATTCGAACTTGGCGCGTGAGAGCTTCAATGTGAGATGCTTCGGCCCGGTGGCGTCCGCCGTGATGTAGGGCAGGTTGATCTCGGTCTGCGTGGCGGAGGATAATTCGATCTTCGCCTTCTCGGCCGCCTCCTTCAGTCGCTGCAGCGCGAGCTTGTCCTTCGTGAGATCAATGCCCTGTTCCTTCTTGAACTCGCCCGCGAGATATTCGACGAGACGCATGTCGAAATCCTCGCCGCCGAGGAAGGTGTCGCCGTTTGTGGACTTCACCTCAAAGACGCCGTCGCCGATCTCGAGAATGGAGACGTCGAACGTGCCGCCGCCGAGGTCGTAGACCGCGATGGTGCCTGATTTGCGCTTGTCGAGGCCGTAGGCGAGAGCGGCCGCCGTGGGCTCGTTGATGATGCGCAGGACCTCGAGGCCGGCGATCTTGCCGGCGTCTTTCGTTGCCTGGCGTTGTGCGTCGTTGAAATAAGCCGGTACCGTGATCACGGCCTGGGTGACCGGCGTTCCGAGATGGGCTTCAGCCGTCTCCTTCATCTTGGTCAGGACGAAGGCCGAAATCTGCGAGGGCGAATAGGATTTTCCGTCCGCCTCGACCCAGGCATCGCCATTGGCCGCCTTGATGATCTTGTAGGGGACGAGCGATTTGTCCTTCTGCGTCATCGGATCGTTGTAGGTGCGTCCGATGAGGCGCTTGATGGCGAAGAAGGTGCGTTCCGGATTGGTCACGGCCTGACGCTTGGCAGGCTGGCCGACGAGCCGCTCGCCATCATCCGTGAAGGCCACGATCGAGGGCGTGGTGCGCGACCCTTCTGAATTCTCAATGACCTTCGGCGTCGTGCCGTCCATCACCGCCACGCAGGAATTCGTGGTGCCGAGGTCAATGCCTATGACTTTACCCATGATGAGATCCCTTGAATCTAGAAAGCAGATCGCCCGGCCCCGTAGCAGCCGGGCATGGGCTCCGCCGAGGCAGCACGCTTTGCGCCTCGGACCGGAGTGCCGGTCTCACCGGCGTCCTTCGCGATATAAGAAGAGCCTTATGTGCTCGCAAGGCGCGCTGCGACGGGACGAGGTCAAAAACCGAGGAAATTCTGGGCGGGCGCCGATGGAGTTCAGCCTTGGCGCTCCGGAGTGTGCACCACGAGTCCGTCGAGCGCCTCGCTGACCTTGATCTGACAGGAAAGACGCGAGGTGGGACGCACGTCGAAAGCGAAATCGAGCATGTCCTCTTCCATGCTTTCCGGCGCTCCGACCTTCTCCTGCCATTCGGGGGCGACGTGCACGTGGCACGTGGCGCAAGCGCAGGCTCCTCCGCATTCCGCCACAATGCCCGGCACCCCGTGCTCGATCGCGGTCTCCATCACGGTCGCCCCGAGCTTGGCTTCTACGACACGCTGCGTCCCGTCGTGATCCACATAGGTGATCTTCGGCATCAAACTCTCTCTCGGATCGGCAATCAAGCGCTGGCCCTTCGGCGCGCAACCAAGGAAGGTGCGCGCCGAATTGGCATAGGCGCCACATAAGCGCAAGCAAGGACCCGGTGTCCGGACGCGCGAGAGAGGAAAAAACAGGATAAGCCGCGGAAAGCTCGGCATCCGCCCATGCGCGAGCGCGAGCCGGCTCGCAACCAGCGGCGACTAAGCGCAGCCCGGCCCGAGGAGCTCCATGACCTTTTTTTTCGTGGCCTCGAGAGCAAGCGCGACCTCGCGACTCAGCGGCGGCGCCTGGGGAGCCGCGTCGTCCGACGCAATGCCGGATGGGCGGGAGGGAATCTCCGTCTCCAGAATCTCCGTCTCCAGAATCTCCGTCTCCACGTGTTCGCACAGCCGCGCGAGCGCGAAAGCCCCGACCGCAAGAGAGGCTCCCTTCAGCTTGTGGGCCGCCTCTCGCCGGGTTTGGCCTGATTTTCCGCAGACCGCCGGTGCAAGTTCGGCGAGGCTTTCCGCATAGAGCCGCAACAGCTCCTCAGCGAGCTGCGGGTCTCCGTAGACTTGCGAATCGAGATAGGAACTGTCGAGCAGTGCCCAAGATTTTGTCTCGGCTGCTGGCGGCGACCACCCTTCCGGAAAGGCCGGATTCTGGCGATTTTTCGCGGGCTTCATGAGCTTGCCCTCAAAAGAACCGGCTTTCGAGCCTCAACTCTCTCTATTCTGACGTTCGCAATAGTACTTTCCAGGCTCTCCCGCCGTCATGGTTGCTCGTCCGTTAACGACGTTTCGCAAACGCGCTTGGAGCCGGGTTTCAAATTTCGCCTGCGCGCTTTACACTGACTTGGTTAACGGGGCTGTGCACGGCCGCGCTTTCGTCCAGAAAAAGGTCGATGCGGCAAATATATGCGTTCACCGGCGGCGAGGTCCTCGCGGCCGGGTTGAATGCTGCGAGGTGTAGCGTATGAGCACGAAACCGAAACTCGATGATCAGACGCAAGCGGCCCTGAGCGCGATCGAGGAAGCGCTCAAAGGCACCGCGCCAACGGCCGAGCCGCGCATGCCGGAAGCGACATCCGATATCATTTCGGTGCGCCGCCCATCCCCGGAAAGCCGAACCCGCCCGACGCCACCCCCCGCGGCGCCCGAAACGCCGGCGCCCTATTCGGCTCCGAATGCCCCATCCATTCCCAAACCATCCGTCGACAACGATCGCCCTGCGGAGATTCGGCCGCGCGCCGCCGCCGAACTCGCTCCGACAGCCGCCGCGAACGACGATCGCGAGGTGATCGGCAACCTCTTGCGGACCATGCAAGCCAGGCCTTCCTCGCGCCCGATGATGCTCGCCACATTGGCTTCCATCCTTTGGGCGATCGCGGTCGGCGCTCTCGCATGGTGGCGGCTCGGACTCGCCAACATTCCCGACCAGGCGACGCTGATCGAGAGGCTCGAGACGCCGACCTTCGGCTTCGCACTGGCGCTTCTCATCGGCCCAATCATTTTTTTCTTTGTGCTTGCCGGCCTTTTCCGCCGTTCTTCGGAACTCGGCCTGACGGCGCGTTCCCTGTCGCAAATCGCCTTCCGCCTCGCCGACCCCCAGGTCTCCGCTCAAGATGCCGTGGTCAGCGTGAGCACCGCGATCCGGCGCGAGGTCGTCGCGATGAATGACGGCATCGAGCGAGCGATGGCACGCGCGACCGAGCTCGAATCCCTCGTCCACCGCGAGATCTCGACCCTCGAGCGCGCCTATGGAGAGAACGAGCTTCGCATCCGTTCCCTCATCGACGAGCTGATCACGCAGCGCGAGGGCATCGCCACCCATTCGGAGCGCGTGCGCGACGTGATCGCGGATACGCATCTCAAACTTTCGACCGAGCTCTCCGCCGCCACGGCAAAATTGACGGGCTCGCTCGATGACACAGGCACAAGGGTCGTCGAGACGTTGCATGGCCGCAGCGAGCTCGTCACCTCGGCGCTCGGTCAGGCCGGTGAGCGCATCATGGCCGAGATCGGCGCGCGCGGGACCGAGCTCACGGAGCGCCTCTTGGCCGCGACCGACTCCGTCGGTCGCCAGCTCGCCACCTCCGGCGATCAGATCACCGCCGAGATGGAGCGCCGCTCGAAGGACGTAACCGATCGTCTCGCGACGATCACGGGCGGCATCTCGCAGGAGATCGTGACGCGCGGCGAATCCGTCACGCGGGGGCTCGAAGAAACGGGATCGCGTGTGACGCAACAGCTTGCCGAGGTCGGCGTCGCCCTCAGCGGCACGCTCGATCGACATGGCGGCGAGCTCACGACGCGACTCGAGAGTACCGGCGCGCGCGTGACCGAGCAGGTTGCGCAAATCGGCACGGATGTCGCCGGTTCGCTCGAGCGTGTGAGCGGCAATGTCGTCACGCGCCTCGATGAAACGGGCACGAGCCTCGTCGCCCATCTCGATCGCGTCGGCGGCGACATGCATCAGAGCTTGAGCAACACAGGCAATCTTCTCGCCAATGCGCTGAATGACGGCGCGAATGCCGTGAACGATCGGCTGGCCGAGACCGGCAAGGGCATCATCGAAGGGCTGGTCGGCCGCTCGGCCGAGGTGCGAGAGGATCTGCGGACCATCGGTGATTCGATCGTCACAGAGCTCGGAGCGCGTGTCGGCGAGGTGACAGGGCGGCTCGAAGAGACCGGCCAGCGCGTCAGCCAGGCCATCGTCACGGGCGGAGACTCGCTCAGCGAGCGCCTTGCGGCAACGGGCAACAAGATCGAAGAGACGGTCACGGGTCGTGGAGGCGCCTTGGAAGAGCGGCTTGCGGCGCTGGGCGACAGGCTCGCGACTACCCTGGACGAGAAGACATCGAAGGCCGAAACAACTCTCGCCGGGCATTCGGACAGGCTTTCCGAGACGCTCACGGGGCACCTCAACGCTTTCGAGGACGCAATCGTCGTGCGCGGCGGTTCACTCGCCGAGAAGATCGCGGCCGACGCCGCCGTGTTCACCGACATTGTTTCCAACAAGCTCGGATCCATCGAGACGCTGCTCACGACGCATGGAGACGGCCTTGTCGGACGCCTCACCAACCATACGCGCGAGGCGACGCAGGCGATGGAGGAGCAGATCTCGAACTTCGAGCAACGCGCGAGCACGAGGACCGGCGAGATCGTGGGCTCGCTCGATGGCCTCATCGGCCGCATCGACGGCACTTTGGAGAAGCACGCCGGCGTCTTCACCGAGGGCCTGAAGGCACGCACGATCGAGGTGGCGCGCGCCATCGCCGAAAGCGGCCGCAACGCCTCCACGCAGCTCGAGACGACTTTGACCGACGCCGGAAGGGTCATCGGGGACAAGACGGCTTTCTTGTCCGAACGGGCCGACGCGCTCAACAAGCTCCTCGGCGATCGCTCGTCCGAACTTGCCAATGCCTTCGACAGTGGCGTCACGCGCTTCCAGAACGAGGTCGTCGGGCGGCTTGAAACCTTGTCGTCGGGCCTGCGCACGCACACGGACGAGGTTCATGCGCGGCTCGGCGATCGAGCCACCGAAATCGCCGGCTTGTTCAACGAGCAGACGGAACGCCTTTCGACCACGGTCGATCAGAAGCTCGGCGCGCTCGGCGGCCATGTGGCGGGATTGTCCCAGTCGCTCGATCGGCAGGTGAATGGGTTGACGCAGAATATCGAAGGGCAATTGCAGCTCCTCGATGGACGCATCAACGGCCTGACGAGCGGCTTCGATCGACAAGTGCACGAGCTCTCCGATCGCGTCGATTCTCGCCTCGAGTTGCTGGGAACGCGAGCCGCTGACCTCACCCAGGCAATGGACCGCCAGATCGACCGCTTGGAGACAACGGTCGAGGGCAAGCTCGAGGACATCTCGGGCGTGTTGTCCACCCGTACCAGCGAAGTGAATGCGGCCCTCGGCGCACGCGTGGAGGAACTCGGAAGCACATTCGAAAATCAGATTTCGCGCTTCGATTCGAAGGTAGGCGACAGGATCAACGGGCTTTCCGCTGCGCTCACGGACAGGGGGGAACAGTTCGTGCGCCTGCTCGACGGTACCGGCGCGGCACTCACCGAGAACCTGACGCAGCGCCTCATCTCGATCAAGGTCGACATCGAACGCGCGAGCGCGACGGCCGCCGAAACTCTCGATCGCGGGGCAAGCACTTTGGTCGAGAGTTTCGAAGGAGGCGTGCGCGACTTCTCGGAAAGCGTGTCACGCTCCTCGGCGGAATTGCGGGGCACCGTCGATGAATCGACGCGCCACTCGATCGACGCTCTCGCCAATGCCCATGAAACGGTTCGCGGCGAGATTGGCGGCATTCTCGATCGTCTGAGCGCCGCGAATGGCCTTTTGCAGCAGATCATGTCCGGCGCGGGCCAAAGCCTCGGTGCTCTCGAGTCCGGTCTCGCCAAGCGCCTGAAGGACCTCGAATATCTCCTCGGCGGTATCGTCTCCGAGACCAATCGCGCCGCCTCGCGGGTCGCCGATCAGGTGGGCGCGCTCAATTCAGTGTCGAGCTCGACGTTGCGCAACGCCGAAACCCTCCTCGAGAAGCTCGAGAGCCAAGCTCATGCGCTCGCGGACGCGACCGAGGCGCAGACACGCGGCTGGAACGAAGCGGCAGACCTTCTCGAACGCGTCGAAGGCCGCATCGCGCGCTCGCTCGCCTCGAAGCGCGATGCGCTCGAGAATCTCACAGCCTCGATCGGCGACCGCAGTGAGGAACTCGAAAAGGTCACGGTCACGTTCCGTGAGCTGATCGAGGATTCGCTCGGAGCCGCCGAGGAGAAAGCCCGCCGGATCGGCGACGTTCTCAGCGAGAATGCACGAGCGTCCGTCGCCGCCATCAGCGAACAGTTCACGCATATCCGCTCGAGCGCCGGCACAGAGCGTGAGCGGACAGCGGCCGCTCTGCGCGAGGCCTACGAATCGGTCATGACCGACATGAACGAAACGTTCGGCCAGGCCACCTCCCGCTTCCGTGATGCGGCATCGGAAATGCGCCAGATCACGGCGCAGATTCAGCGCGAGATGGAGAGCACTCGCGCCGAGCTTCATCGCGGCCTCGTCGAGCTGCCTCGCGAGACGCAAGCCTCGGCCGGCGAGATGCGCCGGGTCGTCGGCGAGCAGATCAAGGTGTTGAACGAGCTGACGGCCCTCGCCACGCGATCAGCGTCGAGCTTCGATGCCGTCGATACCTCCGTTGCGGGCATCGCGCCGCCGCGCGAGGCTCGCCCGGCACATGTCGTCGCGGGGAGCTCCGCGCCCCGACAGGCGTCCACGCCGTCCGGCGGCCGCTCGGCGGCAACGGAGCCAGCGCGGCGTTCGGCGACACCCAATCCGCCATCCGCTCGCGAGCGACGCGCGGAGCCAGCGGAGCCGCGTCAGGAAGGCCTGCCGCGCAGCGGCTGGCTATCCGATCTCTTGTCGCGCGCTTCGCGCGAAGAGCCGCTTCCCACGGCCTCCGCGACCCGCCAGCTGGGCGGCGCCGTATCCGAGACCCCCGCCCCGCCTCCGCCTCAACCATCCCTTGCTTCTCTCGATACCATCGCGGTCGACATCGCCCAGATGATCGACCGTGACGTGGCCGCGAAAATGTGGGATCGCTATCAGGCCGGCGAACAAGGGGTCTTCAACCGCTCGATGTACACGGCGCAAGGCCAGCAGATGTACGACGAGATCAGGCGCAAATATCGGCGCGACGATGCGTTCCGTGACGCGGCCCACCGCTACATCGAGGAGTTCGAACGCCTGCTGGCCGAGGTGGCGCGCGATCCCGCGTCGCAGCGCGGCTATCTGACGTCGGATACCGGCAAGGTCTACACGATCCTCGCCCACGCGGCCGGCCGGCTCGAGTGAGGCCAAGGCTGCGGGTCGGGTTCGCCCTCCGCAGCCATGCCGATCCTTTCGACCGCCGCTGTCCGGAAGGCGTTCAAATTCGCGGGCCGGCCCAGCGCACGATTTCGGCAAGGACCTGGCCGAGCGCCTGATCGAGTGTCTTGACCGCGTCCGGCCCTTCGGTAGCGCCGGGTGCGTCGGCCTGAAACACGCGCGCCGCGCGCGTTCGCCCGGTCACCGCGTCGACGAGCTTGACGGCAAGCTCGATTTTGCCCCGACCCGCGCCGGCATCCACCTCGAATGCGCGGATCTCGACATAAAGCGTCACATCCGGAGTGATCGGTCCGCCCGCGATGCCGACCCGGCCCACCGCTCCGGCATTTTCGAAAGCCTGAACGATTCGCGCTTGCACGAGGCGCGGGAGCCGGTCCGACCATTGGGCGTGGGCCAATGTCGCCAGCGTAGCGTCGGATCGGCGCACCAGAACTCGATCCGAATCGAGCGGTTGCACCGCGACCGGCTCCGTCACCACGAACTGGCTTTTCAGATGCAACGCTCTTCTCGCCGCCACGTCCGGTTGCGCAAGATCGAAGGTCACTGGCGGTGGCCCTCCTCCGCAACCCGCAAGCACAAGGCTCAGCGCGGCGAGCGCCGAGAAGCACCGCTGTCGTGGCGCGGCGCAAGATGAGCGATGCGCTGGACTGCCCATTCCCCAACCCCTGACCGATCAGCCGCCGCGACTCAATTGCCGTATTCCGGCAGCGATGCTTTCCCACCGAAGATGAACTGCTGCGGATTGCGCTGCACGCTTTGCAGGGTTCGGCTTATATCGCCGAGAGTGCGCCGTCCATCCACCGCAAATTGCTGGATATCGCGCAATCCGGAGCCCGAAAATCGATTGAGATTGGTCAAGAGCTCGGTCGAACGCTTGTCGAGATCGTCGGCGAGCCGGCGCACGGAGCGAGACGCCTCTGCGAATTCGCTGAAGGCGTTCTTGCCGTCGGGGGAGTTCACGAGGTTGTTGGCGCCGTTGAGAATGGCATCGACCTTGTCGGCGCTCGCGTCGAGCTTCGCGAAGAGCTCATCGGCATTTTTGGCGATCTCGTCGACACGCGTACTGTTTTGGCGCAATGCGCTTGCGAATTTCTCGACTTCATCGACCGTGCGACTGATCTTTGTCGCATCGACGCTGCCGACGATCTTGTCGAGATTGGCAATCACGTTGTTCACGGGTCCCGCGTTGGTCGCGACGAGGTTGTCGATCGTCGTGACACTACCCTTGAGCTTGGCGACGACCTCGTTTGCGTCATGGGCGATAGCTCGAAGATTGTCCGAAGAGTCGCCAAGCGCGGTGGCGAAACTATCCACGCTCTTGAGCGTGTGATTGACGGTCGACGTGTCGAGCGAGCTCACCACCGTGTCGATCGAGCCGATCGCATGGTTCAGCTTCTCGACATCGAATTTCGAAGCGATGGCCGAGATGTTGTCGACGGCGGCGTTGATCTTCGCGGCATCGAGCGCCTCCGAAAGCCTTTCGAGATTGGCGATGGTGTGATTGATGGGCACCTGGTTTTCGGCGACGATCTGGTTGACCTTCACCAGGATTTCGTCGGCGTGCTGGCCCGCGGTCTGCACCGTCTCGAGCACGTTCTGCAGGCTCGGGGTGGGCACCGCGCGCAGGGTCGGGATCGTATCGCCTTGCTTCGGCTTGAGATCGGGTGATTTCGGATCGGAATCGAAAATCTGCACGGAGGCAACGCCCGTGAGCCCCGAAAACTCGAGGCGAGCTTTCGTGGAAACCTTGATCGGCACGTCGGGGGCGATGTCGACCCGCGCGATAACGAGACGCGGGTCACGCGGATAGAAGCTCAAATCGGTGACCTCGCCGACGCGGATGCCGTTGAACAGCACCGCGCCGCCGCGCGACAGGCCGGTGACCGGCGTATCGAAGACGATCTGATACGACTTCAGATTGGCACCGCCGCGCGACCCGGAAAACCAGAACACGAAGCCGAACGCGGCCGCGATGACGCACAAGGTGAACACACCGATCAAGGCAAATTTAGCGCGTGTTTCCATCGCCTCCTCTCACGATTGCGAGCTTCCGTTGGCTCTGGGTCACGGACCGGCCCCGTTTGCCATGAAAATAGGATTTGAGCCAAGGATGTTCCGAGGCGAGCATGGCGGAGATAGGGCCGTCGGCGATCACCCTCCCCTCACCCAGCGCGATCACGCGGTCGCAAGTGGTGTAGAGGCTGTCGAGATCATGCGTCACCATGAACACGGTGAGACCCAGCGATTCCTGCAAGGTCACCATCAATTCGTCGAATTCGCCAGCGCCGATCGGGTCGAGCCCTGAAGTCGGCTCATCGAGAAAGACGATATCGGGATCGAGCGCCAGGGCGCGCGCAAGCGCTGCGCGCTTGATCATGCCGCCGGAAAGCTCGGAGGGAAATTTCTCCGCGGCATCCGCCGGCAACCCCACCATCTGGATCTTCAAGATCGCGAGCTCATCCATCAGCTTCGGCGAGAGGTCCAGATATTCACGCATCGGAACCTGGACATTCTGTTTCACGGTAAGCGAGGAGAACAGCGCCCCGTGCTGGAACATGACGCCCAGGCGCTGCTCCACGACACGCTGCTCGGCATAGTCGAGCTGATCCATGTCCGCTTGCAGGATGATGATGCGACCGCGCGTCTTCGGCACGAGGCCGAGAATGGCGCGCGTCAGCACCGATTTACCGGTTCCCGAAGCGCCGACGACGCCGACGAGCTCGCCACGGTTGAGCTCGAAGCTCACATCCTTGAGGATTTCCCTTTCGTTGAGCGCCACCGCGAGGTGCTGGACGTCGAGCAGCGTCGTGTCGCTCGCCGCGACGTTCTCGAGCTTCTCCGTCAGCTGGCGGACACGTTCGGCCCGTTTGAGGGGAGCGAGCGGGTTCAGCATGTAGGCTCGGGGCGCGCCATCAGTAATTGATCCCCGCAAAGAACATCGCGAAGATGCCGTCGACCACGATGACCATGAAGATCGATTTCACCACCGAGGACGTGGTCTGGCGGCCGAGCGACTCGGCGGAGCCTTCGACCCCCATCCCCTCCATGGTGGCGATGAGGCCGATCACCAGGGCCATGAAGGGCGCCTTGATCATCCCGACGAGGAAAGTGTGAATGCCGACCGCGTTCTGCAGCCGGAAGAGGAAGATTTCCGGGCTGATCCCGCCATAGAAGAAGGCGACGAGGCCGGCACCGAACAGGGCGGACATCGCCGAAATGAACGTCAGCATCGGCATCGCGAGAAGAAGCGCGATGACTCGCGGCAGGATCAGCACCTCCATGGGATCGAGGCCGATCACGTGGAGCGCGTCGATCTCCTCGCGCATCTTCATCGAGCCGAGCTCCGCCGTGATCGACGACCCGGAGCGGCCTGCAATCATGATCGAGGTGAGCAGCAGCGCCAATTCGCGCAAGGTGAGGATGCCGACGAGATCGACGACGAGGCTCGGGGCTCCGAAGGTATTGAGCTGGAAAATGCCTTGTTGCGCGACGATCCCCCCGACCAGGAAGGAAATGAGCGCGATGATCGGCACGCTGCGCAGGCCGATCATCTCCAGGTGATGCACGATCGAGGTGAGGCGCAATCGGGCCGGATTGGCGATCGAGCGCACGACTGCCATGGTGAAAAGGCCCATATATGAGGTGCCGTCCACCATGTCCTCGGAGGCGCCGACCACACCCTTGCCGAGATCGGCGAGGAGGTCGACGAAGCGCTCGACCGGACGAGGCGGCGGCGCGTCGGCGTAGTGGGCACGCACCTCCTCGATCAGGATGCGCTGCTTGTCCTGCGGCGCCTTGAGATCGACATCGGCGCCCGAATCGACAAGTCCGCGCCGCGTCCGCTCGACGAGCCAGGCTCCCGCTGTATCGATGCGATCGATGCCTTCAAGATCGAGCGTGACATGTGCGGCGGAGCCGAGCTCCTGCAGTGCCGCCGAGACGGCGGCTTCGGCCAACCTGGCTCGCCGTGCGATCCAGGAGCCGTCGAGCGCCAATACGGCGCTCCCGCTGCGCATATCTACGCGGATTTGCGGACGGACGGACACGCGGCGGGCCTCCCTCGGCGGTCGGTGGCGAAACCACAATCCTGTGCGGCCATGTTACGACTGGGACCTCTCACAGCAACATTGCGCGGCCAACCGAATCCACGCGATTTTATCACGCACTCGCGCCCTCAGGTGTTGCATCGGTGCAAAATTCCAGCGCAAAATCAAGCGGAGCCTTTTTTCAACTGCGCCATTTCGGCCAATATTCGCGGTAGGCCTCGGCTTCGCATCGGCCCGCTCGCACTCGAAGGGGCGCCTTCCTCGCCCCGGACGCAAAGCCCTAAAGCCCAAGCTCGTGCAGCGCTTTTCAGCTCAGACTACCTTAGAGGCAGCTTTTCGGCTTGGCCTCGTCGCCAATCCGGTGCATGGTCGATAGCCCTCGTCTTCATCACCCCGCCCCGTGAATCCGCTCCTCGGAATCATCCTCAAGGTCGCTTCGACTCTCGTGTTCTCGATGATGGGGGCAAGCATCAAGCTCGTGGGGTCTCGGTATCCGACCGGCGAGATCATGTTCTTCCGGGCGTTCTTCACCTTGATTCCGTTGATGAGCTGGCTTGCCTATCGCCACGAGATATCGACCGTTCACGAGACAAGCCATTTCTGGGGTCACGTGAGGCGCAATCTCGTCGGCGCGACCGGCATGTTCTGCGGCTTCGTCGGGCTCACCAACTTGCCATTGCCGGACGCCACCGCGATCGGCTACGCTGGCCCCTTGCTCACCGTCGTCTTTGCGGCCGTCCTCCTCAAGGAGGTGGTGCGGCTCTATCGCTGGTCGGCAGTTCTGATCGGCCTCATCGGCGTCGTGCTGATGCTTTTGCCGCACATGTCGGCCTCCATCATCAAAGAGGCGCGAAATGGCGGCCCCGCTCTGGGCGCGCTCGCATCGCTCGGCGGGGCTGCGTGCACGGCTTTTGCCGTGATCGAAGTGCGTCGCCTTTCACAAAGCGAGACAACGGCGACCATCGTCTTTTACTTCTCCATCGTCTGTTCCACGCTGGCGCTCATCTCTCTTCTGTGGGGCTGGCGCGTGCCGACGCTGGCGGACGGTGCAATTCTTGTCGGCACCGGCATCTTCGGGGGTATGGGACAGATCCTGCTCACCGCAAGCTATCGCCATGCCGGTGTCTCGACGCTCGCACCCTTCGATTACACCTCGATGATCTGGGCGCTCACGCTCGGCTACTTGTTATTCGGGGAGCGACCGCTCGAGATCGTCCTGGTCGGGGCCGTCGTGGTAATCTCGGCCGGGCTTTTCGTCATTTGGCGCGAGCACCAGCTCGGCCTCGTGCGGCGCGTCGAAGAGAAGACGGCTCGGCCGCGCGTCGCGTAAGATCTGGAAGCGGGAGCTGCTTTTCCGATACTTCTCC
>JAFBAK010000029.1 GCA_019247795.1 Hyphomicrobiales bacterium | reverse complement strand
CGGAGGTAGGCGGCGCCGCGGCGCTCACCGGATCGGCACGTGACTTCAACGTGCAGACAACGACGCTCGGCGTGCGCGGCGAGCTCGCCTTCGCGTCGATGCCGCTCACGTTGAAGACCATGCTCGGCTGGCGCCATGCCTATGGCGATGTCGTGCCTTCGGTGCTCTTGAGCTTCCAGGGCGGCGCGCAGGCCTTCAGCACCTCAGGCGTGCCGATCGATCGCGACGCTTTCGTGGCGGAAGCCGGGATCGACTACGCGCTCACCTCGATGCTCTCCGTGGGCATCTCGTATTCGGGGCAGTACGGCCAACGCGCCACGGACAACGCGTTCAAAGGCAACGTGAACCTGCGGTTCTAGGACCGGCGGATGACTAGGTGTCATACCCGGCCGAAGCGATCCGAAGGATCGCGAGGGGAAGGGTATCCATCCTACCCTTAGACTTTGGACGCGCTTTCCTCGACTCGTTTTACTCGCCTCGCCGTGCGTGACACGCTCTTACGTCTCCCGCGCGAAGAGCGCGGGAGAAAGTGACGTCGGCGCAAAACAGCTTTTCGTCCGCCACGTCGCACGTAATCGCGACGGGCGAACTGTTCATCGCTGGCTTTATGCAAGAAACCGTAGTTAGATCGCGAGGCAGAAGGGTGGATTATACAAAGGGAGGTTGCATCAATGCGCAAATATCTCGGCTTGTTTCTGGGGCTTTTCGGCGGCGTTGCTGTCGGCGCGCTGGCATTACCCAAGCCGTCCGCCGCGGAGACCATAAAAATCGCGCATTCGACCTGGGTCGGCTACGGGCCGCTCTATGTGGCGCGGGACAAAGGCTTCTTCAAGAATCACGGTATCGATGTCGAGCTCATCGTGATGGAAGATCCCAAGGATCGCTTTCCTGCCATGCTCGCGAACAAGATCGACATGATCGCGAGCACCGTCGATACCGGGATTCTTTATCTGAAGAAGCCGGACCAATTCAAATATGTCGTGGCGATCGATGATTCGAATGGCGGCGACGGTATCGTGGCGATGAAGGACGTGAAGTCGGTCGCCGACCTCAAAGGCAAGAGCGTCGCCGTGAGCGAAGGTTCGGTCTCGGAATTCTATCTCAACGTGCTCCTCGGCAAGGCCGGCCTCAAGGAAAGCGATCTGAAGCCGGTCAACATGGCGGCCCCCGAGGCGGGCGCGGCCTTCGTCGCGAAGAAGGTCGACGCGGCCGTGACCTGGGAGCCTTGGCTCTCGCGCGGCAAGCAGACCGATTTCGGCCATTTGCTCACCGATTCCTCGAGCACGCCGGGCCTGATCACCGACATCATCACGACGACGTCGGATTATGTCGACAAGCATCCGAAGGAGACGAAGGCCGTCGTCGACGCCTGGAACGAGGCCGTCGCCTATGTGCGCGCCCATCCCGACGAGTCGAACGAGATCATGGCGAAGGGCGTCGGCGGCTGGCTCAAAGACCCCAAGGTCTTCGGCGAGACGCTCACGGGCATCAAATTCTACGGTGCGGACGACAACAAAGCGTTCTTCGGCACGAAGGAGAAGCCGGGCCAGCTCAAGAATACGGTGCAGGAGGCCATCGACGTCTGGTCGAGCCACGGTAAGCTGCAGGTGAAGCTGACGCCGGACGACATCATCGATTACAAGTTCGTCAACGGCTGATCGACGCCAGGCGCGTCTCCTAGTGCCTCGCTCGTATTTCGAAGCCTATGCGGCACCCAAGAAGGAGATCCCGCGATCCGTTTACCTCACCGTAAGCGCGACCGTCGCGATCTCCATCCTGCTTATGTGGTGCGTGCTGTCCTACGGCGGCTTCGTGCGCTCCGACTTCCTGCCGACGCCCGTCGAGGTGCTCTATGCCGGCTTGGACGGCATTCAGGACGGCTCGCTTGCGGTCAACACCGCGGCGAGCGTCGGCGAGATCATGAGCGGCTTCATCATCGCCTCGATCCTCGCCGTGCCGCTCGGCATTCTCATGGGCAGCTTCAAGATCGCCGAAGCGGCGATCGAGCCCGTCACCAACTTCATCCGCTATCTTCCGGTAAGCGCACTCATCCCGCTTCTCATCTTATGGGTGGGGATCGGCATCGAGGAGAAGGTCACGGTCATCTTCATCGGCACCTTGTTCCAGCAATTGATTCTGGTTGCCGATGTCTCGCGCAATGTGCCGAGCGATCTTCTGGATGTGTCCTATACGCTCGGCGCCAATCGGCGCACCGTCGTCACGCGCGTGCTCATACCCGCGACCTTGCCCGGCGTGGTCGACACCTTGCGCGTCACGCTCGGCTGGGCCTGGACCTACCTCGTGATCGCGGAATTCGTCGCGGCCAACAAGGGGCTCGGCTATTTCATCCTGAACTCGGAGCGCGGCCTGTTCACCGATCGAATCTTTCTCGGCATCGCGGTGATCGGCTTGCTCGGGCTCATCACCGATCAGCTTTTCAAGCTTCTTCGCGACTGGCTGCTTCCATGGGCGACGGAAGGCTAATGACCAAGCTCAAGCTCGACAAGGTCACGCTCGAATTTTTCCCACGGACCGGTGCCCCGGTGCTCGCTCTCGACGATGTCTCGCTCGAGGTGGCCGAGCAGGAATTCGCGGTCATCGTCGGCCCCTCGGGATGCGGAAAATCGAGCCTGCTTCGCCTCGTCGCCGGGCTCGTCGAGCCGACGCGCGGTGAGATCACGCTTGACGGAACGCCGGTCACGCGCCCCGGCAAGGACCGGGGCATGGTGTTCCAGTCCTACACGCTCTTTCCCTGGCTCAATGTGCGCGACAATGTCGAGTTCGGCCTGCGGATCGGCGGCGTCCCTGCCGAGAAGCGCAAACATATCTCGGACCATTTCATCAAGGAGGTCGGCCTCGAAGGTTTTGAGAGCGCCTATCCGAAACAGCTTTCGGGCGGCATGATGCAGCGCGTCGCCTTGGCGCGCGCGCTCGCCAACGACCCCGAAGTCCTCCTCATGGACGAGCCGTTCGGCGCGCTCGACAGCCAGACGCGCTCCTTGATGCAGGAATTGCTCCTGCAAATCTGGGAGCATTCGCAGAAGACGGTGCTGTTCATCACCCATGACATCGACGAGGCCATCCTGCTCGGCGACCGCGTGCATGTGATGACCGCAAGGCCCGGCCGCATCAAGGAAAGGGTCGAGATCGACCTGAAGCGCCCGCGCCATGTCGACCTGCTCACCTCCCCGGAATTCATCGCGCTGAAACGCCGGATCATGGGCTTAATCCATGATGAGGCCGTGCGGGCAATGAGGTGAAAGCAAGCCGAGGTGGGCGGAGCGTGTCTGAATTGATCCGCTCGTCCCCGGGGAGTGCGAGGACCCGGACATACCCTGATGCATATGCCTTCCGATCCTGGCTTCCCGCTTTCGCGGGAGGGAGCGGAGATGTGGTCTGTCACTCCTCGTGCGAGAGCGGAACCTCCGACGCGACCTCTTCCGCCGCTTTCCAGGTCGGACCCGGTTCGCCTTCACCCTGATCGGTGAGCCCGGGCATATCCGCCTGGTTCTCGAACGCCAGAGGCGGCTCGGCGGCTACCTCGCCCTCCTTCGGCGGCGGATGCAAGGTCGTCTTCTGCGAATCCTCGATGGCGACGAGCTCGCGCGCGAGCTCCCAATGATCGAGGTCTCGCCCTTCGGGCTTTCCTTCCGCGACCCACAGCTCATACGCCTTCCGGCGAATGCGCTCCTCGTCGGGATCGGTCGCGGTGCTTGCGCTCTCTGAAGGTCTCGCCTCTTCCTCGGCCATCGCACTCCCCGGTTCGCTACAGATATGCTGTGGGATTTGCCTTCAACCACCGCGTAAGGGGTTTGTTCCGCGTATCGGAACGCGCTCCTACAAAACCGAAGCACGGCGTGCGTTCCCGTAGCCGTTGTTGCGATAAGTCTGGCTTCTACGAAATGAATATCTGATCGCGATGGTAGGCCATATAGCTAAGTTTCTGAGCTGCGAGTGCACCGGTGTGCCAGACCGCTGGAGCTTCGGCGAAGCCAAATCGTTCCAACGCGAGCTGCTCGAATCCAAGACGGCGCAAATCGTGACCATCGACGCGCGGCGATACCAGAACTTGGCCATTGTGCTCGAAGCTTATGAATCCCCGATCGAAGAGATGGTCCGCGTCCGGAGTGAGCATGAATCCATTCATTCCATCGAGGCGCTCCTCGGCGGTTTGGCAGAGTCGCCATGGCTTGATATGGCTGGCGATCAGAAGGGAGGGATTAGTAATTCCCGTTAAGCGGCAAGCTGGCTCAATGATTTCGACATTCTGCCGAAACATCCCCTGGCCGCGCCGCGCCTGAATAAGACTATTCCTAACCGTGTCGTCAATGTCCAAGCTAGTCGCGATACGACGCTCCACGGCATCGTCCAAGAGCTCCGAGACGACCTCAAATCTTAATTGATTCGCGCCGCCGCGCGCGAGCCTCTCTCGGTCGACCGCGCTCATTGTGACAACCGCATTAAGCACGCCCTCGGGAATTTCTGTGAGATAGACGCTTTGATAGCCAGCGCCCGAAATTGGGTCGATCGGCGAATAACGGCTCGGTAGAAGCGGGCCAATAGTTTCGATCAATGCCTTCGGGCGAACTGGTGGCTTCAATGGCACCCAATAGACAGGCAACAACCACCCAATATTGGCCCAATTCGCACCAGTAGCACCAAACTCGCTGGGCTTTGGAGCCGTGAACGCAAATTCCGTGACCCGCCCCACGTCTTTAATCAATTGATCTGCGTAAGAGAGAACAAGATCGCCAGGCGTCGCGCGCCGCATATTGTCATAGAACGGATTGCGGTTGCCATCGCTCTTGGTCTTAGGAGACCAGAGGTACTGCCCCTCGATTTCCTGACGTACGGTCTGCCTGTGGTTCACCCACCAGAATCGGGGCATTTCCCTAAATCAACCCCCGCCCCGCCAAATTCCGCATCAGCGCGCCGACTCCGAATTCCCAGGGCTCGCATTTGTCCGTGTGGCGCATGCGGTTGACGAGGCGGCCGAGCTGCGGCGCGGCGACGGTGACGATGTCGCCGACCTTGTGCGTGAAGCCCTTGCCCTTCGTGTCTCGATCCTCGACCGGGGCGAAGAGCGTGCCGAGGAACAGCACCGCACCATCCGGGAAACGATGATGCGTGTTGACCATCTGGCCCACGAGATCGGCGGGATCGCGGCTGATCTTGGCGAGCGAGGACGAGCCATCGAGCCGAAAGCCATCCTCCCCTTCCACCACCAGGCTCACCGTCATGCGGCGCACATCGTCGAGCGAGAATTTCGTGTCGAAGAAGCGCAAGAAGGGGCCGATGGCGCAGCTCCCATTATTGTCCTTGGCCTTCGACAGGAGAAGCGCGGACCTGCCCTCTACATCGCGCAGATTGACATCGTTGCCGAGCGCGGCGGCGGCGATCGCGCCCTTCGAGCTCACCGCAAGCACGACCTCGGGTTCGGGGTTGTT
>JAFBAK010000020.1 GCA_019247795.1 Hyphomicrobiales bacterium | reverse complement strand
CGGCCATCCTGGACGTTCATGTGGCACCCCTGATATGGCGAGTGGGGCGCCGGTGCTGCTTGGAGGCCATGAATCCGCCGTTTCGAGAGGTGATTGCACGCCGCCTTCCCGCTGTTGCGGCCGCCGAAACGGGTTGACGAGCGAGTTGAAGACTGCTGACCGCATCGACATCGGACCTTCTTCCGCCCCCATCCGGGCTCGCACGAGACCGAGGGCGGGATGGGCGAGCGGGGGTTTTCCTGGCGAGACGCCGAGGCAGGCCAAACGGCACGATCGGTCCACGAGGAGAAAAGCCCGATGCGCGCATTGACGAAATCACTCGGGGACATCTGGCATCTTGCGGTGCCCTACTTCACGACGCGCGATGTTGGAGAAGCCCGCTTTTGGCCCATCCGCTTCCGCGCCCAAGAGCGCTGGATCGGGCTTTCGCTTCTGATCGCGGTCGTCGGCATCGAGCTCGGGCAGGTCGCGATCAATGTGCGCCTCTCCTATTTCGGGCGCGACTGGTTCAACGCCATTCAGGAGAAAAATGCGGCTCAATTCTGGGACCAGCTCCTTTTCGTCTTCAGTCCCTTGGCGGCCATCGGCATTGCAAGCGCGATTCTGCAGCTCGTGCTGCGCGCCTACCTTACCATCCGTTGGCGGCGCTGGATGACCGAGAAGATCATGAGCGACTGGCTCGATGGCTCATCCCACTACCGTATGCAGCTCACGGGAAGTTCGACCGACAACCCGGATCAGCGTATCTCGGAGGACATCAACGACTTCACCACGACCACCTTCACGCTCGGGCTCGGCATTCTCTCGAAGGTGACCTCGCTCGTATCCTTTTCGGTGATCCTGTGGACCCTTTCGGCTGGGTTCACCTTCCCGGGCACTGATACGCGTGTGCCCGGATTCCTGTTTTGGATCGCACTCATTTATGCCGCGCTCGCCACAGGGCTTACGCATTTCATCGGGCGTCCGCTCATCAACCTTTATTTTCAGCAGCAGCGCTATGAGGCCGATTTCCGCTTCTCGCTCGCGCGTCTGCGCGAATATGGGGAGCAGGTCGCGCTGCTCGGTGGCGAGCAAACCGAGCATGTGAGCCTGAGCCGGCGCTTTGGCGCGCTCATCGGCAATTTTCTCGCGATCGTCGATTGCCGAAAGAAGGTCGTCGCCTTTACGGCAAGCTATGCGCAGGCGAATGTGGTCCTGCCTTTCATCTTTGTGGCCCCGTACTACTTCGCCGGAAAGGTGATGCTCGGCGTGATGACGCAAACGGCGGGCGCCTTCTCGAATGTGCAGGAAGCGCTTTCCTTCTTCATCGACAGCTACACCATGATCGCCCAGTACAAAGCTGTCGTCGATCGCTTGACCGGGTTCGCGGCTTCGGTCGACCGCGCTCGCGCGCTCACCCGAACGGCGCCTCATATCGAGGTCAAGACGGATGGCGGCGATGATCTCGCCATCCGTGATCTCGAAGTCGATTTGCCGAAGGGTGGCAAGGTGGTGCGCATCAAGGATGTGCGGTTGCGCCAAAAGGAGAGCGTGCTCGTCAACGGCCCTTCGGGCGCGGGAAAATCGACGCTGTTTCGCGCGATCTCCGGCATCTGGCCTTTCGGGCGAGGAGAGATCGACGTGCCGCGCGGCGCGCGCGTGATGCTTTTACCGCAGCGCCCCTATGTGCCGATCGGCACGTTGCGAGCAGCCCTCACCTATCCGGCATCGGCCGATGCCTTTCCGGACGCGCTCGTCCGCTCGACGCTCGACGCGGTGCAGCTGTCGTCCTTCGCCGAGCGCCTCGACGAGGAGGCGCATTGGGGCCAGACCTTGTCGCTCGGCGAGCAGCAGCGCGTCGCGCTCGGGCGTGCGCTTCTGGCAAAACCGGATTGGCTCTTCCTCGACGAAGCGACTTCTGCGCTCGACGAGCCACTCGAAGAGGCGATGTACCGCCTTCTCCCGGAGAAGCTTCCCGGCGTCACCATCGTCTCGATCGGCCATCGCCACACCCTTCAAGCCTTCCACAAGCGCCGCATCGAGCTGAAGCCTGCGGCCGATGGTGTGTCGGAACCAGAAGATGTCGAGGTCGCGGGTCTCGCGGCGGAGTAGGCTTCATCCGTTCGTGTCGTTGGCGTATAATCACGCGTCTTCGGTTAGGCTTGGCCCGGACCTAGATTGGAATTTCAACGAAAATGGCTGACGAACCCGAAAGCCTTCTTTTGCGTC
>JAFBAK010000101.1 GCA_019247795.1 Hyphomicrobiales bacterium | reverse complement strand
GATGGCACAAACGGCCTGCGCGCTCGCGAAAAGCCTTTCCGAGCGTGGCTTGCCGGTACATGCGCGCGATCGTGGTTTCACGACATCGCACCAGTTTGCGCTTCAAGCGGAACGGTTCGGCGGCGGCCAGAATGCATCGCGCAAGCTGAGGCGCGCCAACATCCTCGCCTGCGGCATCGGCTTGCCGATCCCCGAGGTCGAGGGCGACATGAACGGCTTGCGATTCGGCACGCCCGAGATCGTGCGCTGGGGAATGGGCCCCGAGCACATGCCCGAGCTTGCGGCTCTCATTCATCGCGCGCTTGTCGGCAATGAGGATGAGGCGAAAATCGCGGCCGACGTCACGGCCTTCAGACGCAGGTTCCGCGAGCTGCGCTTTGTGCGATAGCGGACCGAGCGCGGGGGCTGGAAAGACTGCGCCGCGATCCTAAGAGCCGGGCTCATTTGGATCGTAGGCTCTGCGCGGTTCGCCCTCATCCGCCCTCACTACGTTCGGGCCCCTTCTCCCGCGCGAAGAGCGCGGGAGAAGGGGCCGATGGCGCGAATCCTTCTCCCGCCTTTTGGGCGGGAGAAGGTGGCCTCACGAAGTGAGGTCGGATGAGGGACCGTCGAGCCTCGACACGGCTAAACATGAATGCTGCAAAGAGCAATTGGCCTTTTCCAGGTGGCTTGTGCGGGGGCATATTCGCGCCGCGATTCTACGACTCAAGGGCTCGTATGAATCGTTGGGCTCTGTGCAATTCACTCTCATCCTTCCAGACGACGCTCGGCGTGCGCCTCACCTCGCGCATTGCGATGGGGAACTACGGCACGCTCACCCCTGAAGTGCGGCTCGGCTGGAACCACGAATTCCTCGACGCCTCGCAGAAGATCACGGCCACGCTCGTCGGCATTCCGGGAAGCGGCTTCTCAGCGACCGGCATTCTCTTCGGGCGTGACGCGGCGCTCATCGGCGCGGGGTTCAGCGTGGAACTCTCGCCCGACGCGAAGGTGTTTGTCGATTACGACGGCCGCCTCGCCTCACGTGTGCAAGAGCACTCCGTCTCGGGTGGGTTGAAGGTGCGGTTTTGAGCGACGGCGCAGGAATTACGGTGACAGTGCACTTAATTCACGGAAATGCCTATCCTCATTATACAAATGACCATCATGTGAATTAAGTGCACTGTCACCGTAATTCGGCTGCGGCAAAGCCGAGCGGCTTAGCGCCCGCGCCGACGGCGGCGCCGGTCACCGCGCCCGCGGTCACGGCCTGCGGCGCGAGCTTCGTCGTCACGACGGCGGACGACACCGTCGACGCGCTCGCGAGGAAATCCGCGATCCCGTCCATGCTTTTCCCGGCGATCCGTTTGAGCGCCGTCGCGTCGAGGCGCGCCCAGGGGTCGGCGGGATCGCCAGCCATCTCCTCCGAGCCGGTGACACGCTGGGCGCGCCGGTTCGCGGCATCGAAAACATCCCAGACATAAGCGAGCGCGGTCTTGCCGTCCGGCGCCACACCCGCCGTCACATAGCCCTTGACGCGAAAGCGGGGCGCCTGCGCGTCATCGACGAGCGCGACCTGATGATCGGCGGCGGCTTGCACGAGTGCGGCATTCAGGGCTCCGGTGACTTCGGCCGGGGGACCTTCGATCGCCTCGACGGCAATCGGAACTCCAGGCGCCATTCGCGCCGGCACGGAAGCCTCGAATCCGACATCCTGGCACGCACCAAGGCCAAAAGGCGCGATGAACGCCGCGATCGACAAGGCCTTCCATAAATACAGCCCTCCCGTGCGGCGTGGCCGCACGGTCCCAACTCTTTTCATTGAAGCCTCCGCCTGCACTTTTGAATCGGCAGGACAGTGGGAACATAGCCTCAACGGATCACGAGGTCGAGGCTCTTGCCGTTAACCGGTTCCGAGGCACTCTCGCCGATGAGCGAGGTCCGCCCGAGGCACATCGCGGTTTGGCTCTGCGAATCCATCAACACCATGTGGAGGAACATGCTCATGCCCGGCACGAGCACGAAATCATTCGCCTCGTAAAACATGGGGGGATCCATCCAGGAGGGCGTGAATTTCGCGCCGAGCGAGTAGCCGCAGGCGTTCAGCCGATGCTTCGAAAGCCCGTGCCGGTCGAGCGTGCGGGCATGCGCCGCGAACACATCGCCGGCGGTTCGCCCTGGCCGCAGCTCCGCCTCGCAGGCAAGCAGCGCCTCGCGCGCCGCCGCATGGTAGCGCACATGCAAGGGGCGCGGCGCGCCCACCACATGCGTGCGCATCAAGGCTGCGTGGTAATGGCGCCAGGTGCCGGCAAATTCGAGCGTCAGCTGGTCTTGCGCGTCGAGCTGGCGACGCCCCGATTTATAACGGCACAGGAGAGCATCCTCGCCCGAGCCGATGATGAACTCATTCGCCGGATAGTCGCCGCCCCCGCGAAAGATCGCATCATGCATGGCGGCGAGGATCTCGCCTTCCTCGACCCCGCCGCGCAAGCGCGCCACCGCGGCTGTGTCCGCGGCGTCCGAAAGCTCGGCGGCACGACGCACATAGATGATCTCCGCCGGCGATTTCACCGCTCGCAAGGCCGGCACGAGGGGCGAGGCCTCCACAAGCGTGGCGAAGCCGTCGAACTCCGCCTCGAGCCGCTTGCCGTTTTGATGCGTGAGGCCCTGCGTGTCGTATTCGGAGCCGATGCGCTTGCCGGAAAGGCCCAATTCGGTGGCAAGCGTCTTCAGGTCGGCGGCGGGGGCGGCATCCTTCGCATCCTTCCAGATGCGGACATCCTCGATGAGCGAAGTCTGGCGCGCCTGGCGCAGATCGGCGGAGCGCGTGAGGAGCGCCATGCGCCCGTCGAGCTTCACGATAAGGCATTGGAAGAAGCAAAAGCCGAAGGTGTCATAGCCGGTGAGCCAGTAAAGGCTCTCCTGCGCGAAGAGGAACATGGCGTCGAGGCCGTTCGCCTCCATGCCGGCTTTAAGCCGCTCGAGCCTTTGTGCGAACTCGCGAGGAGGAAAATGCAGGGCCATGGAAGACGCTCCTTGAACCAGGCGGGCCGATAACGTCGTCTCTTGCCTTCGCCGCCCACTCGCGATCTTACCCGATCGAAGCAATTCGAGACATTCCTTGCGCCTCGACGCGTCAGTCAAAGGACTTGCGCTTCGGCGCCCGCGGTGGTTTCTCGTCGCCCGCGCGGGTAGGATGAGAACGAGCGACCGG
>JAFBAK010000327.1 GCA_019247795.1 Hyphomicrobiales bacterium | reverse complement strand
GACGACGCCATTGCCGCCCTTCGCAGGGAAGAGCACGTAAAGGGGAACGCCGTCACGTCCGTGCTCGCGCAAAAAGTCGGAGATCGCCGGATCGGCGCGCGTCCAATCTCCCTTGAGATAAGCCACGTGATGATCCGCAAAGGCCTGCCTGACGGCATCGGATGAGAGCGCGATGCGCTCGTTCACGAGGCAAGTGACGCACCACGCAGCCGTCATGTTGACGAAAACGGGCCGGCCCTGTGCCCGCAGGGACGCGAGCTGCGAGGCCGAATAGGGTTTTTCATCTCCGGTCGCGATCGAGGAGACGGCGGCAGGCCCCGGCGAAGCCATCACATCGAAGAGGGCAAAGAATGCGCCGAGCGCGGCGAGCGCCGCGAGCACATTTCCGACAGCGCGGGGAGGCCCTTCGCGCGTTTGCGTCAGACCGAAAATCCACGCCGCAAGGCCGAGCAAGACCATCGCGATCACGGTCGCGAGCACTCCGTCAGGACCTGCCTGCTGGCTGATCACCCAGACGAGCCAGGCGGCCGCCGCGTACATCGGGAAGGCGAGCGCCTGCCGAAAGATCACCATCCAGGAGCCTGGTTTCGGCAAGAGGCGGGCAAGCCCGGGCACGAAGGCGATCAGCACATAAGGTGCCGCAAGGCCGACGCCCATCGCGAGGAAAACCGCGATCATGGTGAGCGGCGGCGCCGTCAAGGCCGCGGCGATCGCCGCGCCCATGAAAGGAGCGGTGCATGGCGTCGCCACAAGCACGGCGAGAAGGCCCGTGAAGAAACTGCCGACATGGCCAGCGCGTGCCGCAAGGGTTCCGCCGGCGCCGACGAACCCAAAGCTCATCTCGAACACTCCCGAAAGATTCAATCCCACGAGGGTGAAAACCAGGGCCATGGCCGCGACGAATACGGGCGACTGGAACTGAAAGCCCCAACCGGCGAAGGATCCGGCCGTCCTGAATGCGATGAGCGAAACGCCGAGCGCGGCGAACGCGAGAAGAACACCCAGCGTGTAGGAGAGAGCGTGGGCCCGCACCGTGCCGCGCTCATGTCCGGATAGGCTGGCAATGCCGACGGCCTTGATCGCCAGGATGGGAAAGACGCAAGGCATCAGGTTGAGGATGAGCCCACCGAGAAGAGCGAAAACCAGCATGGCGAGGAGACCGAGATCGGTATTCTCGCCGGCGGTTCCATCGGCCGTTGCGGTCGGCTGTCGTTCGGGCGCGGAAGATGTGGCGGGCGAGGCGAGGGCGACTGTCGCCGCTTTCGGCATCTCGCCGATTTGAAAAAAGCGTTCGGTCCCGCCCGGGCTCTTCAGGACGAGGACGCCGGACAAAGTACTTTTCGAGTCGAAGCCCTTGGCAGGTTTCAGAGAAAGCGTGAGATTGCCTTCGCCCACGACAAGTGCTTGCGGTGCTGCGTCGTCGATAACCTCGCCTTTTTCGGGGAAAAACCAAGCGTCGTGCACGGAGCTCGGGGCAATGTCATTCCCGGTGAGGGACAACGCGCCGTCAGGCGCGAGCCTGACCTCGAGAGGGGAAGGTCGGGGCAGACGCTCGTCCGCGGCCGCGAAAAGGGGCGCCTCTCGTGAAGGGAGCGTGCTCGTTTCGACCGAGAGATCGAGCTCGAAATTTCCCTCCTCGGGAACGCAGATGGTCTCGCAGATGAGCCAGCTCGCCTTTGCCTTCACCGGAAACGATGCGGCGGTGAGCGAAGAGGGCGGCGTCACGGTCAAGGGCAACGTGACGTCGTCGATATACGAATAGGTGATCGCCGGACCTTCCGGGATGCGAAGGGGCGCGGGCCAGGAGAAGCTCGAAGCGGTGGCACCTTCAGGCAGGGTAAGATCGATGCGCGGCGGCTCGCCGGCCTCTCCGGGGTTGATCCAGTAGATGTGCCAACCCTCGGCGATGGCAAAGTGAAGCCCGAGCCGAAAGGGCTTTCCCGGCGCGACCGCATCCGTTTCGGAGACGAGCGTCACGACGGCGTGCGCGGTCTTCACCGGCGCGCTTTCGCGAGCAAGCGCGGAGTGGCCCGCCGAAAGGCCGAGCGCCAATGCAAGCGCAAGCTGAAGCGTCAGCGTCAAATATCTCATATCTCGAGAGCTTTTCAGCCGCGATTATCCAGAATCTCTGCCAAAGATTGAGAATTCTACCACAAGTGGCGCAGAAACTTGAGATTTCTGGCGCGTTTACGGCATCAAGGCGGCACAACCGTCAAATCAAGATCGGGTGATTGCGAAGGTCACGGCGTCGAGAACGTGCAAGTTTCCGTCGCGGTCCGCGAGTTCTTCGCCCGTTATACTCGAGCGGGTCACAAATATCCGGTGCCCGCTTCGGCGGCAAAGCGGCTCGGATCACCCTCCCACACGATGCGAGCGTGTTCGAGCACGTAGACCCGGTCGGCATGCGGCAGCGCGAAGGTGACGTTCTGCTCGCCGAGGAGAACCGTGATCGGCGTCGTCTGTCGCAGGCGCTCGAGCGCTTTCGACAATTGCTCGAGGATCACCGGAGCAAGGCCGAGCGTCGGCTCATCGAGGATGAGCAGTTGCGGTTTCATCATGAGGGCGCGCGCGATGGTGAGCATTTGTTGCTCTCCGCCCGATAGCGTGCCTGCCGTCTGGCTCTGCCGCTGCGCCAGGATCGGAAAAAGGTCG
>JAFBAK010000325.1 GCA_019247795.1 Hyphomicrobiales bacterium | reverse complement strand
GCTTCATCTGGTGCATCTCATTCCGACCGAGCGGCTTTCCGACGAACACTTTCTCAAGCTGTGGGAAGGCATGGCGTTCAGCGATTTCCTTCTGACCAACAAATGGCTGGGAGCGGTGCCACGCTCTCCCTCTTCGATGCGGGGCCTTGCGGGCCACTTGAAAAATCTCATCACGCGCCGCGGGATGGACCGACGCATGTACATGGCATATCAGCGAGGAGCAGCAAACGCCCTTAAGACGATCGCCTTGAGCCACCGCGGATCGGATGACGGTAAAGCCAACCTGGGTACACACCCCCATCCCAGTCGTGGCTTTTCCTGAGAGCGCTTTCGAAGTGACGGCATAAGCGCCGCGAATTGCGAAGCCTTGGATTCGGAAACCTTTGATGAAACGGGTCAGCATCATCATCCCCTGCTTCAATCAAGGGCAGTATTTGGCGGAAGCCGTTGAAAGCGTGCTCTCACAGACTCGCCCGCCGCAGGAAATCATCATTGTCGACGACGGCTCGATCGATAATACCGCTGAAGTTGCGGCGAGATTCAGAGGCGTGCGCTATTTCTTCCAGAAAAATAGTGGCCCCTCTGCAGCTCGCAACACTGGACTTCGGCACGCAACGGGCGATTACACCCTGTTCCTCGATGCCGACGACATACTTTTACCAAGCGCCGTTGAACATTGTCTTTCTGCATTCTCCTCAAAGCCTGGTGTTGCTTTTGCTTATGGCGGGTGCCGCTTGGTGGACTCGGCACGCCGCGTGATTAGCGAAGAACTGCCGCAGTCACACGCCGATCACTTCGAAGGATTGCTGCGGGGGGGCAATCACATAAAGATGCATGGTACCGTAATGTACGACGCCAATATATTAAAATCCGCGGGCGGCTTCGACGAAAGTTTGCGAGGCTGCGAGGATTACGAGCTCTATCTGCGCTTGGCAAAGAACCATCCTGTTGCCGTTTATTCACAAATCTCGGCCGAATATCGTAAGCACAGCAATAACGCGACCCATAACGCCCCAATGATGGCAAGGACTGCGTCTATCGTCATGGCACGTTACGCGGCCACTGCGCGCGAGTCCCCGAATTTGCGCGCCGCCTACGCCGAGGGGAAACGCTATTGGCGCGGCTTTTATGGTCGCCAGATTGTCGCGAGCTTGGCGGCTGAGTGGGTGGGCCCGCGACGCGTCGACAAATTGGCATCATTATTGTTCGCAGGACTGCGGTATGATCGTGGTTTCATACTACGTTTTGTTCAAGGCTTCGCCTTACGCATCACGCGGAGATTTATGCAGGCAGCGACTGGGCGCCTGCGACGGCGATCGACCCATCTACTTTGAAGGCGGCTTGGGGCCGCCGATTGAAACTGGGTCGGGCCAGCATGAGCGACTCTCATCCTATCGCGAGAATTCGTTCGAACACTCGCCTCATCGCGCTACGCGCGACGCATGTTAACTATCGCCCCGCATAGTTTAGACTTACTGCCAGTCCGATCCTCGAATAATCGGCTGCTCAATTGAGGGATTGTCGCAGCCGATGTAGTACCGTCACGCGAAATCCGTGGGCTTTGCTTGTAGGTTCCAGGTGTTGTCAGGCGTCGTCGGGCTACCTTGATATGTGACACTTTGCTCCGACACGACCTGCGACCCGTTCATCGTCCAATCGGAAAGTGCGCCGTTGGTGTTTCGCCACAGAATGTCGGACTTCCCGTCCCCGTTGAAGTCGCCAATTTCAGCAATTTGCCAAGACGCGTCAGGCGTGGCGGGCGCGCCTTGAAATGTCACATTTTGCTCCGATGTGACCTGGGACCCGTTCATCGTCCAATCGGAGAGCGTGCCGTTGCTGTTGCGCCACAGGATATCGGCCATGCCGTCCCCGTTGAAGTCGCCGATCCCGGCCACGCTCCAAGTGGCGTCAGGCGCGACGGGGCTCCCCTGATAGGTGACGTCCCCACCCGATGTAATCTGCGACCCATTCATGGTCCAATCCGTGACCTCGCCGCTGCTGCTGTTTCGCCACAACACGTCGGTCTTGCCGTCGCCATTGAAATCGCCGAGCCCCACGACGCTCCAAGAAGAATCAGGCGCAATCGGCGACCCCTGATACGTGACATCTCCAGCGGACGCGATCTGTGATCCGTTCATTGTCCAATCCACGACCTCGCCGCTGCTGTTGCGCCACAACACGTCTGCCATACCGTCGCCGTTAAAGTCGCCGATGCCGGACACGCTCCAAGTGGCGTCACGCGCGACGGGGCTCCCCTGATAGGTGACGTCCCCGGCCGACGCGATCTGCGACCCGTTCATGGTCCAATCCACAACCTCGCCGCTGTTGTTGCGCCATAAGACATCCGACATGCGGTCCCCATTGAAGTCACCGATTCCGGCGACGCTCCATGACGCGTCGGGCGCGACCGGATTGCCTTGATACGTTACGTCTCCGGCCAGCGAGATTTGCGGTCCGTTCATCGTCCAATCCACAACCTCGCCGCTGCTGCTGTTGCGCCACAGAGCGTCCGACTTGCCGTCACCGTTGAAATCATTCTCGACCGAGATGGTGGGCGGCGTCACCGACGTTCCCAAGCTGATGAAGGTCCCGTTGGCCCCATCGCCAACCGCATTGAACGTTCCGCTGCCAAGGCTGGAGGTCTGAAAGCTCAGGCTTGCTAGCTGGTTCGCGGCGTTCGACACCTGCAAGAGGCCTGTCGCTGAGTTGTAGCTCAGCGTCGCACCGGCCGAGGAAAAGTTTTTCAGGTCAATTTGGTCGCCCGCGATGAAATCTTGGAGCTGCGGGCCCGTATAAGATGAGCTTCCGACGTTGCTGCCGAAGGTCGAGGCATTGTCGATGAGCAACTCGCTCGTGCCTTGGAAAGTAATAGCTGAAGCAGAGAGTGTGCCCACAATGTCGATCGCGCCAGCATCGAGCACGCCGGTGGTCGCATTGGCGCCGGTCAGTGTCCAGTTCCCTCCGGCATCGATCACAAGGGTTTGAAAATTGCCGAACGAGCTGCCCCCTCCACCAAGGCCGCCGATCGAGCCGGTGCCGCTCGCAAGCTCGAGCGTGTTCGCAGAAGCACCGTTCGCGCCGACCTTGCCGACGAACACCGCGCCCGGCTCGACGATGAGCCGATTGGTCGCACTGCCGGTGAAGTCGACCGCATATGTGCTGCCTGAGATCGTGCCGGCATTGGTGACCGTGCTGGATCCCCCGGTGATGAAAACGCCGAATGTGCTTCCCGTAATCGTGCCGCCTGCCTGGTTGGTGACGCTGCCACCAAGCTCGATGTCCGCCCCCGCGCCGGCGGAGGCGGTGACTTGTCCCGTGTTAACGAGCGTTCCGGGCGCACCCAACACCTGAACGCCGGCAAGCTGACCGGAAATGGAGGCCGAGGCATTATTGGTGACGCTGCCACCCGCGCCGAAAGACACGCCGTGCGCCCCCGAGATGCTGCCGGTATTCGTCACGCTCCCCAACGACCCGGTCGCGAACACGCCAAAGCCGCCGCCTGCGATTACGCCGCCCGCATTGTTGTTGACGCTGCCGCCACCGCCGAGATCGACGCCGGCGCCGCTTGTTACGGTCGCCGTGATGCTACCGGTGTTCGTGACTGTCCCTGACGATCCCTTGTTGACATAAATACCGTTGCTGCCGCCGCTGATCGAACCGCCGGAAAGATTGGTGACGGTGCCTCCTTTGGAGAGAGCGACGCCATCGTATTTACCACCGGCGATGTTGCCGGCGTTCGAGATCGTGCCGATCATCGAAAGGGTCGCGAGCGTGCTGGAGCTGCCGACAAAAACGCCGATCGAACTGCCGGTAATCGAGCCGCCCACATTGTTCGTGAGCGTCCCGCCGCCGGCGAGATCAACACCCGCGCTGTTCGTGGAGCTCCCGCTGATGCCGCCACTATTCGTCACCGTGCCGACCGCACGGTACTTCACGTAGATGCCGGTGCTCCCGCCTGTGACCTTACCGCCGGCGGAATTCGTCACCACTCCGCCGAGCCCGAGGACGACACCATCATAGGTGGCGCCCGAGATACTTCCCGAATTGCTGAGGCTGCCCGCGCCTCCCTCGATGAAAGCGCCGAAGAAGGCGCCGGTTATGGTTCCCGTCGAGGCGTTCGTAACATTGCCGTTGTTTTCGAGATAGACACCAGCTCCATTGGTCCCTGTGCCGGAAACATGACCTGAATTTATCACTGTGCCCGGCACGTTCTTTATGAATACGCCTGCGTTCTGTGCGGTGATGCTCCCCGATGAGGTGTTCGAGACGGTTCCGCCAGCGTCGATCAAAATACCATGGTCTGTCGCCGAGATGTTCCCCGAGTTCGTCACGTTGGCGGCACCCCCGACCGTGTAGATGGCGGCCCCGGCCGTACCAAGGCTAGAGATTGTGGCGCCCGACGC
>JAFBAK010000191.1 GCA_019247795.1 Hyphomicrobiales bacterium | reverse complement strand
AGTGCCGCCCCGATGCCCGCCGACGCGATGCAGCCGGCGCCGCCCTCCGCGCAAGCGACGCCGCAGGCGCCCGAGGAAAGCGAAGAGACGGTATTCTCGATGGCGTTCAGAACGTCATCGAAGTTGCAACCGTCGGCGCGCGCGCTCGGGGGCGCCGTGATCGCGGACAACGCGAAAAGCGCCGCACACAATGCAGCTGAGAGTACGAGACCCGCACCTCGGCCCACGATCGCTCCCCCTCTCGACGTTATCGTTTTGCCGAGCATTGCCGGCATAGCGCCGATTACTGCGCGATTACTATATACGCGCCAAGGTTGTGGTCAAATGCGGAGCGACGCGCAATTGGGCGTCGATTCAGATCGAACATCCAGCGACTTTTCGTTCGCTGACCATGCCCAGCGTCTCCAGCGCCATGGTAGTTTCTTCGTAAAGTTGCATGCGGCGTGATCAAGAAAGTCCAATTTGCATTCGCTGGCATTTGCGTTGGCGAAGGAATAAACTGCCGAGAGATCAATGCTCGAATGCTCTGAATGTTGTTCTAAAGCGGCGGCTCCGCATTCAAGCCGAATGACACCCTCAAAGGCAAAGACATCGATACTTGCTGCGAGCTTGCGCACTTGATGGTGACAACGGGTCGATCATCAGAGGAGGTCTTCGATGGCAACGAGGCCCGATCCCACTTTCCACGCCTCCCCGAAACTCGCGATGGAAGCTCCCGCAGAGAACTTTGCCTATACCGTACTGCTCAGCCCCGATTTCTCGAAGCCCGACGCCCTTGCCGTCGTCGACGTCAAACCTGGCTCATCCTCCTATGGCCGCGTCGTGCATATGGTGACGATGCCTTACAAGGGTGACGAATTTCACCATTTCGGCTGGAACGCATGTTCTTCGTCACTGTCCCCTCTCACCGGCCATGCTTTCCTCGAAAGGCGCTATTTGATCATCCCGGGGATCCGCTCCTCCCGCATTTACGTGGTGGACACGAAACCTGATCCGACGCAGGCGAAGATTCACAAGATCATCGAGCCCGAGGAAGTGTTCAGAAAAACGGGCTATTCGAGACCTCATACGGTCCATTGCGGACCCGAAGGCATCTATGTCAGCACGCTCGGTGGCGGCGGCAAGGACGGAACGGACGGCCTACCCGGCGTCTTCATCATGGACTGTGAAACATTCGATGTTCTCGGCCGCTGGGAGCTCGATCGCGGACCACAGAAATTGCACTATGACTTCTGGTGGAATCTGCCGCGTGACTACATGGTCACGAGCGAGTGGGCTTTGCCTCCGCAATTCGAGAACGGCATCGTGCCGGGGGATCTGCTCTCGAACAAATACGGGCATTCGGTGCACTTCTGGGATCTCCGCGGCCGGCGCAACGTCCAGACGATCGATCTCGGCGCCAACCATCAGATGGCGCTTGAGATCAGGCCCGCGCACGACCCTATCCGGGAATACGGCTTTCTTGGCGTCGTGGTCGATACGACGAATCTCGAGGGCTCCATCTGGACGTGGTGGCGCGAAGGCGGCAAGTTCCACATCGAAAAAACGGCGACGATTCCGCCCGAGCCGGCACCCAAGGAAAAGTTGCCGCCCTTGCTGCAAGGGTTCGAAGCCGTGCCGCCTTTGGTCACCGACATTGATCTCTCCATGGATGACCGCTTCCTTTATGTCTCCTGCTGGGGCACCGGCGAGATGCGCCAATATGATGTCACCGACCCGCGAAGGCCGAAGCTTGCAGGCTCGATCCATATCGGAGGGATCACTCGCCGCACGCCTCATCCGAACGGGAATGCCTTTGCCGGGGGTCCGCAGATGGTCGAGATCAGTCGCGACGGCAATCGCGTCTATTGGACCAACTCGCTCTACTCGACATGGGATGGCCAATTCTATCCGGATGGCGTGCCCGGCGCGGAGGTGATGGCCCATGTCGGCGAGAGCGGAGGCCTCACGCTCGAGAAGAACTATTGGGTGAGCTTTCCCGATGGTTACAGGGCGCACCAGATCAGGTTGGAAGGCGGAGACTGCTCGACGGATTCGTTCTGCTATCCATCGGTCTAAATCGAGGTGGATCGCGCCGCACTACTGTGGCTTGCTGTAGTCGCCAGCGGCCTCTATCACGGAGTGAATCCCGGGATGGGTTGGCCGCTGGCTGTTTCAGCCGGTCTCATGGAGAGGAGCTCGGGCGCTTTTTTCGCGGCGCTCTGGCCGTTATCGGTCGGGCATCTCTTGGCGATGCTTGCGATCATGCTTCCTTTCTCTCTTCTCATTGCCGTGGTTCAATGGCAGCGAGACATCCAGATCGGCGCCGGCCTGCTGGTCATGAGTTTCGGAATCTTCCGTTTCATCAAGCGGCGGCATCCGCGAATGCTCGCACGGATACGCCCGACGCAGCTGGCGCTTTGGTCCTTCGCTGTTGCGATTGCGCATGGCGCGGGCCTGATGCTGATTCCGATCTATCTTGGCTTGTGCGGCACTGCAGGTTTCGACAGCATGCGCCAGGTCAATGCACTCATCGGTGCCGACCTTGTCATGGCCGTGACCGTCGCCGCCGTTCACACGGCCGCAATGATCGTATCCGGGGGTGTTCTCGCATGGGTGGTTTACCACTATCTGGGCACCAAGTTCGTGTCGCGGAGCTGGTTCAATCTCGACGGAGCATGGGCTGTCAGCCTCATGGCCGTTGGTGCTGTCTCGTTGGCGATCAATATGACGCCGGCATCCTCCCCCAATTGAGTTGTGG
>JAFBAK010000188.1 GCA_019247795.1 Hyphomicrobiales bacterium | reverse complement strand
TTTCTTCACGACATTTTGCACGCCCGGCACGAAGACGAGCGCCTTCACGGCCGGGATGATCGTCTTCGTCGCGGCTGGCCCCGTCGGAAGGTCGGTCGGCAATGGCGGCGCGGGCGCCGCTTTCGGCGGCGGCGCCGGCACGGGCTGCGGCGCCACATCCTTGTAATTTTGCGCGTGCGCGAGGGTCGGGGCGAGGGCAAGCGCCGCCATGAGGGCAGAGCCCAGCCCGCGAAGCGCGAGGGCATTCGAGGTGCGGGCTTTGTGCAGGTATGCGAAGCGATTCATCGTGGATGAACCGATAGCGTCTAATTAGCGGTTTGTCGAGGATTTAGGGCGAGCTACTCACGCTAACCTTTACACGGAAGCGTTCTTTTTGCGTAGCGCCGGCATCGCGACGCCGAGCTCCCATCTCCGGCATCGCGACGCATTGCGGCAGAAGGTGTTCGCCCCGTGAGGGGCAGCCGGATGGAAACGTTGAGCGTGCGCTCCCCGCCGCTTAGCGGGGCGAGGGAAGCGATCAGCGCTGAAACAAATTCATGAGCTGATGAACCATCAGGGCCGGCTGCCGGCACGGATAGGCCAGCGTCTTCACCCCTCCCCTTTTCGCTTAGATTACGACCCAGCTGCGTGCCGCAACCGCTCCGTCACGCGGCGACACTCATGTCGAGAGCAGGCTTGACCTCGGGCGGCAGAGGGCTCGCATAGGGAGTGCCCTGCGTGCGCTCCTGCAGATCCGCTTTTGCTTGCGCGATCACGTCCGCATCGCGGATGGCATCGATCGCGGTGCCGGCCATCACCTTGGCGACATGCACGAGCCCCTTATGGGCGAAGCTCGTCTTGCCTTGGCCGGTCAATTGCCAGGAATGGAACGGCGTGCCGATGGCGCAGGTCGCGCCGCGCGCCTGCACGGTCGGCACCACCCAGCTCACATCCCCGACATCGGTCGAACCGACGCCGCCCGCGCCTTCCGCGTTGAGCGGCACGACGGTGTCGCACAGCACCTTGTCCGGCTCGACCTTGAGCCCGTGACGTCGATGCGCGGCAAGGATGTCTTCCTTGGTGAGCGTCGCGTGAAATTTCGCCGCGACCTCGCGATCCCTTTCGTCGAAATCCGGCGGCCCGAGGCGCATGAAATTGTCATGCATGAGCTTTTCGAGAGGGGCGTTGCCGAGGAGATTGGAGACGGCGCTGACGACCCGCGTCTCGACGCTCGTCTCGGTCATCAAGGCCGCGCCTTCGGCGATTTTTCTCACGCGCGCCACCAGAGGCGAGAGCTCCATGAGGTCATGCGCGCGAATGAGGTAGCGGACCTTGGCTCGCGACTGCACCACGTTCGGCGCGACACCGCCGCCGTCGAGGATCGCGTAATGCACGCGCGCCCCGTCCGGCATGTGCTCGCGCATGTAGTTCACGCCGACATTCATGAGCTCCACCGCATCGAGCGCGCTGCGGCCGAGATGCGGGGCGGCCGCCGCATGGGAGGAGCGCCCGGTGAAGGTGAAGTCAATGCGGGTGTTGGCAAGCGATTCCGGCTCGTTCACGCCCGAGAATGAGGCGGGATGCCAGGAAATAGCGATATCGACGTCGTCGAATGCCCCGGCGCGCACCATGAAGCCCTTCGCGGCGCCGCCCTCCTCGGCGGGACAGCCATAGTAGCGAACGCGCCCCTTGATCCCGTGGGCGGCGAGGTAGTCCTTCACCGCCGTCGCGGCGAGGAGCGAAGCCGAGCCCAAAAGGTTGTGACCGCAGCCATGGCCATTGCCGTTCGCCTCGACGGGGCGCGGTTCCGCGACACCCGCCTCCTGGCTCAACCCCGGCAACGCGTCGTATTCGCCAAGGATGGCGATCACCGGGCCGCCTTCGCCGGCCTCTCCAACCACCGCCGTCGGAATGCCCGCGATATTGCGCGTGACGCGAAAGCCTTCGGCCTCGAGCGCGGCCACATGCTCGGCGCAAGAGCGCGTCTCGGTGTAGCAAAGCTCGGGCATGCCCCACACCCGATCGCTGAGTTCGACGAAGCTTTGCTTCTTGGCATCGACGAGCCGCCAGATCTCTTCGCTGTTTTGCATGTCCGAGGCACTCCCTTCACATTTTCTGAGAGCGTGAATGCAAAAGTTCTAAAGCCGCGTCCAGGGGCTTTCAGAAAGGCAGGGTTGCGCGCACGTCGCCGCTCGCAAGCCGCGCGCCTTGTGCTTGCCTTTTGGGCGCTCGCGATGAATTTGCTCCCGGCTCGAGCTTGGGCGAAGATCGGTTCTCTTCGAATCGAAAGTCCCGCAAAGGAAATGCAAAGATTTTCCGCGCTCGCGCTCATTCGGCACGCTTTCGGCGGCCACCGAAGCTGGCGGCCCCAATGGCGCGCAGCGGAGCCCAAGGCCGCCTATGACGCGGTGATCGTCGGCGGGGGCGGGCACGGCCTTGCTACCGCCTATTATCTCGCGACCGAGTTCGGGATCTCTAATGTCGCCGTGCTCGAGAAGGGCTGGATCGGCGGGGGGAACACGGGACGCAACACGACGATCATTCGCTCGAACTATCTTTTCGACGAAAGCGCGGCGCTTTACGACCACGCCGTGAAGTTGTGGGAGGGACTGTCCCAAGCCCTCAACTACAACGTCATGTTCTCGCAGCGCGGCGTGATGATGCTCGCGCATAACGTGCATGACCAGCAAAGCCTGCAGCGACACATCCATGCGAACCGCCTCAACGGCGTCGACAATGAATGGTTGAGCGCACGACAGGCGAAAGCCTTCTGCCCGCCGCTCAACATCGAAAAGTCCATGCGCTATCCGGTGACCGGCGCCGCGTTGCAGCGACGCGGCGGGGTCGCGCGCCATGACGCGGTCGCCTGGGGCTATGCGCGCGCCGCCGACGCCATGGGGGTCGATATCATCGAAAATTGCGCCGTGACGGCGATCAGGCGCGGCGTCGGCGGAGCGGTCGAAGCGGTCGAGACCACGCGCGGCACGATCGAGACGCGCAAAATCGGCGTCGTCGCCGCCGGCAATACGAGCACCGTCATGGCCATGGCGGATTTGCGCATGCCGCTCGAAAGCTATCCTTTGCAGGCGCTTGTGTCCGAACCCGTGAAACCTATTTTCCCGTGCGTCGTGATGTCGAACACCATCCACGCCTATATCAGCCAATCGGACAAGGGCGAGCTCGTCATCGGCGCGGGGACGGACGCGTATGTCTCCTACACGCAGCGCGGCGCGTTGCATGTGCCGATGCATACGCTCGAAGCCATCTGCGAGCTTTTCCCGATCTTCCGCCGCTTGAGAATGCTGCGCAATTGGGGCGGGATCGTCGATGTCACGCCTGACCGCTCCCCCATCATCGGCAAGACGCCGGTCGCCGGGCTTTACGTCAATTGCGGTTGGGGCACAGGAGGCTTCAAGGCGACACCAGGCTCGGGTCATCTCTTCGCCTGGACGCTGGCGAAGGATGAGCCCCACCCGATCAATGCGCCTTTCCGCCTCGATCGTTTCCGCGACGGATACCTCATCGACGAAGCGGCAGCGGCGGCGGTGGCGCATTGATGCGAGAGTAGGAAAAGCGCGCGGGAGATTTTCATGCTGCTGATCGACTGTCCCTTTTGCGGCAAGCGCCCCGAGCTCGAATTTCGCTATGGGGGCGAGGCGCATCTCGCGCGTCCCGCAGACCCGGCCGACCTCGGCGACAAGGCTTGGGGCCAGTTCCTTTACGGGCGCAGCAATCCGCGCGGGGTGCACGCCGAGCGATGGCGCCATGTCCATGGATGCGGGCGCTTCTTCAACGCGCTGCGCGACACCACGAACGATCGCTTCGCCGCGACCTACAAGATCGGCGAGGAACGCCCGGCCATCCCCGAAGCCGAAGGAGCCGCTTCGGCATGAGCGCGTCCTGCCGCCTGAACGCAGGCGGGCGCATCGACCGATCGCGCCCGCTGCGCTTCACCTTCGATCGCAAGGTTTACGAAGGCTTTGCCGGCGACACGCTCGCTTCCGCCTTGCTCGCCAACGGCGTGCATCTCGTGGGACGATCGTTCAAATACCACCGCCCGCGCGGCATCGTCGCGGCCGGATCGGACGAGCCGAATGCGCTTATCGCTGTGGGATCGGATGTTCGCTTCACGCCCAATCTGCGCGCCACGCAGGTCGAGCTTTACGACGGCCTCGTGGCGCAAAGCCAGAATCACTGGCCTTCGCTCGGCTTCGATTTCGGCGCCGTGAACGATGTGTTCTCGCCCCTCTTTCCGGCCGGCTTCTACTACAAGACGTTCATGTGGCCGAAATCGGCATGGAAACGGCTTTATGAACCGAAGATTCGGGCCATGGCGGGGCTTGGTCGCGCGCCGACCCTTCCCGACCCCGACAACTACGCGCAACGCCATGCCCATTGCGACGCTCTGATCATCGGCGCGGGTCCGGCAGGCATTGCCGCAGCGCTCGCCGCCGAAGCACACGGGGCGCGCGTCATCTTGTGCGACGAGCAGGCCGAGCTCGGCGGGTCGCTTCTCGCGGAAAGGAAAGCCACGATCGACGCCAAGAGCGCACCTTCCTGGCTTGCGGATGCGGTGGCGAAGCTCTCCCGCTCGGCCAAAGTGAGATGGCTCTCGCGCACCACCGCCTTCGGCTCTTTCCCGCACAACATGATCGGGCTCGTCGAGCGTCTCACGGACCACCTCGCCGCGCCGGCCGAAGGCCGACCGCGCGAGCGCTTGTGGCAGGTCCGCGCGAAGGAGGTCGTGCTTGCGACGGGCGCGTTGGAGCGCCCGCTCGTCTTTCCCGACAATGATCGCCCCGGCATCATGCTCGCCGATGCCGCGCGCCAATATCTCTTGCGTTATGCGGTGAAGCCCGGCTCGCGCGCGGTCGTCGCGGCCGCCCATGACGAAGCTTACCGCGCGGCGATCGAGCTCGCCGCCGAAAGCGTCGAGATCGTGGCGATCGTTGATATACGCGAGGATGCGTCGGGCCCCTGGGCCGATCGAGCCCGTGCGGCGGGCTTGCCTGTTCTCTCCGCGACCACGATCTGCGGGACGAGAGGCCGGCACCGGGTGTCCTCTGTCGAGATCGCCCCTTGTCGGCCCGATGGCAAGGTCGGCGCACGCTCACGGCTCGATTGCGACGTCGTGCTGATGTGCGGCGGATTCACCCCGACGATCCATTTGTTCTCCCAAGCGCGCGGCAAGCTGCGGTTTTCGGAGAAGCTGAATGCCTTCCTCCCCGATGGCGGCGCCGAAGGCATACGCTGCGCCGGCGCGTGCCGGGGGATTTCCGGCTTGGATGCGGTTGTCGCCGACGGCGTTGCGGCCGGTGAAGCCGCGGCTCGCGATGCCGTCGGAGGGCGCATCGAAGCCGTGCACGCGCCCGTCCCCCTCTCCGAGGATGAGGACGGCGGCCGCCTCGAGCCGCTGCCGCACCACCGTTCGCCGCATCGAGTGAAAGCCTTCGTCGATTTCCAGAACGATGTGACCGCGAAGGACGTGAAGCTCGCGGTGCGCGAGGGCTTCCGCTCGATCGAGCACATCAAGCGCTACACGACGACCGGAATGGCAACCGACCAAGGCAAAACCTCGAACATGAACGCTCTCGGCATTGCGGCTTCGGCGCTCGACAAGCCGGTCCCGGCTGTCGGCCTCACCACCTTTCGCATGCCGTATACGCCGGTCACCTTCGGCGCCTTCGCAGGCTCGGCCCGCGGCAATCTTTTCGATCCCGTGAGAGTGACGGCGACCCATGATTGGGCGAGCGCGAAGGGGGCCGTTTTCGAGGATGTCGGCCAATGGAAGCGTGCCCGATACTTCCCGCTCAAGGGCGAGGACATGCACGGCGCCGTCGCCCGCGAGTGCCAGGCCGTGCGCCAATCGGTCGGCATCTTCGATGGCTCGACGCTCGGCAAGATCGAGATCGTGGGCCCCGACGCGGCCGAATTCATGAACCGCATCTATGTGAACCCCTGGAACAAGCTCGAGCCCGGGCGTTGCCGCTACGGCGTGATGTTGCGCGAAGACGGCTCGATCCTCGACGACGGCGTCGTCGGGCGTCTCGCCTCGGACCGCTTCCATGTCACGACGACGACGGGCGGCGCGGCGCAGGTCTTGAATCACATGGAGGATTTTCTTCAGACCGAGTGGTCAGGCCTCGATTGCTGGCTCACCTCGGCCACCGAGCAATGGGCGGTCATCGCCGTGCAAGGTCCCGACTCGCGCAAGGTCTTGGAGCGGCTCGTCGACGACATCGATTTGTCCAGCGCCGCCATGCCGCATATGAGCGTGCGCGAGGGTCACATCTGCGGCGTGCCCACGCGCTTGTTCCGTGTGAGCTTCACCGGAGAGCTCGGCTTCGAGATCAATGTGCCGGCCGATTTCGGGCGCGCCATTTGGGAAGCGGTGTTCGACGCCGGTTTCTCACGCGCCATCACGCCTTACGGCACCGAAGCGATGCATGTAATGCGCGCCGAGAAGGGTTACATCATCGTCGGGCAGGACACCGACGGCACGGTGACGCCGGATGATGTCGGCCTCTCCTGGGCGATCGGCAAGGCGAAGATGGACTTTGTCGGCAAGCGTTCGCTCACCCGCCCGGCGATGACGGATCCCGATCGCAAGCAACTCGTGGGGCTTCTTCCAGAAGACCCCGAGCTGGTGCTCGAAGAGGGCGCTCAGATCATCGCCGAGCTGCCGGCGGACGCAAAGCCGAAAAGCAAGGATGCACCCATCGGCCAAAAGATGATCGGCCATGTGACATCCTCCTATTTCAGCGCCGCTCTCGACCGCGGCATCGCGCTGGCAATGGTCGCTGGCGGACGCCGGCGCATGGGCGAAACGCTTTTCGTGCCGATGCCGCAGGGCGTGATCAAGGTCGTGGTCACCAATCCCGTCTTCCTCGATCCGGAAGGAAAGCGGCTCGATGCCTGATCTCACCCAAGCCCGGCAAAGCGTCCTCGAAGGCATCGAGGCTTCGGGCCGCGCGGGCACGTTCTCGCTCTTGCCGCCCCTGTCGCGGCTCAACTATCGGGGCCGAATCTCGACCGTAGGCCGGGTCGCCGCGGCATTCGGCGTCGAGCCCGCCATGGAGCCTTGTCGAGCTGCGATCTTCGGTGATCGCGCGGCGCTCTGGCTTGGGCCCGATGAATGGCTTCTGCTTGCGAAGGAGGGCGAAGCGCGAAGCATCATCGACAGATTGGCCATTGCGCTTGCGCCGCTCTCCTATTCGCTCGTCGATGTGAGCCATCGTCAGGTCGCTCTGAAGATTGCCGGCCCGCAAGCGGAGCTTCTTCTCAACGCCGGCTGCCCGCTCGACCTCGATCGTCAGGCCTTCCCGGTCGGCATGTGCACGCGAACGCTCCTGCAAAAGACCGAGATCGTGCTGTGGCGGGTCGCCGAGACCGAGTTTCATATCGAGGTGGCGCGTTCCTTCGCGCCTTATGCCTGGCGGTTCCTGGAGCAAGCCGAGCGAGATTTGTGAGAATAGCGAATGGCGAATAGGGAGTAGAATAGAAGGAAAAGCCATCTGCTACTCGCTACTCGCTCTTTTCACCGCTGCTCCGTCTCCCAATCCGACGCGACATAGACGGGGGCGTTCGAGGCGGGCAGCGGCTCGCGTCCGAGAATATGGTCTGCCGCCTTCTCGCCGATCATGATGGTCGGCGCGTTGAGATTGCCGGTTGTGATCGACGGCATGATCGAGGCATCCACGACGCGCAAGCCTTCGACGCCGATGACCCGCGTCTGCGGATCGACGACCGCCATCGGATCATCGCTCGCCCCCATCTTGCAGGTGCAAGAGGGGTGGAAGGCGCTTTCGACCTTGGCGCGGATGAAAGCATCGATCGCCGCATCGCTTGTGACTTGCGCGCCCGGCTGGATTTCGCGACCGCGATAGCGATCGAATGCCGGTTGCGCGAAGATCTCGCGCGTGAGCCGCACACAGGCACGCATTTCCGTCCAATCGTCGGGATGGCTCATGTAGTTGAAGAAGAGGCGCGGCTT
>JAFBAK010000154.1 GCA_019247795.1 Hyphomicrobiales bacterium | reverse complement strand
CAGGGCGTCGCGTGCGCTCGAGATCGTAGCCCGCGACGATATCGAAAGCCTGATACGGATCGTTCCTGTCGAGGAGCTCCTCGAGCGGCTTCGTAGGGTGCGCGCTGAATGCCCCTGCTGGAAAGGCGCGGGCAAGCGCGAACGCGGTAAGGAAACCAATTGTGAGGGTCCGCATCGAGGGCCACCGCAATAACCGCCGAACTTCGTATGAACGGTTAAGTCAATTTTGTGAAGTTCACAACCTCCCGCTCGATTGTCGGACCATTCATGCGCATGGAGCGGTGCTCGCGCTCCTGCAACAGCCCGCAAAGGCTTAAGCGCAATAGGCTGAAGCTCGGTGCGTGAAAATGCAGCTCGGTCGATCCATGGGCCAGCTCGCCGCCGCGCACTACCTCGAGGACCGGCAAATCATCGGGGTTGCCGAGTGAGCTTTTCCAGCCGCTTGCCCGGTTCCGATCTGCCTAGATCACGACGACGGGAGTGCCGACATGCACGCGATTGTAGAGGTCGATCGCATCGAAGTTGCGCATGCGGATACAACCAGAGGACACGGCCTGGCCGATCTCTGCGGGCTCGTTCGTCCCGTGGATGCGGTAGAGGGTGTCGTGATTTCCCTCAAAAAGATAAAGCGCGCGGGCCCCGAGCGGGTTGTCCCACCGACCCTGAAGCGGACCGTGTTTGAGGTAAACCTTGAATTGGGGCCACTGCTCCATGATCGACGCGGTTGGCATCCAGGTCGGCCATTCCTTCATTTTTCCAACAGTCGCCCGACCGGTCCAGCCATAAGCCTCGGAGCCGGTCGCGATCCGATATTCGATCGCTTCGCCGCGGGGCAGAACATAGTAGAGATGCCGACTGCCGGTATCGACCACGATCGTGCCTGGCGCTTCTCTGGTCGAATACCGCACTTTGTTGCGGATGTCGGGAATGCGCCACTCGTCGGGCTCGGCAAGCGCCATCATTTTTTTGTCGCGCTCGGTGAGCTTCGGATCAGGAAGGCCCGATTGAAGAACCGGCACGCAGCCCCCCGCGACGAGTGCTATCGCCAAAAACAGGACGCTTACCTTCATGTCGGATCCGCACACTGTGAAACGTTAGTCGCCACCCGCGAAGTCGCTGCGACGATGGTTCAGCGCAGTGCGTTTGACCATCGCCAGACGATCGTCATGTTAACATATCATGCCATCATTCGTGCAACCAGAAAGCGCAGACATAATTCGCGGAAGTTCGGAACTCTCCCGCGACGAATATTTTTGGCAAGGTCACGGCAGTGCGGCATCGATACCTCTGCCAATGACTTCCTTGAATACGCTGCGGCCGCCACCGCCGCTGCCCCGCAACCAAATGAAACACGATTGCGTCAGGTGCTGACATGGGCGACATGCTGACTGCCGACGAGGTTCGCGATTTGTTGAAGCTTGAACCGCACCCGACATGTGGCTTCGTGCGCGAGACCTTCCGCAGCGCTTGGTCGATCGCAGCCGGCGGCCTCCCGGCGCCTTTTGGGCAAGAGCGGCCGCTCGGTTCGGCGCTCTACTTCATGGTGACGCCGACGGCGCCGGTGCGGCTTCATCGAATCCGCAACGACCAACTCTATCATTACTACCTCGGTGATCCGATCGAAGTCATTTTGCTGGGCGGCGATGGCACCAACGAACGGATCGTCGTCGGGCCCGATCTGCGGAACAAAGAGCGTGTGCAGCTACGCATCCCGGGTGGCACTTTTCACGCCGCCCGCTTGCTGTACGGGAATTGGTTCCTCGGCGCCAGCACCGAGTGGCCGGGAGTATTACCCGCCGACGTCGAGGTCGGCGACGTCAATGAACTGGCTTCGAAGTATCCGACCATCGCGGCCGATCTGCACGCGATTTCCAACAAGGCGCGCTGACACGGCCGCCGGCAGGCCTCGACCAGGTGGGCGCAAGATCAGCTCGGCGTGGTAGGCGAAGAGACTTCGAACGTCGGATTGCGCCTCAGCGCTGCGCAGGGACCTCCAACGAAGGAAGCGTGATGCGGCTCAAGACCCTGGCAAGTTTCGCCTTTGTGATCATGTTCGGTGGGGCCACCTCAGCCGCCGGGGAAACAACCCCGTCGAGCACGAACGCTCCCGCGAATAGGGCCGACCCGAGCCCGGTGGGGGAGTGGCTGGTCAATGACCGAACCGCGAGGATACGCATCGAAAACTGCGGGGGAGCCCTTTGGGGCATCGTCTCTTGGGAAAAGAGCCCGGGCGGTCTGGACGTCCACAATCCGGATCCCGCCAAGCGCGCGCGTGCGACTCTCGGACTTCCGATCATCTTGGACATGCGACCAAGCCAAGCGGGACGCTATGATGGAGAAGTTTACAACGCCGACAACGGCAAGATCTACACCGCCCATATCAGCATGGTGAACCGTGACACGTTGCGGATAGAGGGATGCGTGCTGGGCTTCCTCTGCGGTGGCGAAAACTGGACGCGCTTCGAGCCGAGGAGCTCGTCACAAGCGGCGAGAACCGCTCCAGCTTTGGATGTCTGTTCGGCGGCAGCCGATGGGAAGGGCCGATCGAAATAGACGACCCCGTCGTGATGCCGCTGTCATGGCGAACGGAATGTGAAACCACAGATTCAGTCCTTTGCAGGCTCCGAGTGGTGCTCGTGCGTGATGCGCCATTCGCCATCGACCTTGCGCAGACCCACGGTCAATCGGAACAGAAAGCCCTCCTTGTCTTTAGGATTGCTGGAGGAGTCAGGTCCACACCACATGATGGCAACCGCGAAGGCGACGTCCACGCCCGCGGTAACGGCGAGTTCCCGAAAGTCGAAGGCCGCGCCCGGTTTGTGGTAACGAAAAAACAGATCCCAGGTCGCTTTGTAAGCTTCGATACCCCTGCATTGAAGTGGCGGCGGTAAGTCGAACATCACCATGTCCTGCTCGTGCCGCGCAAGAATGGCGGGAAGATCATGCCGGCGGACAGCGTCCGCCCAATCCTCGAGGATCGCTTTTATCTGCGTGCCTTCGGCGTTTTCTTGTTGGGACATGGTTTGGACTCCTGTTGCCTTCTGGGACAGACAAAAGACTGCAACATCCGACAATTTCCACCGAGTTCGGTTCACTCGGCGTCAACTCTCGAGGCCTGTCCCTCGGCTCGTCGGCTGCCCGTTGAGTGCCGGAGCTCCCCCCTCGACGCCCAACCTCAAGGCGATCGGCACAAGGGGGGCGCCGGGGCAAATTTGCTTTCCCCCTCTACTCCGACGCAAACTCGCCTGAGACGCGATAGCAAGGAGCAACAAATGCGCAAAGTTGCGATCATCGTGCTCATTTCGTTCGGCTTGGCGGCTTGTGCCGATTCGATCTTCTCGCCGGACGCGAGCCGCCGCACCGAGCCTCAGTTCTCGAGCTTGAGCCTCGTGCAACCGGGGCCTTACGCAAACGAGCGTCCAGTCAGGTGCATGTCCTCGCGCACATGGCTCACTTGCTGAGACGTACGTCTCTGCTGACGTGCTGATTGACCGCGATGGATTTGAGAACTGAAACGCGGGCCTTGCCTGCAAGAAATCCGCTTAGAATAAGGTCTAGAGTGGTGCCCAGGGGCGGGGTAAATCAATCAAGTGATTTCAAGAGCTTGACGGGCAAGTTGGACGTTCCGTCCACCATTGAATTGCATAGCGTATTTTGGATTTTGTCCCATGACCGAGGCAGCGGACGTCAGGGCGGCAAATACGTGCCGTGGATGCCGAGGGTGTCCGCCGAAACAGTAAAGATTGACGACCCCAGTGAAAGGTTGGAATGAACCGACCTGTTGAGTGATCCATAGGATCAGCGTATGGCCGATGCC
>JAFBAK010000142.1 GCA_019247795.1 Hyphomicrobiales bacterium | reverse complement strand
GGAACCGCGATCGGTGCGTGTGCGATCGGCGTTCCGGCGACGCTCGTCACGGACGCGGTGCAAGGGCGCGAGCCGCGCGGCCTGCCCGGGGACATGACGAAGGAGGCTTTGTTTGCTCTCCTCGAGCCCTTCGTCTTGATGATGCCGTCGACGGCCTTCGTGTCGACCATGGAATCGGGGGTCTGATTGGGGCACCGCCCGGGCGTGTCATTTTGGCGATGAACCGTCATGGTTGTGGCTCATATACCCAGATTGCCGCTGGTTCATCGGACGTCGCCCGCACCGCGAGAAAGAGTCGGTCGAGCGTTGGACTGAAGAAAGATGTCCGAGCGCCTCGCGCGGTCGGAATGCGCGCGATCCGCTCATGTCCGTTTCGCTGCTCGAAGATGTCGAGAAAGCCTTCCCCGCAGCTGATGTAGACGCGGTGATGCTTGGCATCGATAGAGACATCATCGGCGTCCTCGCAGGTATCGGTCCTCGAAAGCAGCGCGCCGTTGCCCAGCTCGAACCTCAAGAGCTCCGCCGGCCCGCGCGTCACGCTGACAAGCCAGCCTTGCTCCTCATCGATTGCCATGGGGAAGTTTCGGCCGCGTTCGCCGAATCGCCATCGCGCATGGGTCGCGATCTCTGCTACTTCGATGACCGCTACATGCCGGCCATCAGGCACATTTGCGAAAATGCGCGTGCCGTCGGTTTGGAAACCCTCCGGATGGCCATCGAGGATCACGACGCCAGTTTTCGCTCGGGTGCCGGGATCGATGATCGCAATGGCGCCATTGCCATAGCCGATCAGCACGCGAGGATGCGAGGCATCGATGCGAATATTGTCGGCGTCCTCGCCGAGATCGATTTTCCCTGAGGGCTTGAGTCCGATCCCTTGAAAAAGGCGCACCGAGCCGTCGCCGGCATTGGTGACATACAGCATTTCGGTCGAGGGCTCGTAGGCAACGCCCTGCGGCTCCTTCAACCCGCCGATGCGGTCGATGACCTTGGCTTCCTCGAGGTCGATCACGCCCACGCTGTCGTTGCCGAGCTCCGCGACGAACAAGCGCTTCCGGCCAAGATCGACGGCGAGATGATCGATTCGACCCGCTACGTTCCCGAGCGGAATTTTCGCCTCGAGCCGGAGAGGCGGCTCGGCCAGCGCCACGATTGGCCCGTTGACCAGAACGAATCCCAGTAAGGCAAAGGCAGCGAGCCTTTGCATCGCTCAGCTCTTCTTGACCGCGATCTTGTCGAGTGCGGCCCGCAGTCCGTTGGCAAGCTTTTGCGCATCGTCATTGCCCCAGAAATGCATGAAGAAGATTCGGGGCTCGTCATCGAGCATGTGGTTGTGCACCGCGGTGACCTCGATCCCATTCATCCGCAAGGCGCGAAGAACGGGATTGACCTCGGAAGCAATGAGGACGAGATCGCCCGTGATGGCGGCTCTACCCCCGCCTGTAGGCTGAAAATTTATGCCGATCGCCGAGCCCATCGCTTCGGGAATGACCATGCCTTCTTCCCTCACCGCATCCGCGCGCGGGATCGAAAATTGGTACACCGCGCCATTCGCCTTTCCCTTGAACCCCAGCGCCGAGTCGAGTCCTGCGGTGTCGAGATCGAGCGAAACCGGCGATGGTGGCGGAGCGGGACCGAGCGGGGTGCCGCTAAGCTGAAGCCCCTCGTGAAGCGCGGCAGCGAGCTTCACCGGGTCGCCGTGCGCTGAAATATGCATATACATCGTGGCGGGCTCCGCGCGCAGGAGATGATTGTGGAGCGCGGTGATCTCGATCCCGTCGTCGAGAAATTTCTTCATGACCGGGTTCACTTCCTCGCCCGTGAGCACAAGGTCACCCATCACCATCGCCTCATCGCCCATCGGCATGAAGGCGAGCCATGAGCCGAGCGCAAAGCCGGCCTTGAGGTCCACGCCATCCAGTCTCACCTTGAGATCCGTACGTGGCAGACCGACACGGTAGACACCGCCTTGCTGCAGGCCTCCCTCCCTCCCGAGGGCCTTGGCCACCGCCTGCCAGTCGGGTTCTGCCGATGCCGGCAGCGTGAGGGCGAAAACGCCGACCAGGCCAACGAGAAACTGCATCCACATGAGTGGCCTCCTTCCTTTGCGTCCCGTCCAAGCTTTCATCGCGCCGGCCCGTTTCTTTCCTGGCGCGCGTTCATTCGCTCGAAGAGTTGCTCCACCCTCTTGGTGATGAAAGCGTAAGCGATCTCGAAGTCATCGATGACCGCTGGACAATCGTCCCATTGGTCGATCATGCGCTCGTCACCGACGAGACCAAGGTCCTTTAGGTTGCAGCCAAAGGAGACGATGTGGCTTGCCTGCCCGAGAGCCGGCGCGCTTACCTTTTCCGGGATGCGACGGCTTGCGTCGACGCCGTGCTTGAGCAAGCCTTCGATCACATGCGGGGGCACCTCGGCATCAGGCTCAGGTCCCGAGGTGGTCGCCGCGAGCGCGACACCACGGGCACGTGCGAGCCTGCCCATATGCTCGGCGGCGATCAGGCTCTTGGCCGAGCCATGCAGGCATACGAATGCGACGGTTTGCGAGGGGTTCATGCGTTTCTCCTGTTTTGAATTTCGGACCCTGCGATTCGCGCGTGATGCCCCGGCATCAGCTCAGATCGGCATAAAGGGAACCGGCATGATCGTTCACCTTATTTCACCAAAACCCAGGCGGGCTGGAGCAGCGGAAAGGCGATGAGCCCGACCACCGCGGTCGCGGCGATGAGCAGGGGGTTGCTGATTTTCCAGCGGAAGAGCAGGCCAAGCGAAACGAGACCGATGAGCGCCGTGATCCAATCGCCGATCGCGATGCGGCCGAGCAGAATGCAGGCGCCGAGAATGGTGCCGATCGCCGCCGCATAAGCGCCCTTCACGAAGCCTTGCACATTCGGGTTGGTGCGATGGCGCGCCAGGAGCGGCGCCGCGACCAGCACGAACATGAAGGACGGGAGAAAGATGCCGATCGTCGCGGTGAGCGAGCCCCAAAATCCGGCGACGAGATAGCCCACGAAGGTCGCCGTGATGACGACAGGGCCTGGGCTGATCATGCCGATCGCGACCGCGACCAGGAATTGGCGCTCGTCGAGCCAGCCATATTGCTGCACCAGCCCTTGCTCGAGGAAAGGCACGATGACGAGCCCGCTGCCGAAGGTGAGCGATCCTGCCTTGAGAAAGAACAAGAAGAGCTTGCCGAGAACGGAAGCCTCAGCCGCGGGTGCGATCGAAGCCGCCGCCGCCATCGCGGCCGGGGCGAGGCTCAGAGCCGTGGCCTTGGGCGGCCGGCTGAAGAAGCTGCCATAATAGAGGATGCCGATCGCGCCGGCGCCGATGAAGAGGAGCGCGACTTCGGCTTGCAAGATCACGGTCACGACAAGGCAGGCGGCCGCGATCACCCATTGCAGCCAATCCTCCATGCCGAGCTTCGCGAGGCGATAACAGGAATGCAGGATGAGCGCGATGACCGCCGGGCTCACGCCATAGAAGACTGCGGTGACCGGCTTCAATTCGCCGAGGTGGACGTAGAGCGCGCCGAGAGCCGCGACGATGGCGAAGTTCGGCAGGATGAAGGCCCAGCCTCCCGCCCAGGCGCCCCAAAAGCCCGCGCGCAGATAGGAGATGTAGATGCCGACCTGGATGGCGAGCGGCCCCGGCAGCGATTGGCACAAGGCGATCGCCTCGCGCATCTCAGCTTTGGTGAGCCAGCCCTCCTTGTCGACAAGCTCGCGCTCCATCTGGCCGACGAGCGCCACGGGACCGCCGAAGCCCAGAAGGCCAAGCCGCAGGAAATAGAACACGACTTCGGTGATCCGGCCGCGCCGTCGCGCCACAGCTTCGGTCATCTCAGCTCACCGAAGGCTTGGGCGGCCAGCTGTGCGTCTCGCCCGTGCGTCGCGAGGCCCAGGCGTAAAGCGCGTCATAGATGATGAAGCCGTGCTCAAGCACCTTGTGATCGTCCGATGAAAGATCGCGAAGCCCCATCGAGATCGCGAGCAGGCCGGCCGACTGCGGTGTGAGGTCGTGGCGATCGGTGTCGGCACCGCGTACGATCTTGGCGATCGCGGCGAGCGCCGGCTCCCGCTCGAGCGCGTATTTCTCAATGAAGCTGTCGAAGCTGCAACCATCGCCGACATGGGTGAGCTCGACATCGGGAATGTCGTAAGGTGTCGCGCCGGTTTCCTTTGCGACACGCTTGACGTCGCCCGGCGGCGCGAAAAGAAATTCAGGTTCCTTGTCGATGAAGCGTGCGATCAGCCAGGGACAGGCGATGCGGTCGATGACGGGGCGTTCGCGCGTGACCCATTTCATGGTTTGGCTCCTTCCTTTCGAAACGCCGAGCGGCGGTGATCTTTGGAGCGTCCTCACCCCTCGACGACCTTTCGAGGTAAAAGATGCGTTCGTCTCTCCTGTGATACATCTGTTTCATTTACATTGCAAATGAGATACAGAATGACTATGAAAGGCTCCGAAGAGGAACAACGTTGGCTGCTCCTGATCCACCAGCTGCCGACGAAGCCCGCTTATTTCCGCGTCAAGGTCTGGCGGCGCTTGCAGGACGTGGGCGCCGTCGCAGTGAAGAGCACCGTCTATGCGCTGCCCGCGACCACCGAGACGCAGGAGGATTTCGCCTGGATCTTGAAAGAGATCGTCGAGGGCGGCGGCGAGGCCATCCTGTGCGAGGCGCACCTCATCGACGGTCTCTCCGACGCGCAGGCGCGCTCGCTGTTCGATACGGCCCGCGATGACGACTATGCATCGATCGCCAAGGAAGCTCGCGCCCTTCTCGCAACGCTGAAGGCGTCCGCGTCAGGCAAGAAATCCGAGACACGTGCGCAGATCATCCGCTTGCGCAAGCGCCTCACCCAGATTTTGGCGATCGATTTTTTTGAAGCGAGCGGCCGTCTCGCGGCCGAGGGTCTTGTCGCCGAGCTCGAGGCGCGGACCACGGAGGAAGAGGGTATGCGAAAGAAGAAGCCGCAGGCAGCGTCAGGAAAACGCGCGGAGCTGAAGGGGCGTGTTTGGATCACCCGCAAGGGCGTCCATGTCGATCGCATCGCGTGCGGCTGGCTCATACGCCGCTTCATCGATCCTGACGCGGTGATCCGCTTCGTCGCAGGCAAGGGATATATTCCCAACAAAGGTGAGCTGCGGTTCGACATGTTCGAAGGCGAAATCACTCATGAAGGGGATCGTTGCAGCTTTGAGGTACTTCTCGAACGCGCCGGGCTCGGGGAGCCCCCATTGCATGCGATTGCCGAGATCGTGCATGACATCGACCTCAAGGACGCGAAGTTCGCGCGCGAGGAGACGGCGGGGATCGCAAGCCTGATCGCGGGTGTCGTCGCCGCAAGCTCGGGCGATGAGCAACGTCTCGCCCAAGGCGCTGCGGTATTCGACAATCTCTACGAATATTTCAGGACGAGGCGTGGCTGACGTTTGCGGGGATGGCGTGCCCAGTCGGGGGAAGCGTCAGCACTTTCGGTTCGTTGATGGAGCTGAAGTCGATCGCGACCTGGTGCGGCTTTTGACGACGCTCGGCCAGCTTCCTTGATTCCTGCCCTTCATTTTCCTTCATTCGGGGGCGGCGCCTGCTCGGCACGTTGACGTCTTTCCACGCGGAAATCGAGCTCGGTTCCGAGCGCCAGCAACAAGTCGGAGACTTGATCGATGCCGCGACGACCCGAGCCGCGCAGGCTCATCATCTTTCGGACTTTGCGCGGCGTCGTGTCCAACCGCGAGGCCAGCACATCGAGCGTGACACCGAGCTCCTGCTCGATGAACGCGTCCGCGATGCATTGCACGACCGCGGCTCTCGTTCTCAAACGATGCGCGAACAGGATGTCGGCGTGGATCGCCTCCTCTCCGACGCTCGGCGTGGGCTTGGTGTCGGCGACGCGATAGGTGTCGAGCGCGAGGACGGCTTCCTCCATCGCGGCCACGTGGCTGCCGTGGCGCTCGAGCGCGTTCTGATACGCTTCCAGAACGACGGCAGTCTCCATTTCCTTCACCTTGCTCATTCGCACTCTCCGACACGCCAGGCCAGCCCGCCAAGCCCACATCAATCCCTATCGAAACGCAAAGCCCTCAAAATACTCATCCGAGTTGTTTTAACTGATACGACGAGTTACCCCATTGTGGTGGGGACGGCGCGGCGGTCGAGAATGCCGTGGTTCGCGCTCCCAAAGTCCGCTCTGTTTTAAGGCTTGCACAATGGAATCGGAGGAGAAGCCGGCACGTCAATGCGGTTCGTGCACCTTGTGCTGCAAGGTGCTCGGCGTGGCCGCACTCGACAAGCCGGCAGGCGCCTGGTGTCGCCATTGTCGTCCGAGCCAAGGCTGCGTCATTTACGACGTAAGGCCGCAAGAGTGCCGGACTTTCGGTTGCATGTGGCTCGCCAATCCAAGCTTCCCGGACGAGCTCAAGCCGGAACGCTCGAAGCTCGTTTTCGTCCTCGAGGCGGAAGGAAACCGGATCGTCGCCTATTGCGATCCGGGTTGGCCGCTCGCCTGGAAGGAGGCGGCGAATTACCGCATGCTGAAGAACATGGCGATCAAGTCGGCCGAAAAGGGACGCCAGGTCATCGTCTCCTTGCGCGAGCATTATACGGCGATCCTTCCCGATCGCGATGTGCCCCTCGGCATGGTGAAGCCCGGCCAGCGTATCGTTTATCGTGAGGCGGGAGCGGGCGCGGCAAGGCGTCTCGAGCCCGCGGTCGAATAGACGGTCCGCACAAAGCGGAAAGGATGGCTCATGAGCCTTGCGATGCTCATCATTGGCCTCGCGCTTTTTCTCGGCGTCCACGCCTTCACCATGCAACGCCGCGTCCGCGGCCGACTCATGGCTCGCATCGGCGAGGGACCCTACCGGGGGCTCTACTCGCTCGTTTCCATCACCGGCCTGGTGCTGATCATTTATGGTTATGGCGCCTACCGCTCGTCCGGGATGATCCCCTTGTGGAATCCACCGGCCTTCCTGCGGCACATCACCTTCCTTTTGATGCTGATCGCCTTCGTGCTGCTCGCCGCCACCTACCCGCCCTCGCACATCAAGCGCTGGGTGAGGCATCCGATGATCACGGCGGTGATCTTGTGGTCCGTCGGTCATTTGCTGGTGCGCGGAGATCTGGGCTCCATTCTCATGTTTGGCGGTTTCCTGCTGTGGGGGATACTGGCGCGCGTCTCGATGGAAAGCCGGGCTCGCGAAGCCGCGCCGAGTGCAGCGGTGATGCAGCGCGAACCGCGTTGGCAGACGGACCTCGTGGTGGTGGCGGTCGGGCTCGTGGCGTATTTCGCCTTCGTGATCTGGGGACATCCCTGGCTCATCGGCGTGCCACTCGTCTGACGGCTCGCGCCATTCGGCGCGGGCGCGTGGCACGCGTCTGGCCGGCGGCGAGCCCGGCAACTGGTCATTTCCAGCGTGTTCGGCTATCACTCGCGCGAATTCGTGGAAGAGAGAATCGTTTACATGAAAAAGGTTTATGCCGATCCACAGTCGGCGCTTGCCGGCATCTTGAAGGACGGCATGGTCATCCTTTCCGGCGGCTTCGGCCTCGCCGGCATTCCGGAGGCCCTGACGCAGGCCTTGCGCGAATCGGGCGTCAAGGGATTGACGGTGGTCTCGAACAATGCGGGCGTGGACGGCATCGGGCTCGGATTGCTGCTCGAGACGCGGCAGATCAAGAAGATGATCTCTTCCTATGTGGGCGAGAACAAGCTCTTCGCCCAGCAATATCTCGCGGGCGATCTCGAGCTCGAATTCAACCCGCAAGGCACACTCGCCGAACGCATCCGCGCCGGTGGCGCCGGCATTCCCGCTTTCTTCACGAAAACCGGGGTGGGCACCTTGATCGCCGAGGGCAAGGAGACGCGCGAATTCGACGGCGAAACCTATGTCATGGAGCGCGGCATCGTGGGCGACCTCGCCCTGGTGCATGCCTGGAAGGGCGACACGGAGGGGAACCTCGTTTATCGCAAGACAGCACGGAACTTCAATCCGATGATGGCCACGGCCGCGAGAGTAACCGTCGCGGAAGTCGAGCACCTCGTCGAGCCCGGCGAGATCGAACCCGACCAGATCCACACGCCCGGCATCTTTGTGAAGCGCATCGTGCATGTGCCGGTGATCGGCGCGAAGCGCATCGAGCATCGCACCACGCGCCCCCGCACGGCCGCCGCATGACGGCTTGATCGAGGAGACAAGAACATGGCTTGGACCCGGGAACAGATGGCGGCACGCGCCGCGCGCGAGCTGCAGGACGGCTTTTACGTCAATCTCGGCATCGGCATTCCGACACTGGTATCGAACTACATTCCGCCTGGCGTGAGTGTCGTCTTGCAGAGCGAGAACGGCATGCTTGGCATGGGCCCGTTCCCTTATGAAGGCGAGGAAGACCCCGATCTGATCAATGCTGGCAAGCAAACCATCACCGAATTGCCGATCACGAGCTACTTCTCGAGCGCGGACTCCTTTGCGATGATCCGCGGCGGGCACATCGATCTCTCGATCCTCGGCGCCATGCAAGTTGCCGAGAACGGCGATCTCGCGAACTGGATGATCCCCGGCAAGATGGTCAAAGGCATGGGCGGGGCCATGGACCTCGTGGCGGGCGTCAAGAAAGTCGTCGTGGTCATGGAGCACGTGTCGAAGGACGGACCGAAATTGCTCCACCGTTGCACCCTGCCGCTCACCGGCGAGCACGTGGTCGATCTCGTAATCACCGATCTTGGCGTGTTCTCCATCGACAAGCACGGCGGGCGCGGCATGAGCCTGATTGAGCGTGCCGAGGGTGTTTCGCTCGACGAGATCCGCTCCAAGACGCAAGCCGAATTCACAGTCTCGGAACGGGCGAAGGCCGCGTGACGGAAGCGCGGTCTTGGCTCAGCGGATCATCCTCGACACCCCCCGGACCCGGGGGTTGAGGGGCCGTTCTCCGCAGCCCGAGGCTTCGGTCCGCGAATGACGACGATCAGCCGCAGCAGCCAGGAAGCGCGGGCCGAAAATCTCGAGATCGCCCCCTGGCGGCAACTGGCGGGCGGCGCGCTCGTGCTCATCGTCGCGGCCCTCGGCATTTTGGCGCCGCGACTGTTTTCCCAGGCCACGCTGGCGTCCTTCATCGAGAAGGGCGCTTGCGCCGAACTCGGTGCCGAGTGCCGGGTGAGCGGACCCATTCACGCGCATCTTTTGCCTCTACCCGCGATCGACGCGCAAGAAGTCACGCTCTCGCTTCCCGACGGCCGCATCGCGATTCGCGCCGCCCATGCCACGGCCGAATTGCGCGCCCTGCCGCTCATCGCCGGACGGATCAGCGTCAATCATCTCGATCTCGAAGGTGCTCGGATCGATCTTCTCGCTCCGGCCGGCGGAATGCGGCTCCTGACTTCCGCGAACGACGCAGGAGCGGCTCTCTTGGAGTCGATTGCGGCCGCGGATCGGGCCGGGAATCGGTTGACGCGCGTCGGCATCGATCGCTCCCGGCTCGTGATCCGCTCTGTAGGGGCGAAGGCGCCGATGGAGGTCGAGTCCTTTTCGGCCGAGATCGATTTGCCGAGCCGCGGCGGTGAATTCTTCGGACACCTCAAAGGCGCCATCGGCGGCGAAATTGCCGAATTGCACGTTTCGGGCCCCAGCCTCGCTGAGGTGGCGCGCAGCGAAGGCTCTGCCGTCAAAGTCGACGCCTTGCTTGGCCAAAATTGGCTCAGCTATCGTGGGCGCCTCGTGAAAGCGCCTGACCTCGTCGCCGCAGGTACGCTCGAGGCAAGCTTCCCATCGTTGCAGCATTTGTTTCGCCCCTTGCGCCGCTTCACCTGGCCGCCTTGGCTGTCCGATATGGATTTCCATCTCGCCGGCCAGGTCTTCGTCACGAGCCGGGGTGTCGATTTCGAGAATTCGGAATTCGCCGTCGGCCGCTCGCATTTCGCAGGTGGCTTGTCGTTGCGCACCACGTCGGATGGCCGCCCCTCGCTCTCCGGGACGATCGCCACCCCGCTCGTCGAGTTCGCCGATCTTTCCTGGTTGAGACCGGCAGAGATCGCGCTTCCCGCGTTCGACCGGCTCCCGGATCTCGATCTGCGCATGTCGGTGCGTCGCGTCAGGTTCGGCTCCGCCCGGCTCGACGAGATCGCCGCGGGCTTGATCCTGGCCAAGGGCCGGCTTGACGTGACCCTGTCGCAGGGCCTCGAGACCGAGACCGGCGCCAAGGTTCATATCGTGGCCACGCCGGATGCAGGAGAGGTTGCGGTGAAAGCGCAAGCTTCCTGCGAGAGCTTGGATGTCGGAACCCTCCTGTCGAGCTTCTCGGCGCATCCCGTTTTGACCGGCACGGGAGGTTTCAACGTGTCGCTCGAAGGCCGCGGCGGCACTCTTGATGCGCTTGCGCACGCGCTCAGCGGCAAAGCGAATCTACAAGTGAAAAAGGGTGTGGTGTCGCTGCCCGACGCTGACGCGGAGCCTCTTGCGTCTGTCGTTTCGGAAAAGCCTCTCGTCGCCTCTCTCGCTCCGGCATTGCGTCGCTTTTCAGAAGCGAATTTCGCCGGCGCCGTCGAAAACGGCATATGGAAGATAAACGAAGGATGGATCGGTGAGGGCGTCTCGCAGATTGCCGTCGACGGCACCGTCGACGTTGCCGATCGTCACCTCGACCTCTCGTTCAGTGGGCCGGGCGACGCGCATGCCGATCCTCCCTGGCGATTGCGCGCCGCCGGTCCATGGTCGGAGCCGAGCGTTTGGCGACAGCCGCCGGCCGCAAGGTAGCGTCGGTTCCGGCTTCCATCTTTTGGGTCCGACGCTCTATGCGCCGCTCGATTGCCGCGGGCGCCCCATCGGGCGCGAAGATAGTTCGGCGAACGATGACGTGCCGCCACCCTTTGCGTGATTGCCGTTCACTTGAGGCCCGGAGGCGAGCATAATCGAGCCAGCATGCTGAGGAGGCACATCGCCGAAGGGGGGCTTGCGGCCTTTATGCCATGAACGATAGCACTCACGCCGCTGCCGTCTTCGATCGTTTTGAACGGGTGGTCGATCCGACGATCTATCAGCCTTTGCCGGGGGACGACCTCATCGGCATGACCGACGTCGTCAATTCGACCGACGCCATAAGGGAGGGACGCTACAAGGCCGTCAATTTGGCGGGCGCGGCCGCGATCACGGCCGTTATGAACGCCGTTCCGGACGAGACCTTTCCCTTCGCCTTCGGAGGTGATGGCGCCACGATCGCTGTTGGTGCGCGCCACGCGGCCGATGTGCGCGACGCGCTCGCGCGGACGGCAGCCTTCGCTCGCGATGAACTCCGCCTCGATTTGCGCGCCGCGCTCATCCCGCTCTCCGTGATCCGAGAAGCCGGAGTCGATGTGCGCATGGCGTGGTTTGAGCCCTCTCCAGAGGTTCGCTACGCCATGTTTTCGGGCGGAGGGCTTGAATTCGCCGAGGCGCAGATGAAGGCCGGACGGTTCGCGATCGAACCCGCTCCTACGGGGCAAAGACCCGACCTCACGGGCCTTTCCTGCCGCTACATGCCGATCACGAGCCAAAACGGTGTGATCCTGTCGCTTATCGTGAAGCGGAGCCCGGGAGCGAGCGAAAGCGACTATGGCGTTGCGGTGATGGAGATCCTGTCACTCCTGCATCAGGTCGACCGGGATGGCCATCCGGTGCCCACGCAGGGGCCGCCCGTGAGGTGGCCACCCCAGGGCTTGGACCTCGAGGCGCGTGCCTCGCGTCGCGGCGAGACCCTCGCCTGGCGAAAGGTGAAGCTCGCCGTCTCGGTCGCGACGTCTTGGCTGATCCTCAAGACGGGGATGAGGATCGGGAGCTTCGATGCGGCCCATTATCTTCGTCAAACCACGCAAAACACGGATTTTCGGAAATTCGACGACGGCCTTCGCATGACGCTCGATTGCAGCGAGGCGACGGCCGATCGTGTCGAGAAGCGTCTTGGAGAGCTGCGCGACCGGGGGGTGCTGAGTTTTGGCGCATTCCGGCAGAAGCAGGCGCTCATCACCTGCATCGTGCCCGACCCGCTGCACAACGATCATATGCATTTTGTCGATGGCGCAGAGGGCGGATATGCGCTCGCCGCCCGAAGGCTGAAGGGTGCGGCCATGGCGATACGGACCTCCTGAGCGGATTCCCTAAATTCTGCACGCAAGGGACTCGCAGGCCGGCGCGAAAGAGAGATCACGATTTTGGGAGGCGCTTGCGTCACGAGAACATTTGTGGAACAAACGCCCGCGAACGAAGGGAGAGGCGATAACCGGTGGATGACTTGGCAGAAGGTGCCGGCTCGGCTTGCAAGCCGCGTGGAGCCCGTGCGAAGTCTCGCAACGGCCGGTCCATCGCGAGCAGGGAACCCGTTTGGGGAATGAGGTGAGCGTCATGGCGGGAAGCGTCAACAAGGTCATTCTGATCGGCAACCTCGGCAAGGATCCGGAGGTCCGCCGTCTCAATTCCGGCGATCCGGTCGTTTCGCTGCGGATCGCGACATCCGAGAGCTGGCGCGACAAGGCGACAGGCGAGCGCAAGGAGCGGACCGAGTGGCATGATGTCGTGATCTTCAACGAGAATATCGGAAAGATCGCGGAGCAATATTTGAAGAAGGGCTCGAAAGTTTATGTCGAGGGCCAGCTTCAAAACCGCGAATGGCAGGACCAGCAGGGCAATAAGCGGCGCTCGACCGAAGTCGTCTTGCAGCGCTTCCGTGGCGAACTGACGCTGCTCGATGCGCGCGGCGGCAGTCCGGGCGCGAGCATCGAGGATACAACCGAGGGCACGGGCCAGTTCGGCCGTTCTTCTCCGATGGAACGCCGGCCTTCTCCGGCGGCAAGCGGGGGCGGCAAATATGCGGGCGAGCTCGACGACGACATCCCATTCTAAGACGAGGCGTCATTTAGCACTTCGCGGATCCGGCTCGAGATGCTCCATCACGCGGCCGACCCGGGCTAACAAGAGACGGGGCATCTCTCTTGATCAGCCGGCGCTCGAAGTCGCCATCGCGGCGACCGTGCCGTCGATGACGAATTGAACGGCGAGCGCGGCGAGGATGACGCCGAGGAGGCGCGTCAGCACGATGTTTCCTGTGGTTCCGAGGAGACGCGCGAAGCGTTGCGCCAGGAGGAACACCAACGCGCAGCAGGCGAGCACCGCCGCGATCAACGCAATGAGGATGGCGAGAAGACCGGGATCGGAGTTCGCGCGCCCCGCCAGCAAGATGGAAGCCGTAATGGCTCCAGGACCGGCAAGCAGCGGCATGGCGAGCGGGAAAGCCGCGATGTCGCGGACTTGATCGATGGTGACGGCGTTGTGCGCCGCATGAGCTTTTCGCTCGCCTCTGGACTGGAACACCATCTCGAAGGAGATCCAAAACAGCAGGAGCCCGCCCGCGATGCGGAAAGCGGGTAGGCTGATCCCGAGGACGGTCAGGATTTCCCCGCCTCCCAGCGCGAAAAAGGTGAGGATCGCCAATGCGATGAAACAGGCTCTCAGGGCCACCTGCCGGCGTTCCTGATCCTCCATCCCCTGCGTCAGTGCCAGGAAGATCGGCGCCAGGCCTGGAGGGTCGAGCGTGACCAGCAAGGTGGCGAGCGCCGAGGAGGCGAAATCGCGGATCATCGGGGAGCGCCGTTTTCAGTGATTTTCCTTACGAAATTCCCGTGCAAAGCCATTGAATCGCCCTCCGATCGGGTTACATCCAAGCTAGGCCGCGACCACCGATTCGCATCCTGTTTTGCGGTCTGAAGTGCCTTCTTTTTGGCTCAACGAGGCTTGATCTTGGCCGAAGACGACGACAGCCCCGCCGCAAGCGGCGAGCAAAGCGATATCCGCCCGGTCTCCATCACCGACGAGATGAAGCGAAGCTACCTCGATTACGCCATGAGCGTAATCGTGAGCCGCGCTTTGCCCGACGCGCGCGACGGCTTGAAACCGGTTCATCGACGCATCCTCTACGCCATGCGGGAGATGAATTTCACGCCGGATCGCAGCTACAACAAATCTGCCCGCGTCACCGGCGAGACGATGGGCAAATTCCACCCCCATGGCAATCTCGCGATCTATGACGCGCTGGTGCGCATGGCCCAGGAATTTTCGATGCGCCTGCCGCTCATCGACGGGCAAGGCAATTTCGGGTCAATCGACGGGGACCCGCCGGCTGCCGAACGCTACACCGAGGTGCGCCTCGAGCGCGCGGCCATGTCGCTGCTCGAGGATCTCGACAAGGACACGGTCGATTTTCGTCCCAACTACGACGGCAAGGAACGTGAGCCCGTCGTCTTGCCGGCGCGCTTCCCCAATCTTCTGGTCAACGGCGGAGGCGGCATCGCGGTCGGCATGGCGACCAATATCCCGCCGCACAATCTCGGCGAGGTGATCGACGCGTGCATCGCCTACATCGACGATCCTGCGATCTCGATCGATGACCTGATGGCGATCGTTCCGGGGCCGGACTTCCCGACCGGCGGCGCCATCCTCGGCAAGGCTGGCATCCGCGCGGCCTACCATTTGGGCCGCGGCTCGATCGTGATGCGGGCGATCACCGAGGTCGAGGAGCTGCGCAAGGAACGCGAGGCGATCATCGTCACCGAGATTCCCTACCAGGTGAACAAGACGACGCTGATCGAGCGCATCGCCGAGCTCGGGCGGGAAAAGAGGATCGAGGGCATTGCGGCGCTTCGGGACGAAAGCGACCGGCGCGGCATGCGGATCGTCATCGAGCTCAAGCGCGACGCGATGGCGGATGTCGTGCTCAACCAGCTTTACCGCTTCACGCCGCTGCAGACGAGTTTCGGCGCCAACATGGTCGCGCTGAACGGGGGCCGCCCGCAAACGCTCAATTTGCAAGATTTCCTGCGCGCCTTCGTCGAATTTCGTGAGGACGTCGTCAGCCGCCGCACGAAATACCTGCTCGCCAAGGCGCGTGAACGCGCCCATGTTCTGGTCGGCCTGGCGATTGCGGTCGCCAATATCGACGAGGTGATCCGTCTCATCCGCACCGCGCCCGATCCGAACTCGGCGCGGGAAACCCTGATGGGCCGCGACTGGCCGGCGAGGGACATGGCCCCGCTGATGGCCCTCATCGACGACCCGCTGCATCGGCTGAAGGAAGACGGAACCTACCGGCTTTCGGAAGCACAAGCGCGGGCCATCCTGGACCTGCGACTTCAAAGGCTCACCGCGCTCGGGCGCGACGAGATCGGCGACGATCTCATGAAGCTTTCGCAGGAGATTGCCGATCACCTCGATGTGCTGCGCTCGCGGGCGCGCATCATGTCGATCGTCAAGGCCGAACTCATCGAGGTGAAGGAGGCTTTCGCCACGCCGCGACGCACGCGCATCCTCGATCTGGAGGGCGAGGTCGATGACGAGGACCTCATCCAGCGCGAAGACATGGTCGTCACATTCAGCCACGCAGGCTACGTGAAACGCGTGCCGCTGATCACTTATCGGGCGCAGCGGCGCGGCGGCAAAGGCCGCTCGGGAATGTCGACGCGCGAGGAGGATTTCGTTTCTCGCATCTTCGTCGCCTCGACCCACACGCCGATTCTCCTCTTCTCCTCGCGAGGTCAGGCCTACAAATTCAAGGTCTGGCGGCTGCCGCTCGCGGCCCCCAATGCGAGGGGCAAGGCGCTCGTCAACCTGCTGCCGCTCGAGTCCGGAGAGCGGATCACGACGATCATGCCGCTTCCCGAGGATGAGGCGAGCTGGGACAAGCTCGACGTCCTCTTCGCCACCTCGTCAGGACGGGTGCGGCGCAACAAGCTTTCCGATTTCGCCCAGGTCAACCGCTCCGGTAAGATCGCCATGAAGCTCGACGAGGGCGACTCGATCCTCGAGGTGGCGATCTGCAACGAGAAAGATGACGTGCTGCTCACGACGGCACAAGGCCAATGCATCCGCTTTCCCGTCGCGGATGTTCGCGTCTTCAAGGGCCGCGATTCCACGGGTGTGCGCGGCATTGCGCTCGGTAAGGGAGATCATCTGATCTCGATGGCAATCCTGCGCCATGTGGAGGCGACGCCGGAAGAACGGGCGGCCTATCTTCGCATGCGCCGCGCTGTCGCCGGCGAGGCCGCGGAAGATCAGGCTTTGGGGGAGGGGGAGGAGACCGCCGAGACGAATGGCTCACTCTCGCCTGAGCGCTACGCGGAGATGTCGGCCGTCGAGGAGATCATCCTCACCATTTCCGAGAACGGCTACGGCAAGCGCTCCTCGGCGTTCGAATACCGCGTGACGGGCCGCGGGGGCAAAGGCATCACCGCGATGGTGGTGAATGAGCGCAATGGCCCACTCGTTGCGTCCTTCCCGGTCGATGTGGGGGACGAGGTGATGCTGGTCACCGATGGCGGTCAGCTGATCCGCTGCCCGGTCGAAGGGATCCGGCTCGCCCGGCGGGTGACGCAAGGCGTCATCATCCTCAACACGGCAGAGGGCGAGCGTGTTGTGTCGGTCGAACGTGTCGGCGAGGAAGGCGAGGACGACGGCCAAATGCCGCAGGACGAGGCCGAGGGCGAGCCAAGCGAATAGCGCAGCCGTGCTTCCGGTTGAGTGGCATGGGTCGTCTGGCGTCGCACCTCATTTGCGCGAGCAGTGCCGCAATGGCATCCGATCCACTTACGTTCGGCTGGTTCAAGTTTCCGAAGGGGTTTTGAGCTAGACCTCGCCGCAATGTGGTCCGGCGCTCTCTTTGCGCTCAACGCGCTCCTCAACCTCGGCCTGGCGCTTGCGCTTGCCTGGGCGCTGCCAGCATCCGCTTATGGGGCGTTCACTGTCTATTTCGCGGCGGCGCTGCTGCTCGGAAACCTGGCCTATGATTGGGTGCGGCTTAGCGCCATGCGCTTCTATACCCCGGTCGTGCGCCTCAAGGAGCCATCCCTGCGGGCGACGCTCGACATCGCCTTTTTCGCTTCGACCGGGTTGGCGTTCGTGCTTGGCACGATTTTCTCGATTTGCGGCTTTTTGCCGGAATCGAGCCCCGAGTCGCTTGGCGCTCTTGTCGTGCTCACCGCGGCAAATGCCGCTTTTGAATATTGGACCGCCTTGTGCCGCGCCCGTTTCGACGCGCGGCGCTACGCCGTGATGGTGGTGGCGCGCAGCATCTTCACCTTCGGTTTCGCCGTTCCTGTCGCGCTCATTTCCCAATCCTTCGTGGCCACGTGCTGCGCGCTTGCCGCGGCCATCCTGCCCTCGATCGTCTACGGCATGATGCGTCTGAAGGACGTGCGAGCCCGTCCAATTCTGGCGAGCCTCAGTTTTGCCAAGCGCTTTGCGCGGTACGCGGCTCCGATGGTGATCGCCGAAGGCTGTTATCTCTTGATTGCGGTCCTCAACCGCACTTTCTTGGCGCGCGGCGCCTCGCTTGCCGAAACCGGCGCTTATGCGATTACCTTCGACCTCGCCTTCCGCGCGCTCGCTGTCACCGCCTCCGTGGGCGATGCCGTGCTGTTCCCAAGGCTCGTCGCCAATCTTCACCGCCAGGGGATGGCACGCACCCGCGAGGACATCGCCCGCAATATTGCGGTGATGCTTCTCGTGCTTGCACCTGCGGCGCTCGGCTTCGCGCTCGTCGCCGAGCCGCTCGCACAGCTGCTTCTCGCCGAGCATTTCCGGGACGTCTTCGCGCGCTATGCACCTGTCGCGGTCGCGGCGGGTTTCGCCTACACGGCGCAAGCCTTCGTGCTGCGCCCCGTCTTCCAGGTCGAGCTGCGCACCGGGGACATCTCGCTTGCCGCCATCATGGCCGTGGCGACCGATCTCGCCGTGTTGCTGCTTCTGCCCACCGACGAGCTTTTGGCCGCCGCCCTCGCCCATCTCTGCGGAATGGGCGTCGGTCTTGCGCTTGTCCTTCGTCGCGCGATTGTGAGCCGCCTGATCGACTGGCCGTTGCGGGATCTTGGAAAGATCGCCGCCGCCTGTGTTCTTCTCGTCGCTTCGATCGTGCCGCTGCGCTTCGCCGGGCATGAATTGCTCACGCTCGTGGCGCGGGCTGTCGTCGGCTTTCTAGTTTATGCGAGCGCGATCTGGTTTTTCGACGTCGCCGGCGTGCGAGACTTTCTCAGAGAGGGCGCCGCACCGGAGTCAGGGAACGCGAAGGAGCGCGCAGCATCGGGAGCATCCCCCATATGAGCCCCAACATCAGCCAGAAATGACGCCAGTGATCGGTGTCGATCTGAAGGCCCTGCAGGATCTCCACGAACAAGCTCGACCAGATCACGATGGCGTCGCCGCGCAAACCGAAATTGGTGCTCACCAGGCGCCAGCCAATGCTTGCCGTGAGAATGATGAGCACCAGATAGCTGAAGCCGCCCAGCCAGCCATAGGATGCGAACGCGTTGATGTAGACGTTGTGGGCATCCTCGACAAAGAAGAAGCGGAAACGCAAAGGCCCGAAGCCGTTCGGCCGCTCCATCAACATGGGAATCGCGGCAAGCTGATTGCCGAAGCGCCCCTGCTCGCCGAGGTCATAGCTTTGCTCGAAGCTCGCGCGGTCCTCGAAGGTGCGGCCGACCGTGTTCACGGAGAGCACAGCGGTGAGGGCGGCCGCAATCGAGATCAACCCGATCACCGTCAGCACGATGATGCGCCGCCGAATTCGCCCGTCTCGGCTGGCGATGTAGGTGAGGACCGTCATCAAGGCGAGAGAACCGAACGCGTGCCCCCAGGCGCCTCGCGAGAACGAAAGAAACACACCGCCGAACACGATGATCGCGACCGCAATCACGCTCCGAATGCGCAATCGATCCACCAGCATCGAGTGCACCAGATACACGAGCGGCAAAATCACAAAAGTGCCGAGCACATTCGGATCCTTGAAGGTCCCGGCCGCCCGATCATAGCGCGTCAAGATCTCACCAAAGCCGCCGATGTGGAAGAAGCCGACGATGCCGGCGATCGAGGCCGCGACGGCCGCGATCACATAGCCGCGGCGCAAGGCGTCAAGCCGGCCTTGGGCATCAACGCGCAGCAGCATGGCGAAGAACAAAGCGGTGACGCTGAGATAGGCGGAAATTCCAGTGAACATCACCGATTCGTTCTCATCGAGAAACGGCGCGAGGCTCACAAAGCCACCGATGCTGAACAGGATGAGGCAAAGGGCGAGCGGAAGAATCGCCGGGTGGAAGCGCAACCCCCTCGTTGCGACAAAGGAAGCGAGCACCGCCGCAAAGACGAATTCGTAAGGGGAGGGCTCGATGGAGGCGACGAAGCTCGACGCGGTGAGAAGAAGCAGGAGCCCGCGCTCGAAGGCTCTGTTGAACACGACGCCGGAGCGGGGCGGGGCGTCCGGGGCGGAACGCTCATAGGCCGCCGTGCTCGTCATGGCGTCAATAGGCGTTCTTGGGATTGAGAAGGGCGCCCGGCGTCTTCAGGAGGATCTTGAGATCGAGGAAAAGCGACCAATTCTCGATATAAAAGAGGTCGTGCTCGACGCGCTTTTGGATCTTCTCCTGCGTGTCGGTTTCGCCACGCCAGCCATGGACCTGGGCCCATCCGGTGATGCCCGGTTTGACGCGATGGCGCGCGAAATACCCATCGACCACCTGGTCGTAGAGCCTGTCCGCCGCTTTCGCCTGGAGCGCGTGTGGCCTGGGGCCGACGAGGGCCAGGTTGCCGAACACCGCAACATTGATGAGTTGCGGCAACTCGTCGAGCGACGTCTTGCGGATGAAGCGTCCAACGCGCGTCACGCGCGGATCGTCCGGCGTCACGAGCTTCGTTGCGCTCGGGTCCGAGTCCTCGACGTACATCGATCGAAACTTGAAGATCTCGATGATCTCGTTGTTGAAGCCGAGTCGCTTTTGGCGAAAGAAGACGGGCCCTTTCGAGTCGAGCTTCACGGCCAGCGCGATCAAGAGGAGAAGCGGCGAAAGGACGATGAGCAGCGCCCAACCGACGATCTTGTCGAATACCCATTTCAGCACGAGGTCCCAATCGGCGATCGGCCTGTCGGAGAGAGCGAGCACGGGCACCGAGCCGATATACGAATAGGAGCGCGGCCGCAGGCGAAGCTTGGCCATATGCGCCGATAGGCGAATGTCGATAGGCAAAGCGGAGAGCTTGCGCAGCATCTGCAGGATCCGCTGCTCGGCCGTGACCGGGAGCGTGAAGAGCACGAGATCGACGCGAGTGCGTCGCGCGAACTCGACAAGATCGTCCACGGAACCGAGTTTCGGATAATTCGCGATCGTTTCCGGAGAGCGGCTGTCGGCGCGGTCGTCGAACACGCCACAGATCTGCAGGCCCATTTCCTTCTGGCTCTCGAGAAGCTTGATCAGTGACTCGGCCGGTTCGCCGCCACCGACGAGCACGGTGCGCCGGTCGAGCCTGCCGCTTCGCGCAAGCCGGCGCAGACAGGACGAAACCCCCGTCCTTGCGAGCCCGACCATGAGGAAACCGAGCCCGAACCACGACAGAAGAAAAACCCGGGAGAAGGCGTCGGCGCTCTTCATGAAGAAGATGCTGGCCAAGGCGACAAGGAACACCAAGATCCAGGCGCCGGCGAGGCGCGGCAACGCGTGTGCGAAGCGCCGCAAGGCGCTCATCTGGTATAAGGAAGCCGTTTGAAAGGCAAAGAGCGCCGCGATCGAAACCAGCGGCAACATCGCCGAGTAGGCGGTGTCGAATTCCGCAAAACTGCCGAAATACAGGCGAAAGGCCGCCAGCCCGCTCACCATGAGAACCGTGAAGTCGGCAAGTCGGGCCAAGCCTTCAATCAGGATATGCGAAAAGCTGGGCTTCACGGGAAGAGAAGCGACGCGCTCGGCGATCGGCGAGAGATGCGAGCTTCGCTTTTCGTGACGCGCGCGCTCGGCCGAGCCCTCCGCGCCCGGACCCTTGGCGTTGAGCACGCGGTTGCTTCCGAAGCTGCTCATCACCGGCGGCTCTCGTTCATGATGGCGCACCAAGATGCGAAGGAAGCCTTTTAAGGAAGCGTTGGAGCATCGGTGTATCGTCGCTCAGGAGTGTCGTCGCTCAAGGAGTGTCGTCGCTTTCACGCGCTTGCGCGTCGAATGATGTCCGAAAGGTCCGCGTCTTTACCTTCGAATAAAAGGTGATTTAGAGAAAAACTGGTTATGAAAACCTAACCATGAGGTCTCAAACACTGTACGAGCTGATGTGATTGGTCGGTCCGAGCCGCGAACGCTCGATGGCCGGAGAAGTCCTCAAACGTGCTGTCGAGCGTGAGAACGCAAAGCCATGGCATCGCGATATGCGCCAAGAACGCCGTCGACCATGACGGCGACCGAGAAGCGCTGCTCGACAAAGGCGGCGAGAACCGCAGCCTCCTCACGAAGCTCGCTTGTCGACATTTCGAGACAGTCGGCAATCGCGTCGGCGAGCATCGCCGGATCGTCGGGGGGCAAGAGCCGTGATGCGACGGGGCCGAAGATTTCCGGCACCCCGCCGACTTTGGTGGCGATCAACGGCACGCGAGCGGCGGCGGCTTCGAGGATGACGTAAGGGAGGGACTCGGCCTGCGACGGCACCACCATGACACGGCCAAGCCGCATGGCATCGCGCGCCGGTCGTGGGGTGAGAATGGTCGCACGCTCGGCCAACCCTTCGCGGGCGAGGGCGGCATGCAGCTCGTCTTCGTCCGGGCCAGAACCCACGAAAGTGACTGAGACGGGCACCCCTCGTTGTCGCAAAAGGCAAAGAGCGCCGATCAAGGTGTGGATACCCTTGGCGGCCCTGAACTCACCGATAAAGACGAGGGAGGACGCGTTCGGCGCCGGCGTCACCGTTTCGAATTCATGCCGGTGCAGCCCATTCCAGATGACGCGGTTCAGGGCGCGCGGCCGACCGACATAGTCGATGTAGCGTGCGGCGACGAATTCGCTCTCGAAGGTAAAAAGATCGGTCACGCGGCCGAGCAAAGCTTCGATCCGCATGTAGATCCAATGCGGCGCACTGCCTGGCCGATGGTTCAGGCTGCCGCCATGCGGGGTGTAGGCGCGAAGAATGCCATCCCGGTGAAGAAGGGCGGGCAGGCGCCCGTAGACGCCTCCCTTCGAGCCATGGGCATGAATGATGTCCGGCTTGATTTTTCGGGTCAGGCGGCGAAGCGCCACAAGCGCAGTGATGTCGCTGAGATGCGGATTGCGGCGCATCGGCGTGCGCGCCAAGCCGAGTGCGAACGAGGGCAGAAGTGAAGCGAGAATGGCCTCCCCTCGCGGACCTCCCGTGAGGCTGTCGCAAAAGATGCCGACCGCATGACCGCGCTCGATCTGTCCGCGCGTCAGGTCCTCGACATGGCGGAAAAGGCCGCCGACCGGGGCGCGAAAGACATGCAAGATGCGCAAAGGCTGCCCTGCGTCCAAGCTCGCGACGGGGGCCGTCCCGAGCTCGACGATGGCGCCCCTCTGCATCAGAGAAACCGTTCGCGGATGACGACGGTGTCGCCGGGAGCGACGGGCGCCGTGATGGGCACGCTCGCGGTGAATGGCTCGCCGTTGATCTGGCGCGTCACATCGGCGGCGTATTGATAGGCTCGCGGGCTGAATCCGCCGGCGATCGCCACTGCCTTCTCGACGGTCATGCCGCTGACGAAAGGATATTGGCCGCTCGCCACCACTTCGCCGAGAATGAAGAACGGCCGATACGTATCGATGTCGACCGTCACCTGCGGCTCCCTGATGAACCCCTTGCGAAGCTTTGCCTCGATCTGTCGCGCGAGAGCGCGTGTCGTGAGGCCGCGGGCCGGGACGGTTCCGATCAGCGGCATCGAGATCCGGCCCGACCCGTCCACCGGGTAGATGTTCGAGAGATTGTCTTGGCCAAAGACGATGATGCGCAGCTTGTCGCCGCTCGCGAGTGTGTAGGGAGCGTCGAGCGACTCGGGTGGAAACCCAGTCACCGCATAGGGCGCGCAAGCTGTCGGCCCGATGAGAACGAGCGCGCTCAAGAATTGACGACGGTTCATGGTTTCCGAGATGAACTCAACTCAGGTATCCATGAGTTAACGCGCTTATGGTTAACAAATACTGTCGCGAAACAAGAGAGCAAAGATGCTCAAATTAACTTGATGGAAACCATATGGATGCTCTGATTTTTTGCCACGATACATGGAGCGTTCCGTGCGCGACGCCTCTGCGGGCGAAATCGCAAAGCTTCCGCCGGGTGAGGCTTTCCGACGCGACCGCGCCGATGACTTCGATCTCGGCGTATTTGGTCGCGCCATCCGGGCGCGGGCGAGACCCATCCTGGGGCTCACCCTCATGGCTCTCATCGGTTCATTCGTTTACGTGAACCTGGTGACGCCGCGCTATAAGGGCGAGGCGGAAGTCTTGATCGAGAGCGCCGACAATTTCTACACGCGCCCGGCCACGGAACGGGACGCGGGAAGCCCGCCCGCGCCGGTCGACGACGAAGCGGTGCAAAGTCAGGTTCTCCTCATGAGCTCGCGCGAGCTTGCGCTCGATGCCATTCGGCATCTGCATCTCGTGGGCAATCCGGAATTCGATCCGCTTGCCGGCCCGCCGCAGCCCTGGATGCGGCTTCTTATTCTTGCTGGCCTCGCGCAAAACCCGGCGAATCTCGCGCCCGAGGATCGCGTGCTCGATAAGTTCCAGGAGCGCTTGCGCATCTATCCGGCGCGGGGCTCGCGCGTCGTCAACGTCGAATTCACCTCGATGGATCCGCGGCTTGCGGCAGATGCCGCAAACACGGTGACCGATCTTTATCTCGCGACGCAGGAGGCGGCGAAGAGATCCACCGCGCGCTCGGCCGGCGCGTGGTTGTCGAGCGCCATCGAGCCTTTGCGCAAGAAGGTCGATGACGCGGAGGCCCGCGTAGAGAGTTTTCGCGCGCAAAACGGCCTCTTGCAGGGGACGAACAACGTCACGATCAATGCTCAGCAACTCGCCGACCTCAACGCCCAGCTCGCCAATGCGCGAGCCGCGCAAGCGGATGCGCTCTCCAAGGCGAAGCTGTTGCGCGAAGCGATCCAATCCGGCCACGTCCTCGAACTTTCGGAAGTTGCGAACAACGAGCTGATCCGTCGCCTGAGCGAGCAGCGCGCGACACTTTCCGCGCAGCTGGCGCTTGAAGGGCGAACCTTGTTGCCGCAGCACCCGCGCATGAAGGAGCTTGCCGCCGAGCTCGCGGACCTCGACAAGGGGATCAAGCTTGCGGCGGACAAGACGGTGCGCGGGCTCGAGAACGATGCACGCATCGCCGGCTCTCGCGTGGACAGCGTCAACGCGGCGCTCGAGGCCCAAAAGCAGGTCTCCTCGGAAGCCAACGGCAAGGAAGTCGAGCTGCGCGCCCTCGAGCGCGACGCCAAGGCGGCGCGCGACCAGCTCGAGGCCTATACGGCGAAATACCGTGAAGCCGAGGCGCGCGATGAAGACGACAAGGCCGTGCCGGCCGATGCCCGAATCATCGCGAGGGCGCTTGTTCCGGCGACGCCTTCCTTCCCGCGCAAGATCCCGATCATCGTGATCGCGACTCTCGGAACCTTGGTCCTTGCCGCCGCAGGCGTGGTCGCCAAGGAACTCGCCACGGTGTCCGGCGAGCGGCGTCCGGTGCTCCCGAATTTGTCTTGGGACAAGGCCACCGGAAGAAGGCGGAGCGTCGAGCCTTCCTCCGCTATCGCGCCGGCCGCGCCCGGGACATCGGTTCGGGAAGACGAGCGAGTTGTGGACGTGCCCACCCCAGCTGTCGCGAGCACGTCAGTTGGCGAGGCGTTGAAAACACCGGATGAGCCTCCCGCCGATCTGGTGATCGCCCGCGACGCTCTCATGAAGGAGACGGCGGCGGAGCCGGATGGCGTTGTCGACGGGCCGGCCTCGTTGCAAGCGGAGAAGGCCAATGATTCTTCTTCCGACGAGTTCGCGGGGATAGGGGAGTATCTCATCGCGCTCAAGCCGGAAGAGCGCGGCGTGATCGTTCTCGTGAGCCGCGCGAGCGACGCGGACACGACGCCATCCTTCGCCCTTGCGCTCGCGCGCGGTCTGTCGTTGAGCGCGGCAACGCTGCTGATCGACCTCGACCGTCAGCAATCGGGGCCGGTCACGCAAGGTCGCTCGCGCGACGAAGCCAAAGGCGTGAGCGAGCTGATCGCCAATGAAATCGGTTTTGCCGAGGCGATCCATCGTGATCCCTCAACGCAGCTTCACATCGTGCCCGCGGGATTTCGGGCTCTCGCGCAGGACGATTCCGCAGCCCAAGCGCTCGCCCTCCTGGTGCAGACCTTCGCCCAGACTTACGACGCGGTCATCATCGACGCGCGCTGTGCCACCGAGGCTCACTCTGTGGTGACGCACGCGCTCCTCGCCGCAGCCGATGTGGCGCTCGTCGTGCGAGGAGATGCGGATCAGCCGGCGCTCGAACGAACTCTCGAGCGCTTCGCGGCCGAAAAGCCTCTGCGCCTTCTGGCGGTCGAGCCCGCCAATGACGACGCGGCGAGCGCCGAGGTTGTGGCCGCATAGAAGCACCACCGCCTCCTGCCCGTCGAATTGCCTCTGTCAAATTGCCCCTCGTCAAATTGACACTTCATCAAATCGACACTTCATCAAAATCACTCTTGGCCTCACTGAAACGCCTGCCTATAAGCAGGCCGTCACGCGGGCGTGGCGAAACTGGTAGACGCAACGGACTTAAAGAGAACTTGAGTGCTCTCCGGGAAACCGGGGAAGTAGAGCTGCCCAAAGTCGGGGAAACCTGTCAGATGGCAATCCCGAGCCAAGCCCGGCGACCGGGAAGGTGTAGAGACTAGACGGGCAGCGCCTAAAGTGGGTCCGCGAGCGGCACCTGCCAAGGCGAAGGGATAGTCCAGACCCCAAACGCGCATCCTGTGCGGCGGCGAAAGCCGTAGGTGGTAAGAAAATCCGTAGGGCAGAAATGCCTGTGCCGGTTCAAGTCCGGCCGCCCGCACCAAAAGATCGGCCGCCTCGTTCAAGGCGGTTCGGTGACGCTCCGGCGTTTCCTGTGTTGCCGAACTTCATTGCGCGCTTCGCGAGCGTGCTCGTCCGCCCGCGCCCGCGATCACGACGAGGAACAGGAAGGCGCCCCGGATGACCGATTGCCAGTAGGCGCTGAGACTGATCCATCCCATGCCGTTCTCGAAGTTGAGGATGTTGAAGACGAGCCCGAGCAGTAGCACGCCGGCAAGGGTCGCGCCGACCGAGCCTTGGCCACCGCTCAAGAGCGTGCCTCCGACGACGACCGCCGCGATCGAAAAGAGTTCCCAACCGACGCCCTCCGCCGGCTGGCCGGCACCGAATTGCGCCGCAAGGATGACCCCGGCAAGGCCCGCCAGAACGCCGGATTGGAGATAGGCCAGAAATTTCACGCGCTCGGCGGGAAGGCCCATGAGGCGCGCGGCTTCCGGGTTTCCCCCTACGGCGAGGACGTGCCGCCCAAAGGGCGCAAAGTTGAGAAGAATAGCTCCGAGAACGTAAGCCAACCCCGCGAGCCAGGCGGGAATCGGAAAGCCGAGAAAATCGCCTTGTCCGACGCTGGTGAAGCTCGTCTCGTAGGACACCGACACCGATGCATTATGCGCAAGCAGAAGCGCTGTGCCGCTCGCGGCAAGCATGCCGGAGAGTGTGGCGATGAACGGAAGGATGCGCATGCGGGCCACCATGAACCCGTTGAGCGCCCCGACCGCGGCGCCCGCGACCACCCCCCCGGTGAGGCCAGGCACGAGCCCGAAGGGCGAGAACAAGGCGGAGACGACGCTTGCGAGAGCCGCGGTCGCGCCTACCGAAAGGTCGATGCCGCCGGTCATGATGACGAAACACATGCCAAGCCCGGTTAGCGCGAACATCGAATTGTAACGAAGCACCGAAAGCACGTTGAACGCGCCGAGGAAATGCTCATAGCGAAGGGCGCCAAAGGCAATGAGGAGCACGAGCGCCAACGCCGCCTGGTGACGCCTCACAAGGTCGGGGAGGGTCGATTTCGCGGAAGCCTCGAGCGCCATATTGACGACAGGGAGCGTCTCCTGGCCGCGTTGCTGCACCCATACGGCTCCAGCGATCAGCGCGCCTTTGACGACCAGGGCGGCGGCATCGGCGAGCCCGTTGGCGAGGAGCGTGTAGCGCAAGAGCTGGATCATCAATGCGCCGAGCAGAGTGCCGATGACGCTGGCCTCGCCGCCCGTGAGCAATGTCCCCCCGACGGCCACCGCGGCGATGGCGTCGAGCTCCATGCCGAGGCCGACGAGATTCGCATCGCTCGACGAGTTGATGGCGACGACCACCAACCCTGCCACACCGGCGCACAAGCCGCTGATCGCGTACACGCGGCGCTTCACTCGGTCGACGGGAACTCCGGCAAGCCGGGCGGCGGATTCATTTCCACCGACCGCAAGGATGTGACGCCCGAAGAGGCTGCGGCGCAGCATCCATCCGGCGAAAGCGACGAGGGCCAACATGAAGACGACTTGAAACGGGATGCCGAGGAGGCGTCCGAGCCCGATGAACTGGAAGGCGGGATTCTTGAATATCTGGAGATTGCCGTTCGTCATGACCTGGGCGATACCGCGCCCGGCGATGAACAAGACAAGGGTTCCGACGATCGGTTGCACACCGTAGCGCGTGATGAACCAGCCGTTGAAATAGCCGAAGAGGCCGGTTGCAAGCACAGGCAGGAGAAAAGCGAGCGCCACGCCGAGGACGGGATGGGCGATGCCGAAGGCGCTGAGGAAAATAATGGGCGCAAGCGCGCCGGAAATCGCCATCAGCGATCCTACCGAAAGGTCGATCCCGCCGGTTGCGATGACGAGGGTCATGCCGACCGCCACGATCACGATGGTCGCGACCTGGGTGAGATTGACGTTGAGCGTCTGCCAAGAGGCGAAATGCGGCGTGAGCGCGAAGTTGAATAAAAGCAGCGCCGCAAGAGCGAGATAAGCGCCATGGCGATTCAAGCGCAGGGCGTGTCGATCCCGCGTGAGAGGCAAGGAGAGGCGGGGCGTGTCAGACACTCGTGCCTTCGGTGATGATCCCGCCTTCTTCCTGGCCATGCGCCATGGCGTGCATGATACGAGGTTCGCTGATTTCCCCGCGCGGCAGATCCGCGACGGTCCTGCCTTCGCGCAAAACGAAAACGCGGTCCGAGCCTTCGACGATTTCCTCGAGCTCGGACGAGATCATGAGCACGCCCATCCCCTCGCTTGCGAGCTCCTTGATCAGGGATTGAATTTCCGCCTTCGCACCGACATCGATTCCACGCGTCGGCTCGTCAAGGATCAAGAGCTTCGGGTTCGTGCAAAGCCATCTTGCCAGCAAGACCTTCTGCTGATTGCCCCCCGACAATTCGCGAATTTTCTGGTCGGGTCCGGAGGTCTTGATACCAAGCCGCGCAATGAAGCGCTCGACGATCTCACGCTGGCGTGCTTCCTCGACGATGCCGGCGCGCGCGAGGCGCGGCAAGAGCGCGAGCGTAAGGTTCTCGCCGACCGACATGCTCGGGACCACGCCGTCGGTTTTGCGATCCTCGGGACAGAAGCCAAGGCCATGCGCGATCGCGTCGGCGGGGCCTGTCCAGCGGACCTCCTTTGCGCCGAGCAAGATGCGACCGGCATCCGGCGGCTCGGCGCCGAAAAGAGTGCGCGCGATCTCGGTGCGCCCCGAGCCGAGCAAGCCGGCAAGGCCGACGATTTCGCCGGCTCTCACGGCAAGCCGCACGCCGCGCACCCGGCGTCCGACCTCGAGCCCCTCGGCGCTGAGCAATTCTTCTCCCGCGGCATGGGCGGCATCGTCGAACGCGGTCGTTCCCTTCCTGCGGACGCTCGCGAGATCACGCCCGAGCATGCTGGCGACAAGCTGCAACTTGTCGACATTGGCAAGCTCGTCGCAAAACACCACGCGTCCATCGCGCATGACGGTCACGCGATCGCAGACGGCGTAGAGCTCGTCCAGCCGATGACTCACGAAAATCACCGCAATGCCGTCGCGCTTGAGCTGACGGATGACGTCGAAAAGCACCTCGACCTCCCGTTCATCGAGCGAGGAGGTCGGCTCGTCCATGATCACAAGGCGCGCCGAGAAGGAAACGGCACGCGCGATCGCGACCATCTGCTGGATTGCCGTCGAGAAGCTTCCGAGCGGCCGGCGCACATCGATGTGCACGGAAAACCGCCGCAGGAGCTCGGTAGCGATCGCGTTCATTCGCGGCCAGTCGATGAAGCCGAAGCGCAAAGGCTCGTGGCCGAGACAGATATTCTCCGCAGCCGAACGATAAGGGACGAGATTGATCTCCTGGTAAATCGTGCTGATCCCCGCCCGCTGCGCTTCCTGAGGCGAGGCGAACTCGACGCTATTTCCGAGGAAGCGGGTTTCGCCCGCATCCTTGCGGTAGGCACCGGTGAGGACCTTGATGAGCGTCGATTTGCCGGCACCGTTTTGGCCGACGAGCGCCATCACCTCCCCAGCCTCGACTTCGAGCGAGGCGCCGGCGAGAGCGTGGGTGCCGGCGAAGGTCTTGTCGATGCCGCGCATCGACAAGACCATCGACCGAGATGCATTTCCCGACATGCAGAGTTGGGCCTCGACGAGGCGCCGGGACGGCGCTGACCTCAGCGTTCAGAAGGCGGTCGAAAGCACATCTTTGGCGTTCTTGGAGTCGTAGAAGCTGTCGCTGTTCTTGATATAGGCCGGCAGCTTCTCGCCGGCGGCATATTCCTTCATCGTGCTGAAGGCCTTTGGCCCAAAGCGCGGATTGCATTCGCAAGTTGCCGCGAGCTTGCCGTCGATGATCGCTTGCACGGCATCCTTCTCGCCGTCGATCGAGACGACGATCACGTCCTTGCCGGGGACCTTGCCTGCCGCTTCCAAAGCCGCGATGGCGCCCAAGGCCATCTCGTCGTTGTGGGCATAGATCGCGGTCGTCTCGGGATGAGCCTGCAGCAAGGTCTCAGCCACTTGCCGGCCCTTATCGCGGGCGAAATCTCCCGTCTGGCTCGCGAGGATCTGCATGCCCGACCATTGCTTGATCGCATCGTCGAAACCTTTCTTGCGATCGTTCGCCGGCGAGCTTCCGGTGGTGCCCTCGAGCTCGATGATCTTCGCTTGTCCGTTCACGGCTTTCGCCAGCCATGCCGCTACACGTTGTCCTTCCTCCACGAAATCGGAACCGATGAAGGTCACGTAGTCCTCGCCAGGCTTGGCCAGCGCATGGTCGACATCGCGATCGATGAGGATGACCGGAATGCCTGCCTTCTTGGCATTCAGGATCGCCGGAACGAGGGGCTTGTCTTCGCGAGGCGGCAGGAAAATGACGTCGACGCCTTGAGCGATCATGCTGTTCACGTCAGAGGCCTGCTTGGCAGCCGAGCTCGCCGCGTCCGTATAGACGAGCTGATAGCCGAGCTTCTTGGCTTCGTCCTGCATGCTCGCCGTCTCCGCGAGCCGCCACGGATTGTTGCTCTCCGTCTGTGCGAAACCCACCTTGTAAGTCTGTTTCTGCTTGAGCGGAGGCGGAGCCGACCAGGCGCGTCCGGTGGCGAGAACGCAGACGCCTGCGACGGATGTGACCAGCATATTGCGACGGGTAATCATCATCTCGACCTCCCTGTAAGCTTTGCACATTCATGGCGGCAGCACCGCTCCGCATGGGGCTGCGGCGAGAACCTCAGAATGAGAGCTTCCCGCTTTCGACGCAAGCTTGGTCGGGTCGATCAAGGCCGAGCCGGTTTTTTGCCGCGCGGCTCGCCCGAGCTGGGGCGTTATTTCTTGTCGAGCATGAGCCGCCCTTGGCGCTCGACAAGCACCCGTGCTTTCGCCGCGAGGAATGTGAGAAATCGAGGAAGCTGGACCGCCAATCGAACGTTGTCGTCGGCCACGTCGATGGTTCCGTTCGTCGATTGACCAAGGACGGTTACGTGAAAGTCGAGATGATCGCCGGTCCAGGTTTCCTCGATGACGGAGAGCTTGCCCGCGAAGCTTTCCTGGAGCCGACCGATCCCGTTGCGCAGACGGCGACCCGCCTCGTCTCTACCAAGGTTGTGAGGAATAAGGACGATGAGAGGTGCGGAGAAGTCGGGCATTTTGCACCTTTATCAACTCGAAACCCAAAGAATTCGCGAAAGAAAGCTCAACCCGTTGTAAGCTGCCTCACCCACAACGCGCGACGAAGGGAGGATGTTCACCTGAATTCTTTGCAAACCTCGATTTGCGCCTGCGAATTCTTGAAAACTGCGATCACCCGCACACCGCTCACGCGGTAAGCTCCGGCCGCGAGCGCCGCATCTTGCGCCGGTTTGCTTTGCGCTTTCGCAGATGCGCCTCGAGTTCATCGAAGCTGAAGCAATTCAGCACGCGCTGTTTCGGGACGCCTCCCTTGCGCGCCATCTCCACGCCCCAATGGGTGAGGTCGAGCTCGCGCGTCGAATGGGCATCGGGGTTGATGCTCATCATGCAGCCGAGCTCGAGCGCCTTTTCGTGCCAACGCCAATCGAGGTCGAGGCGCCAGGGATTGGCATTGATCTCGACCGCAACACCATGCTCGGCGCAAGCGGCAAGCACTTTTTCGATGTCGATGTCGTAGCCCGGGCGGCGAAGCAATTGACGGCCTGTCATATGGCCGAGGATGGTCGTCTGGGGATTGGCCACGGCGCGCAGCACGCGCTCGGTCTGTTCTTTGCGATCGAGCTTGAAGCGCCCATGCACGCTTGCGACCACGAAATCGAACTGGCCGAGGATCTCCTCTGGGTAGTCAAGCGAACCGTCCGGAAGGATGTCAGATTCAATTCCCTTCAGCACGTGGAATCCTCCCCGGTAATGTCGGTTGAGTTCATCGATCTTTGCGTGCTGCTCCTTGATTTCCTCGACGCTCAGCCCTCCGGCGTAATGGGCGGACTTGGAATGATCCGCGACCCCGAAATACGCATAGCGGCGCGCCCGAGTGGCTTCGGCCATGGCCTCGAGCGTATCGGCGCCATCGGAGCGATCGGTATGGGCATGCAAGATGCCGCGGATGTCTTCGTCGGTCACGAGGACCGGAAGCCGTCCTGCGAGCGCGCGAACGATCTCGCCTCGTCCTTCCCGCAGCTCGGGAGGGATCAGGGGCAAGCCAAGCGCCGCGTAGATTTTCTCCTCGGTCGCGGCCGCCACGATCCTGCGGCCGCGGCGCAAACCGCTTTCCTCGAGGAGCATATCCCTCTCCATGGCGAGGGCGCGAAGCTCGTCGAGATGCGCGGAAGAGCCGGTGGCATGCAACAGCGTCACGCCATAATGGCGAGCATCGGTCAGGTGGACGGTGAGCTCTTCGCTTGCTGTGATCCGCTGGGAAACGTTCCCCGAGCTTCTCACCTCCGCGACCAGCGTAAGCTCTCTCACCAATTCGCATCCGCGACGAAATTCGCCGGCTGCCGTGACACGCACAATTGCGGCGTTCGCCTCTCGCAAATGCCATTCTGCGGCCTGTAAAAGCTCGGCGGCGCGGTGCAGGTGCCGCGAGCCTTGCGCATGGCGCCGCATGTCGATGCCCTTGAGGATCTTGCTTTCGAGGGCGGCGCCGAGGCCTTTGACTTTTCGCAGGCGCCCCGCGCGGGCGGCACTCTCGAGCTCCGCGAGCGAAGTGATGCCGAGATCGGTGTGAAGCTTGAGCACCTTGTCGGGCCGCAGACCGGGAATGCTCAATAATTCGAGAACGCTCTCGGGTACCTCCTCGCGCATGGCCTCGAGCGTCGGATGCGTGCCGGTCTTGTGCAATTGCGTGATGATATCGGCAATGGCTTCCCCGACACCCGGAATTTCTTGCAAGCGGTCTTGCGCGATGACGTCACGAAGTGGGACGCTCAGCGTGAGAAGGCTGTCGGCTGCGCGCGCATAGGCTTTGGCCCGGTAAGGGTTGCCGGGACGCAAGGCCACGCGCCGGCCGAACTCACGAAGCAGACGCGAAACCGACGAGGCATCGAGAAAGGTCATTGGGGTGCAAGCCTGAAGTTCTCCACTGTCAACGCTCACTGACCCCTAATGGTGCCCGCCGGGCGGGGTCAGCGAGAGAGCCGAGTACCACAACCCAGCTGAGCGATTTGCGAGCAGAGGTGCGCTCCCGGAACCAGGCCGTGGTCGAGATCATTCAAGGACGAAAGACCACGACCCGAAGGAGACAGAGATGAGCCCATCCGGACTTGATTCCAGGCATCGCGACGCCAATGGCGAAATCAGCCGCAAGCACGGCAATACCCTGATCAAGTCGCTGCGGATTGCTTACGGCAAGGATTTCGCCGCAGGATGCGACGATTCTCAGACGCTTGCCGAAGTCTTGCACAAGCTGGATGAACCGTCCCTTTCAAAACTGATCGAGGACGAAAGGCGCGAAGCCCAATCCAAGCAAGAGGGCAGCCCGCAATCCGAAGGCCGTCAGCAGCCGGACTGATTCGCGTTCAGGCCGGCTTTGAATTCCTTTCCTCTTCGAAGCTCACCGCGACATCGGCGTTTGCCGACAGGCGGACCTTATTGCCTTCGATTCCGGCGACCAGCTCTGTGGAAATGTAGTGGTGGTGCCCTTTATGCGAGCCTTCGCCGCTATCCTTCCTGGTGAGCTTGATCCGGTTTCCCTCAAGATGGTCCACGGTGCCGACATGAACCCCGTCGGCGCCAATGACTTCCATGTGTTCTTTGATCGCTTTCAGATCGGGCATCTTCATCCTCCATTGCTGAAAGAAGAACGCGCCTCACCGGCGCGAGTTCGGAACAGGCTGGTCGTCACACGACGCCGGTGACTTCGAGATGGCCGAACTTCATGAGATCCACGAGGATCTCGAGCGCCGCCCGCAAATCGGCTTGCGAACGAGCTGCCCCGACATTGATCCGCACCGCATGGGCAAGCACCTCGCGACCTACCGCGAAGGCATCCGCCGGCAAGACGCCGACGCCTCGTTGTCGACCGGCGCGTGCGAAGGCCGCGCCGCGCCAGGGTTCCGGCAAATGCAGCCAGGCGTGCGTCGAGGTCTCATGAGTTTGCACGTCGAAGCCCGCGAGTTTTTCGCGAAGCAGGGTCTGGCGTTGACGAAGCTCCTCCTTTTGGCGCGCGATGAGCTGGTCCGCCACACCCTCCTCGAGAAGAATGGTCGTGACGAGCGCGGTCAACGGGCTCACGCTCCAGCAACTGACGCGTAGGGCCGCGGCGACATTGCCCATCACGGCCCGCGGTCCGACGATGAAGCCGAGGCGCAATCCCGGAGCGACGCACTTCGAGAGACAGCTCACATATACGGTAAGTTCGGGCTCGATCACGGCGAAGGATGGGATCGCCTCGCCAACGAGAGGACGGTAGACATCGTCTTCAATGATCAGGACATTGTGCCGTCGCGCAATCGCAGCGATGGCGCGGCGACGCTCTTCGGAAAGCGTTACGGTGGTGGGATTGTGCAGGCTCGGCACAAGAAACACCGCGCGCGGCCTCAAGGTTGCGCAGGCAGCATCGAAGGCGTCCGGCCGCATGCCGTTGCGGTCCCCTGCAATGCCACGCAAATCAAGCCCGAGCGAACGACAAAGCGCGCCGATCCCTTGATATGTGATGGCATCGGCCACGATAACGTCGCCGCGTTGCGCCACCGCCGTCAAGAGGCACGAGAGGCCGTGCTGAGCGCCATCGGTCAATACCACTCGGCCGCCATCCTTGCTGCCCGTATATGGGGCGAGCCATTCGGCAATGGCGGTACGCGCCCAAAGCGGACCTTCGGGAGGATGATAATCCTGCAAAGCAGGATAACGCCGGTCCTTCGGGAGGCGGGGAAGCAGCGGAGCGAGACCATCGAGATAAGCGCTCGTAGCGGGTCGATTGACAGATAGGTCAATGAGCCCCGTCTCGTCGCTCGGCGCTGATCGGAACCCCGCTTCCTCTCGCGCCTCGCGGAGCAGCACCGACGTGCCGCGTCCAGGACGCGCCTCGACGAGCCCTCTTTGCTGCAACGCCGAAAAAGCGCGCGTGACCGTAGTGACATTGATTCCAAGCACGCGTGCGATCTCACGCTGGGGGGGCAGCTTGTCGCCGCCATTGAGCGCACCGCTCGCGATGCGCTCGGCAATAGCGTCAGCGAGGCGGCGGTACATCGGCTGGCCGTCAGCCGGCAAATGCAAGTTCTCAAGCATGCTCGATGCGGCCCCCTGGTTAAGTCGCCTGTAACATAGGGCTTCCAGGGTGACAACTTGAGTGGTCATACAAATTTTATTGTATTATTTCCGCGTCGCCCCGCAGCATGATGTCCTGACCGACGGGCGTAGTTGACGGCTCCTTCACCTAGATGTATGATCACTCAATTATGATTGTATGATCATACAATGTTCTCCATTATGGGGAGATCCGGTGAAAGCTGTCATAGACACATGGATGTTTTCAGCGGTGCGTGAGGGTCACGAGCCGGCAAGGGGAGCACGATTTTGACCTCCTTCGCGTCGCTCGCAGCGAGCCCGCAAGGTCAGAATCTTTCGCGCGCGGCGTCGGCATCACCCGTCAATCTCGTGGAGTTCATCGAGGTCGAAAAAATTTATGCTGGCCATGTCGTCGCGGTCCGCAGGCTCGATCTCGAAGTTCGCCGCGGCGAATTCCTCACATTCCTCGGCCCGTCCGGATCAGGAAAGACCACAACGCTCAATATGCTGGCGGGCTTCGAACGCCCGACACGCGGAACGATCATGCTTGAAGGTCGGTCGGTTGATCGGCTTCCACCCTATGAGCGCAACATCGGGATGGTGTTCCAGAACTACGCGCTCTTTCCGCACATGACAGTCGCGGAAAACGTCGCGTTTCCACTTTCGGTCCGCAAGATCGCCAAGCCGGACATCGCGAGCCGTGTACGCCGCGCGCTCGAGATGGTTCGTCTCGACATGTTCGGCGATCGCCGGCCCGCGCAACTTTCGGGAGGCCAGCAGCAGCGCGTGGCGCTCGCTCGCGCGCTCGTCTACCAGCCGAGCCTCATCCTCATGGACGAGCCGTTGGGCGCGCTCGACAAGAAGCTCCGCGAGCACATGCAGATCGAGCTCAAACAGCTCCATGATCAGCTCGGCGTCACCGTCGTATATGTCACGCATGATCAGAGCGAGGCTCTGACCATGTCGGACCGGGTAGCCGTCTTCGAAAGTGGCGCCCTGGCTCAGATCGGCAAACCGGATGCCCTGTACAAAGAGCCGGCCGATGCCTTCGTTGCGAACTTCATCGGCGAGAACAACACGCTCGAGGGCACGGTCGAGCAGCTGTCGAAGTCGACCTGTGTCGTGCGCCTCGGCGACTCCTCGCATGTCAAGGCGACACCCGTCGGTGCGATGAGGCTCGGGGATGAGGCCAAACTGACGATTCGTCCCGAGCAGATCCGCCTGATCGACGCCGCAAGCGATGAAAGCACGCGTCTGGAAGGGAAGGTCGAGGGACGCATCTACCTCGGCGATCATCAACGACTGCTGGTGCGGCTCGGGAATGGGCAAGAGCTCATGGTGAAGGTTCCCGCGGACGAGAGCTTTCACGCCGGAGCGCCATTGATGCTCTCCTGGTCGCCGGCCGATTGCCGAGCCTTTCCCGCAAATCCTCGAAGCTGATCAACGAGACCTGGGAGGTCACTATGAGATGTCTGAGAATTGCAGTCTTGGCGATGCTCGCAGAAACCGCGCTCGGTCTTGGCTCCGGCAGGACCGCTCTCGCGGCGGATGAATTGACCATCATGGCAACGGGCGGCGCCTGGCAAGCGGCGCAGCGGCAAGCCTGGTTCGAACCCTTCGCGAAGAAGACCGGCGTGAAAGTCAACGAGCAGGAGTATCTCGGCGACCTCGGCAAGATCAAAGCCATAATTGAAACCGGCAATGTGCCGGTCGACCTCGTCACCGTGGAGACTGCAACGGTTCTCCAGGGTTGTGACGCGGGTATCCTGCAGCGGCTCGATTACGCGAAGATCGCCGATCGTTCCAAGTTTCTGCCCGGCACGGCGCTCGATTGCGGCGTGGGCCTTGACGTCTATGGTGATGTGCTCGGCTATGACACGATGGTTCTCAAGGACCCGCCGACCTCGGTGCTCGATATTTTCGACACCGCCCGCTTCCCCGGTAAGCGCGGCATGCGCAAATTTCCGGCTCAGAACCTCGAATGGGCCCTGATGGCGGACGGCGTTCCCGCAGCCGACGTCTACAAGGTGCTGGCGACCCCGATCGGAATCGATCGCGCCTTCAGAAAGCTCGACAGCATCAAGAAGGATGTCGTGTGGTGGGACGCAGGAGCCCAACCGCCACAACTTCTCGCTTCCCACGAGGTCGTGATGACGACCGCATGGAACGGTCGCATCCAGAATGCTGTCGAGCAGGACAAGAAGCCGTTCGCCATCGTCTGGAAGGATCAGATCGTCGAGTACGACATGATCTCGATCCCCAAGGGCGCGAAAAATACGGACCTTGCCTACAAATACCTCGCTTATATCTCAGACCCGGAGGTCGCGGCTCAGCTTGGCCGTTTCATTCCTTATGGGCCAGTGCGGTCCGATGCCACGAGCTTTGTTCCGAAGGACGTGCTGCCCAAGCTTCCGACCGCGCCCGATCACATGAAATCCTACCTTGTGGGCGACGTCGAGTTCTGGGGAGACCATGGTGAAGACCTGGTGAAACGATTCAACGCCTGGCTGGCGCAGTAATCACGTGAACGAACACGGGTCACAACTCGTGACGCGCGAGTCGCGGTTACTTCGCGGCGCCGAGACTCGCGCCGGTGTGAACGATGGGGGGTGGCGCGCCATGTCATCGCGCCTCGTGCCGCGCCACGAGGGCACAAGAGCGCTGGCGCTTGCGGCGCCGCTTCTGGTTCTTCTCATCGTAAGCTTCGGCATTCCGATCATCGCGCTGCTCTCTCGCGCCGTTTACGATCCGTCGATCTCACGCGCCCTTCCCCGCACGGCCGAGACCTTGCGCCAGGCCGCGACCGAAGATCCACCCGGTGATGAAGTCTTCGCAGCGCTCGAAGCCGACCTCAAGGAGGACCAGGCAAGAGGCACGGTGTTCGAATTTGCCAAAAGCCTGAACAGCCGACTTTCAGGCGCGCGAAGCCAGGTGCTGAAAACGGCTCGATTGCTGGCGAGCGGAACGTCGCCGTCCAGATCCGAGCTCATCGATGCAATTCCCTTCTGGGGCGAGAAGCAGACTTGGTCCACGATCAGGGGTGGCGTGCACGGCTTCACTTCCTTTTATCTCCTGAGCGCGCTCGATCTGCGCTGGGGAGTGAACGGCTCCCTCGATTTCGTGCCGGCCGGTGAGGCCGTGTTCCTACGCGTCTTCGCACGAACCTTCATGGTGGCGGCGCTGGTCACGCTCGCCACCTTGGCGCTCGGTTTTCCGCTCGCCTACCTCATTTCCAATTTGCCGCTAGCGCGCGCCAATCTCGTCCTGGTGCTTGTGCTTTTGCCCTTCTGGACCTCGATCCTCGTGCGGACGGCTGCCTGGACCGTCCTCTTGCAGAAGTTCGGCCTGCTGAACGATGCGCTGATCGCACTTGGCATCACAAGCGAAAGGCTCGAGCTGATGTATAGCCGCCTCGGTCTCATCATCGCGATGACGCATATCCAGTTACCCTTCACTCTTCTCCCGATCTACAGCGTGATGCGCTCGATCTCTCCATCGCAATTGCGCGCTGCCCATTCGCTCGGCGCGAGGCCGCTCACCGCATTTCGTCGCGTCTATCTCCCACAGGCCTTGCCAGGCGTGATGGCCGGATGTCTTCTCACCTTCATCCTGTGCCTCGGCTATTACATCACCCCGGCCTTGATCGGCGGCGCGAGCGATCAGCTGATCAGCAACTTCATCGCCAATTACGTGAACGTCGATCTTAATTGGGAGATGGCGGCTGCGCTGAGCTTCATGCTCCTCGCCTTCACCTTGCTACTTTACGCGGCCTTTGCCCGATTCCTCGGGCTCGATCGGTTCAAGCTGGTATAGCCCATGCTGTTGTCGCCCTATCCCACACTCGGCGAGCGCCTTCGCGTCGGATTGCTGTGGGCATGGTGCGCCATGGTGCTGATCTATCTCGTCACGCCCCTTCTCATACCGATCCCGTTGTCATTCAACAGCGGCTCGTTTTTCACTTTCCCGCTCGCCGGCCTGTCGACGCGATGGTACGAGGTCGTTCTCGGGACGGAACGCTGGCGCGCCGCAATCGGTAATAGCCTCATCGTCGCATTCGGCACGACAATGCTCGCAACTTCGCTCGGCACTTTCGCCGCAATCGGCTTGTCGAGCCCGCGCTTTCCGGCCCGCCAAATGGTGATGCCTCTCCTGATCTCACCTTTGGTGGTGCCGATCGTCGTGACGGCGGTCGGCGCCTATCTCTTTTACGCGCCGCTCGGGCTTGCGAGCACTTACGGTGGCATCATCCTCGCCCATACGGTGCTCGCAAGCCCGTTCGTCGTGGTCACGGTCGGCGCCAGCCTCACAGGCTTCGACCGGAACTTGATGCGCGCCGCCGCGATTTCCGGCGCGCGGCCGGCGCTTGCCTTCTTTCGGATCATGCTGCCGCTCATCCTTCCCGGTGTTCTCTCCGGGGCCGCCTTCGCCTTCGTCACTTCCTTCGACGAGGTCGTGGTCGTGCAATTCCTCGCGAGTGCCGATCAACGCACATTGCCGCTCGAGATGTTCACCGGATTGCGCGAGCAACTCAGCCCCGCGATCACGGCGGCTGCCACTCTCATGATGACGCTGTCGATCCTTCTGCTCGTGGTCGCGAATCTGCTTGCGGCGCGCGCGCGTCGCCGGATGCGCGTGCTTCCTGCATGAGATTCGGGATGTCCGGAGAGGCGGTCGCGATCACGTGACCGGAAGCCCGAGCTGGCTTCGAAAACGGTTCTTCAGATGCACGGCGTCACGTGGAGGGAGCGAGCGCGGCACGTTCTCGGCTCTCACCTTCACCACGTAAAGACGCGGCCCCTTCGACCTGCGCCGCAGCGTGTCGCGAACGGCCTCGATCTCATCGAGACGGCGCAAGACCCTCGCCTCGATGCCGCAAGCCTGAGCGACCTTGGCGATGTCGAGTCCGAGGCCCGTATGGCTTCTTTGCATGCCCGTCTCGCCGAAATGACCATTGTCGATCACGATGATCACGAGGTTCTTCGGCTTCGCGACAGCGATCGTTGCGAGGCCGCCGAGCCCCATGAGCTGCTCGCCGTCCCCCGTGACGACAACGACGTTCCGATCCGGCCTTGCTTGCGCGAGACCGAGCCCTATCAGCGCCGCCGCCCCCATGGCGCCCCAGAGATAGAAGGTGGAATCATCATCGCTCGCGGCATGCACGTCATAGCCGGGTGAGCCGAGGCCCGTGATCACCAGCATGTCGCCACGATCCTTCAAGAGCGCAGCCACCGCTTCCCGCCGGTCGAGCCCGCGCGAATTCGTCATCGCGGTCACCATTTCTTTCGCCCGAGCATGCGTTGCGAGATGAGCACCGCGACTTGTTGATCGGCCTCGTAGGCCAAAGTCGCGGCCGAGCTTGCCATGTCGAGAAGATCTTGCGGCGTTTCTGCGCGAAAGGTGCGAACGCCGATGGCGTTCAGGGCGGGTTCCGTCGCGCGTCCCATCGGCACTTGCCACGGGTTGAACTCCGCCCATTCGCCGCGCATGGTGACCAGCATCAGCAACGGAAAGCGCGAGATCGTCGCGAGCGACAGCATGTTGATGCAGTTGCCGACCCCGCTCGACTGCATCAGGAGCACGCTGCGCATGCCGCCGAGCCAGGCCCCGGCTGCGATGGCGATGCCTTCCTCCTCGGTCGTGAGCACATTCGAGATCACATCCGGATCGGCGGTGAAGAGCTCGATGAGCTTCGAATGGCCGGCATCCGGCACGAACGCCATTTGGCGAACATCGGCGCTGCGGAGCGCGCCATAGAGGGCTTGCGGCCAATCCAGAGGCTCGCTCGCGAGCGTCTTGCGCGCACTCCCCCTGGCCTTGCGGGCGCGCGCGCCGCGTCCCATTGCCCTTTTGCCCGACACAGCCACCGCAATCCTCCGAATCGAACAAACTCATCTTTGCGCGAATGTCGCACCAACGCTAGTTTCTCCGGATGATGCACAAGCCCCATGCACAAGTGGAAGATCTCGATCACCGGGAGATCCGCGAATCGGTGCGCAAGCTTTGCGAAGGTTTCCCCCTCGAGTATTGGCGCAAGCTCGATCGGGAGATGGCTTACCCGTCCGAATTCGTCGCGGCGCTCGGGCGCGCGGGCTTCCTCGCGGCGCTCATCCCTGAGGAGCATGGGGGAGCGGGGCTCACCTTGTCGGCTGCGGCCGCGATCCTCGAAGAGATCCAACATTCGGGCGGCAATGGCGCCGCCTGCCACGCGCAGATGTACATCATGGGCACCCTGCTTCGGCACGGGAGCGAGGCGCAGAAGCGCGCCTACCTGCCGCGCATCGCTTCGGGTGAGCTTCGTCTTCAGGCATTCGGCGTCACCGAGCCGACGAGCGGCACGGATACGGGATCGCTCAAGACATTCGCTCGGCGCGATGGCGATCATTACGTGATCAACGGCCAAAAGATCTGGACGAGCCGGGCCGAGCATTCCGATCTGATGCTCCTTCTCGCGCGAACAGCCCCGAAGGAGGCCGGAAGAAAGCGCACCGACGGCCTCTCGGTCTTCATCGTCGAGATGCAGGCGGCGAAGTCCGCGGGGCTCAGCATCCGCCCGATCCGCACCATGATGAATCACGCGACCACCGAGGTTTTCTTCGATGATGTGCGCGTGCCCGCCGACAACCTGATCGGGGAAGAGGGAAGGGGCTTTCGCTATGTTCTCTCCGGCATGAACGCCGAGCGCATTCTCATTGCGGCCGAATGCATCGGCGATGCCAAATGGTTCATCGAAAAGGCCGCCGCCTATGCTCGCGAACGTGTCGTCTTCAACCGGCCGATCGGTCAGAACCAGGGTGTGCAATTTCCGCTTGCGAGGGCCTACGCCGCCATGCGCGCGGCAGAGCTCATGGTGCGCGAGGCGACCCGCCGCTACGAGGTGGGCATCGATTGCGGCGCCGAGGCGAACATGGCGAAGATGCTCGCGGCTGACGCATCTTGGGATGCGGCGAATGCCTGCGTGCAAACGCATGGCGGTTTCGGCTTCGCTGAAGAATTCGACGTGGAGCGCAAGTTCCGCGAGACCCGCCTTTACCAAGTGGCGCCGATCTCGACGAATCTCATTCTCTCCTATCTCGCCGAGCATGTGCTCGGATTACCACGCTCCTATTGATTCCGTCGCCGCGGGAAATCGGGGTGAGGTCGCGGCGATCCGCAACACGTCCCGCACGAGACATTGCTCCAGAAATCAGCTCAAGCGAGGTTCACCATGCAAAGCCGATCGATGCTCTCGGTCGTTGGTTGCCATGCGGAAGGTGAGGTCGGCGACGTCGTCATCGGCGGCTTCCTGCCTCCGAAAGGGGCATCCATGTACGAGCGCATGAGAGCGATGGAACGAGACTTCGACCATATCCGCCGCTTTCTGTTGTGCGAGCCGCGCGGCAGCGTTTGCCGCCATGTCAACATCCTGACATCTCCGATCAACCCGCAATGCGATGTCGGCGTGATCATCATGGAGCCGACCGAATATGTGCCGATGTCAGGTTCGAACCTCATCTGCACCGTGACCGTGCTCCTGGAAACCGGCATGGTGACGATGAAGGAGCCGGAAACGGTGGTGTGGGTCGACACACCGGCCGGTCCGGTCAAGGCTGTGGCGCGCTGCAAAGCCGGAAGGTGCCGCTCGGTCGAGTTCGAGAACGTGCCGAGCTTCGTCGACAAGCTCGATGCGAAGCTCGAGGTTAAAGGCCAAGGAACGATCGAGCTCGATGTCGCCTATGGCGGCATGTTCTACGCCATCGTCGATGCGACGAAGCTCGGATTTCGCGTCGAACCTTCGGAGGCTCGCGATCTCGCGGTCCTCGGCGAGCGCATCAGGCTCGCGGCGCGCGAGCAGCTTCGCGTCGTGCATCCGCAAAATCCGGGGATCAGCGGCGTATCGATCGTGCAATTCAACAGGCCGTTCGCTGGCGTCGGCAAGGTGACGCGCAACACGTGCATCGTGGCGCCCGGCCGCTCCGACAGGAGCCCGACCGGGACGGGAACCTCGGCGCGGCTTGCCGTGCTGCAGGCGAGGGGATTGATGAAGGTGGGAGACGCGATGACACATGAATCGATCATCGGCTCGCATTTTCACGGCCGGATCGTGTCGGAGACGAAGATCGGCGACAGGAAAGGCATCATCCCGGCGATCGAAGGACGCGCCTGGATCACCGGCTTTTATAACTATCTCCTCGACCCGGACGATCCATATCCGCAAGGCTATGTCGTGTCGGACAGTTGGGGCGTTACGGGGACGGTAACGCAGTAGCCGCGGGATTGCACGACTTGAGGCCAAAGCGCCCTTTATCGGCTCAGCCGGGCTTCATCAAATCAGCTCCGCGTCGCGAAGTATTTCGATCCCATGTCGTAGAAGCTCGATAGCGCGTCACCCGCGATGACGCCGGCCGCAAACACTTCCATGTCGGTGAGCCACTCCTTCTTCGCGAATCGCGTCCAAAGAAGGCGAAGCACGATTCCGGTGAGCACGGCATAGCCTGCCGCGGGGCCGCCGAGGAGAAGGCCGGTCGCCAAGAGCACGCCCATTTGCCGCTTCGGTCCGCCGAGGAACTGCAGCAAGGCGCCCGGAATGGCCCAGATCAAAAGGCTTTGCGCCACACCTGGCGCGGCGCCGGCCTTGATCGTTGCCGCATAAGCTTTGTCGATCGGTGCGACGAGATTGGCGGCGAAATAGAAGCGATACGAAAAGGCGACCACGATGCCGGCAACGACAAAGGCGAACATGGCGGCCCAAAGCTGCTGCTTGCGGCCTTCCTGCTCGAGTTGCGCATCCTGTCCGTAGCCGCGAAGGATGAAGCCCGCTTTGAGATCATACCCCATATCCGCGAAAGCCGGACCGGTTGCCGCCGAGAAGCCGACAAGAAGCGTCAGCGCGGGCGCCGGAAAGCCGATCAGCATGCCGATCACCAAGGTGATCACGGCGACGCCGAATGCCGGGAACCAGCCGGCATGCATCGCCGCAAGACCGACGATGACTTCATGCGCAAGCGCCGCAAAGGCGGCATAAGCCACGAAGGCGACGAGGAAGGCGGGCGACATCTGCGTGTAGAGCCCGCCCAGAAATGCGAGCAGGATCGCGATGAGCACATAAGCGGTGCTGCCGAGGCCGAGCGAGCGGCGCACATCGGCGATGCCGCGCACCACACGCTCTTGCATTTCTCCTTTGCCCGCGTCCCGGCGCAGGATCAGGAGCACAACCTGGATCAGGGCGACGACACCGGCGCCGACCATGACTCCTTGGGGAACATAGGCCTTGGCGAGATCGCCACCCGGAAGGATCGTGGCAAACATCTCCCCGCCGAAGAGGTTGGTGGAGTAGCTGCGGACCAAGAGGCCGACGCCGAACATGAGGAGGGCCCAGATGTTGCCGATGAAGGCGACGCCGAATGCCGACATCGGGATCTTGAAGAGCGAGCCCACGATGCCGACGAGCACGCCGAACCCGAGGACGCCGAGCTTGCGGCCACCTTCGTCGCCTGCCCGAATGGCCTCCGCCGCCGCGACGCCGGGTGGCCAAGCGCCCGTGGCCGGGAACACCTCGCTATCGAACATGCGGTAGAGCATGTAGCCGTCCATGAGCATGGCGAGGAAGACGCCGATCAGCATGGGCTCGACGAGATCGGGCCGACCCATGACGAAGGGAATGCCGACGGGCAAAAGCAAGGCATTGCCGGCACCGAACGTCGCGGCCGAGATTGCGCTCTGCGCGAGGTTCTGAAGATGCACGGACTTATAGCGCGCCAGATAGGCGAGCGGCAGCCGGCCGAGCGCCATGCCGGCGAGCGCGCCGATGAGCGACGTGTTCGTGGTGATGCCGAGCGTTACGATGAGCTGCGTGCCGATGATGGCACCGACAACGCAAAGGGGAGCAATGAGCGCGAGGCTCGCGGCTGAGAAAAATGCGGGATGTTGTCGCGTCGTCGTCGCCGCGGCTTTCTGCATGTCGATGCCCCTTTCAAAGAGCCGCTTCCTCACAAGGTTCGGCTCACATGCTGGTTCGAGATACCTCTCGTATCGTTGCACCGAAAATCTTTTGTCATTCGGCCGCGGCCGCGGAAGCTCGCCCGGCGAGGTAGCGACGTGCACCGCGCGCCGAGACGTAACCATCGGCGACATCCGCATCGACACGGGCTTTGACCCGCTCGCGCGGCTCGCCGAAGCCAGCTCCCCCGGCCAGGCAAACCTCCACCACACGGTCGGTCGTGGTCAAGGTCACGAGCTCGCCGGTGCCGCAATCATGCACGACCTTGCCGTTGCGATCGAGAACGACGCCGCGTGCGGCTCCGCCGGGCTCACCGCCGAAAAGGCCTTCCGGCGCCATGTCGACGCCTTCGGGGTAGACGGAGAAGAGCGTCGGCAAGCCATCATCGTAAAGCTTGCGGATTCGGACGCGTGTGCCAAGGCCGCCGCGCTCGCGGCCCGCTCCTCCCGAATCCACGATCAGCGTCTTCTCGAGCACGAGCACGGGTGCGCGGCTCTCCATCAGCTCGATCGAGGTGTTGGCGGCGGAGGTGGGATAAAGGAGCGCGGATTTGCCGTCGCCTTGCTCCGACGCGCCTTGTCCGCCGCCCATGAAGAAATGGTCGGCGTAGACATTCCCGGCGCTGTCGCGACCGTAAATGCTGATCGCGTGCGGAAGGCCCGTTTGGGACTGCACCTGAGAGGGCGCTGCAGCCGCCAAGGCGCGAAAAATGTTCGGAGCGAGATACCAGCCGGTTCGCGTGCGCAAATTCACGCTCGCGGGCCTGTCGCAATTGAGGATCGAGCCTTGCGGCGCCTTGACGGTGAACGGTCGGTAACAGCCGGCACTGCCGCGAACTTGCGGGCTCAGCATGCATTTCAGCGGATAAGTTGCGTGGGCGGCCGTGTAGCTGAACGTGCAATTCAGCCCGCCTCTCGGTTGCGCCCGAGGGGCCCCATCGAAATCGAGCTCGATCTCCTCGTCGTGAACCGTGAGCTTGAGCGGATAGGTCAACTTCTCGCCGAGCGGATTGTTGAAGGCCTGCGATGCGTAGACGCCGTTCGGAAGCGCCCGGATGGCGGCGCGCATCGCTGCCTCAGCCCGATTTTGCACGACGGCGGCGAGGGCGCGCAGGTCGTGCATTCCGTAATCGTCCATGAAGCGCTTGAGGCGCTCCACGCCGAGCTGGTTGGCCGAGACGAAGGAGAGGATATCGCCCAGGACCTCCTTCGGCTTTCGCACATTCTCGGCCAGAAGCGTGAGGAGATCCTCATTCGGCGTGCCCGACCGAAAGAGCATCATCGGCGGGATTTGCACTCCCTCGTCGTAGATCTCGCGGGCGCGCAAGCTGTCCTTCGTGCCCCCGATATCGCCGACATGCCCGACCGTGCCCATCAGCGCCACGATGCGCTTTTCGTGGAAAACCGGCGTCACCACGGCGATATCGAAGAGATGGCCGGCGCAAAGCCAAGGGTCGTTGGTGATGAGCACATCGCCGGGCTTGAGTGTCTCGGCAGGAAACCTCTGCAAAAGCGCCTTCGCGGCTCGCGGAAGGGTGAGGTTGAAGACCGGCATGGCGCGTGGCGAGTGCGCAAGGCTCTCACCTTGCGGATCGAGGAGATCGCAGGCGAAATCCTGCGCTTCCGAAACGATGAGCGAAAAGGCGGTGCGGCGAATGCTGTGCCACATCTCCTCGACCACCGTGATCAGGCGCGCCCACATGATCTCGAGCGACACGGGATCGCTTTCGATCAGAGCCATCGCCTCGGAAACAGGTGTGGCCGGCGTTATGCGCGCTGCCGCTTGCGTCGCGACCGCAACGCTGAGGCGCAAGGTGCCGGACAAATCGACCGCCATCTCGTCGCCAGGAGGGATGATCGTCGTCGCTTCGCGCTCTTCGACAATTGCGGGGCCGACGAGCCTTGTGCCGGGCATGAGAGCGTAGCGATCATAGACCGGAGTGTCGACGAGAGCGTCCCCGAAGTTCGCGGGCCTTCTGCCCTTGAGCGGCGCCCCGCACGCTGCGGCATCGCGTCGGCTCACCGTGAGGTCCGGAAGCTTGCCGCGGCAACGCACGCGCAGCGAAACGAGCTGCACCTCCATTCCTTCGAGCACGCTCGTGTAGCGCGCCGCATAGGCTGAGGCGAAGGCCGCCTGAATTTGCGGCAGGCTCGCAGGCGTGATCTCGTCATCAGGCAAGGCGACGTTGATTTCGTGGAGCTGGCCGAGAAGGCGCATATCGGCCGAACGTTCCGTGACGACATCGCTCTCGGCAACACCGGCCGCGAGAAGATGCGCTCGCGTCTCCTGCTCGAGCTCGCGAAGTACGGCTTCGATCGTCGGAGCCACGTCCGGCGCGTCCAGTCTGAGAGGATGGCTTCGCACCTGCTCGAAAGAGAGAGGTGCGGCCAAGAACCCGAGGGCGGAGGCTGCGCCGGAGGCGGGTGGAATCATCACCTCGCGCACGCCGAGGATGCGCGCCACTTCCGCCGCATGGGCCGGGCCTGCTCCCCCGAATCCGACCATGGCATAGCGGCGGGGGTCTTTGCCTTTCTCCACGATGTGGATGCGCGCCGCCGCCGCCATGCTCTCGGTGACGGTGCGATGAATGCCGGACGCCACCTCGAGGGCAGAAATCCCGAGCTTCTCGCCGAGCTTGCCGAGGGCGCGCTCGGCCGCTGCGCGATCGAGAGCCATGCGACCACCCAGAAAAAAGCTCGGATCGTAGTATCCAAGGAGAAGATTGGCATCGGTGACGGTTGGCTCCGTGCCGCCGCGACCATAACATGCAGGTCCTGGCTCAGCGCCCGCCGAGCGCGGCCCGACGCGCAGCAAGCCAACTTCATCGATGGCGGCGATCGAACCGCCGCCGGCGCCGATCTCGATCATGTCGATGACGGGCGCCTTGATCGGCAGGCCGGAACCCTTCTTGAAACGATGCACGCGCGCCGTTTCCATCTCGGCCGCAATGGCACAACGCCCGTTCTCGATGAGGCACGCCTTGGCCGTGGTGCCCCCCATGTCGAAGCTGATCACGTCCGCCTTTCCGGCGAGCTGGCCGAAGAAGGCAGTGGCCAAGCCGCCGCCCGCGGGCCCGGATTCCAAAAACCGGATCGGAAAAGCCCTCGCGCTCTCGGGAGACATCAGGCCTCCGGCCGAGTGCATGAGATGAAGCGCACCGCGAAAACCACGCTGCCAGAGCTCTCTCTCGAGACGCCGTACATATCGGTCCATGAGCGGTTGCACGAAGGCGTTGGCGCAGGTGGTGACGAGACGCTGATACTCCCAAAGCTCCGCAACGACATCGCAGGAAAGCGAGACGGCGATTTCGGGATAGAGCGCGCGCACCGCCTCGCCCGCGGCCCTCTCATGGGCGGGGTTGCGGTAGGAATGGAGGAAGCAGATTGCGACGGCTTCGGCGCCTTCTTTCTTCAGGCGACGAGCGGCACGGCGCACCGCGTCGAGATCGAGCGGCTCGACGACATTGCCGTCGCGGTCGAGACGTTCCTTGACCTCGAGGCGCCGCCGCCTCGGGACCAAGGGTTCGGGGTAGCGCAGGAACAA